>CAZRBP010000067.1:0-18432 GCA_964598305.1 uncultured Pseudomonadales bacterium | reverse complement strand
CGATCGGCGCCGGGTAGGCTAGGCGCTGGCAGTCGAAACTCATTCGGCAACATGGATGACCGCTATGGAAGACAGTGCAGACCGAACGAGCGGAAGTCGTTGTCAATGGCAATGCACATGGAAACTTCCAGCCGGTTGCACAGGGCGAAACTCGTGCAGTCCGTGAAGCTGAACGACTTGTCTGAATAGGTCGAGACAATTTCCCAAGCCGCGTCTTCGTCTCTTGGGGAGATGCGTTCGAGGCGGGCCAGCGAACCACTGCGGAGTTGCTCACCAAGCCGTTGCGAGATGGTCCAGCCGAGACGGTATCGGACTAGGGTGAGGGTTTCGTCGAGCACGAAATTGCTGGTCAACAGCCGGTTGCGATGTTCGCGCAAGGCCGCGGCGACGGGTTCGTGATCCGGATCCCTGCGATCGGTCAGCGCATACCAGGCGCCTGTGTCGACGAACACCCTTTTCAATCGGCGCTCCCGTAGAGGTAGCGGTTGTGTTCCCGCCCGACGGGGGCGCCCGTTCCAGACCCGATCCCCGCAACGGCTTCCAGAGGATCAATCGCCCGTGCCGCTCCGGCGTTAAAGTGCTGGTCCACCAGCCTGCGGATCAGCGCCGATAAACTGATTCCCTCGCGCCTGGCATCCTTCCTGGTAAACCTGCAGCACCGCCTTCGCATCGACGATTCCGAGAATGTTGCCGCCCTCGTCAATGTTCACGTTGCAGCCGTAGATGGCAAACCAGACGATGGTGTCCTCGTCGATGTCATCGGACACCATGAGTGTGTGAATTGAATGCGCAGGCTCGTACAGGTACGACCCCGCTCGGTTCACGAATGCCGGGTACTCCTTGTAGTACCAACTGCCCGAATAGGTAACCGCGAACACCGGCCCGGTATGGTAGTGCGTCTGTACCGCATATCTCCTAGCTTGGAATCGCGACCCCAAGGAGTCGGGCCGCATTGCCGCCGAGAACCTTGGCTCGCTGGGCATCGGTTAGGCGGCCCATTTGCCGTTCAATGGCTTCCGGGGAATGGGGCCAGGAGCCTTCGGGATGCGGATAGTCACTGGCCCAGCAAAAGTTATCCACCAAGTCGAATTCCTCCGCCACCGCCAATCCCGATCGGTCTTCGCCAAAAGTCGCAAATCCCTGTCTCCGAAAGTAGGTGCTCGGCAGTTCTGGAAGTTTCGGTTTGGCCCACATGTGGTGTTTTCTATAGGCCTCGTCCATGGCTTCCAGACTCCATGACACCCAGCCAATTCCAGACTCAACCACCGCAAAACGCAGTTTCGGGTGTTGCTCACAGATCCCCGAAGCACACATCAGCACCAACGGTTCGACATTTGTCGTGCAACAGTGTGCGACGTAGTTGGCCACCGCGCCACCTGGGCCGCGTGTCGTCGCTGGGTTGCGCCCAGTGCTGACATGGAAGGTGGCGGGCATGTCAGTGTCCTCGAGTGCTGACCAGATGGGGTTGAATTCAGGCAGGTTGTAGTTGCGCTCCCTCGGAGGCTGCGGTCCGTACACGGGCTTGTTGGGCAGGCAAACGCCTTTGAACCCCAGCTTGGCAACCCGCTCGATCTCCGTAACCGCCGCATCCACGTCAGCAGTCGTTATGAATGCCATCGGAAACTGCACGTCCCAATGCCCGCCATACCAGTCGCGAGCCCAGTTGTTCCAGCCTGAACAAAGCGTCAGCGCCAGCGCGGGATCATCGCCGGCTATTTGAGCGGCGAGAAACGCAGCACCCGGAAAGATGATTTCCGCATCGACGCCATCGCGCGCGTTGTCAACGACTCGCTGGTCCGCAAATCGGCCGGACATGAATCGTTCGAGATCCTCACCCGCCATTTTGGAACGGTCCAAGAGGTGCGCTGCTGGAAGGGTCGCCTTCTTTTTGTCCTCGTCCTTCTTGTCTTCGCCCTTTCTGCCGCTCTGTCTGACAGCCTCTGGGCTTGAAGCTCGGGGCGCTGTCTCCTTCGGCTCCCGCACGCCTTCCGCCCGCTCCTGATTCATCTCCTTGTCCCGCCGCGTGCGGCGAGCGCTCAGTTGCTCCTGAACCGCCTCATCGACATAGCCACGCATCCAATCCCTCGGTTCAATGGCATGGCAGTCCGCTGAAATCACATAGTGCTTGTTCGTATCATCCGGCCAAACCGTCCGCTCCCAGCCTTCGTGCCCAGGTGTTTCGGTCCGCCATTCCTGAGCGGCCAACAGTTCCGCTTCGCGATCGGATTGCGCCGTCATTGCCTCATTCCTCGTTATGCGTCTGTATGTCTGCCTACTCGTCCGGTTCAGCTGACTCGGCGACCAGGGCGTCAGTTTGCAACCAGCCGTCAATATTTCCGCCCAGCCATTCACTCAACACTTCGCGATTGTGCTCACCACGATGGGCGGCTGGGCCACGCACGCCGCTGCGCGCTTGAGAGAATCGATACGGTGAGTCCGCCACCGGCCGGGAGCCGCCGTCACGGTCATCCACCTCAACGATCATGCCTCTGTGCTGAAGGGTTGGCTGTGCCCGCAAGTGTCTAGGGTCCCGCACTTCGCCCCAGGAAAGGTCCAACGCTTCCATCAACGCACCAAACTGCGCAATCGTGGCGCATTGATTGAGCTGTTGGTCAATAACCTCGCGGCGTCGAGCAATTTTGGTTTCCAAGTCAGCATCGGGTGGCGTCGGATCTTCAATCAACCCTTGCTGGAGGAGCCTTCTGAAGACCAGTTTCATTTCAGGGTCGGCCGCAATGAGCACTCGACCGCAGGGAAGGTCCAGTATGGGACACGCGACCAGCGAGTCCGGCACATCGTCCAATTCAAAATGGTTGTGATCATCAGTGGCGAAAGTTGCGTCCATCATGGATAGGTCAATGTGTTGACCAAGCCCGGTCTGATCACGCAGCCGCAACGCAGCCAACACGCCGATCACGCCGTGCAGGGACGCATTGGTGTCCGCAACGGACAATGACAAGTCAGCAGGTGCGGTGCCGTTGCGCTGGCCAAGACGATGCACTAGCCCCACCTCAGCGTGTACCACCGGCGCATAGGCGGGACGCTTGGATTCCGGCCCTTGTTGTCCGTACCCAGTGACGGAAAGCATGATGAGTTTTGGGTTTGCCTGCCTCAGAACCTCATAGTTGATGCCCAAGCGGGACATCACGCCGGGGCGGTAGTTTTCAATGACGATGTCCGCTACTGCGACCAGTTCCTTGACCAGTTCGACGGCGCTCGGTACCCGCAGATCAAGGCTGATGTTGCGTTTGCCCGCGTTCTGCTGATTAAAGAACCCCGTTATGCCCGACACCTTCTTGCCATGAAGACGCGTGTCGTCGCCTTCCGGAGGCTCTACTTTGACCACATCCGCGCCAAGGTCCGCCAGCAAGCGCCCTGCGAACGGGCCTGCCACGATGCGCGCAAAGTCCAAAACCCGCACGCCTTCGAGTGGATATTGCAGAGATTCAGCCATCAGACGCGCTCACTCAGGCTCAAAGACCGGTAGAGAAATGTCACTGTCCTCGATGGCTTCAAATGCCACCCGCACGGGCATTCCCACCCGCAGATCAGCCGGATCGCAATTGATGAGGTTGGTCATCATGCGCGGCCCTTCCTCCAGCTCGACGATGGCGACCACCAGGGGGCAATGTTCCGCAAACACCGGATGCGGCGGCCGGTGGGCGATGGTGTAGGTGTACACCGAGCCTCGGCCCGAGACCTCCGACCAAGTCAGCGGCCCGCCGCCCCACGGACTGTGGGCGCGCGGTGGAAAGACATGCTTGTCGGATTCCGCACAATGTTGAATGACCAGCCGGTGCTGCCGTGCCGCCTCCCAGAACGGTCGCGCCAATTCGGAAACGGGCGGGATGAGCCGTGCGCTCAACGCTCCGCTCCAAACACCAGGCCGGCTTGCTCGGCAATGATGCCCCCGTTGCCGTGCGCGTAGGCGAGTCCCAAGCTTGGCACCTGTCGCTCACCCCCACGCCCCTGTATCTGACGAACGGCTTCCGTGACATGGCTCATGCCCCCCGCCATCCCCGCTTGGCCGAAGGAAAGCTGACCGCCGTGGGTGTTGAGCGGAAAGTCGCCTGCATAGGTCAGGTCATGGGACTCCACGAAACCGCCAGCCTCGCCTTGCCCGCAAAAGCCTGCAGCCTCCAATGTCAGCAACACCATGATGGTGTAGCAGTCGTAAAGGGAGGCCAGCCCGATGTCGGCGGGGCGCACGCCCGCTTGAGCAAATGCCGCGCGCGCCGCAGTGCCAATTCCGGTGGTGTCGAGCCCTGGTGCCTGGGCGAAGGATGAGTGCGTTACCGACTCGCCCGCACCGAGCAGCCAGGCTGGCTTCTGCTTCGCGTCAACCGCCCGGTCGGCGGAAGTGACCAGCAATGCCGCGGCGCCCGCAGCGGGCATCACAATCTCAAGCATGTGCAATGGCGCACAGATCACTTCCGATGCCAGCACGTCCTCAATGGTGAGCGGCTGATCATGAAAAATGGCGTCAGGATTGACGTTGGCGTTTTTGCGCTGATCAACCGCCACCTTCGCCCGTTGTTCAGCGGCCAGCCCATGCTCGTGGGCATAGCGGGTCGCCAACATGGCATAGCCCACATTGGCGCCGACCATTCCGTAGGGGGAATCGAACTCCGCCAGCGGGGAGCGGTCGCGATTGGGCATGATGGACCTCGGCCTGCTCCGTTTTTCTGCCGCCGCACCGGCGCGCGATGTGCGTCTGCGCCTGCGGGTGCCGGTCAGGCAGAGGCAGGTCGTACACATGCCGGCTTGAATCGCCGCCGCGGCCCGCCAAACCATGCCGGCGCCGGTGGCCCCACCGAGATCGACCAGTTCGGCGAACGTCGGCCGAAGCCCCAGAAACTCCGCCACGGTGGCTGGAACAAAGCCAGGCAGCCCGCCGATTGGGTGGACAACCAACCCATCCACTTGCGCGTGTTGAAAGCCGGCGTCGGCTATTGCGGAGGCGGCCACCTCGCTCAACAACTCAAGGATGGTCTCGTCACCGGTGTGGCGTTGGGGTGCCTTCTCGGCCACGCCTACCACCGCCGCGACCCCGCGCAGTGACATCAGTCTGCCCGAGCTTGGGATTGATACTTGGCAGGCATCTCGATGTTCCACAGCCGGGCTGCGTTCAGGCCCAGCACCTTGGCGCGCTGCGCATCGGTCAGCCCGCCCATGGTGCGCTCGATGGCCGCGGCCGAATGCGGCCAGGTGCCTTCATGATGGGGATAGTCATTGGCCCACAGAAAGTTGTCCAGCAAGTCATGCGCAACGCCCAAGTCGAGCCCCGATCGGTCTTCGCCGAAGCTGGCAAAACCTTGGCGCCGATAGTAGTAGCTCGGCGGCTCCTTGAGATCGGGCGACACCCACATACGATGCTTGTAGAACGCTTCATCCATCGCTTCCAGCAACCAGGACACCCAGCCTATGCCCGCTTCGATGGTGGCGAACCGCAGCTTTGGATGCCGTTCCAGCACACCGGAAGCGCATAGGTTGGCCACGGGCTCCTGACTCGCCGCACAGCAATGCACTGCGTAGTTGACTATTGCCCCGCCCGGCCCGGAAGAGGCCCTGGGATCCCGACCAGTGGACACATGGATGGTCAGTGGCAGATCCACATCCTCGACAGCAGACCAGAGCGGTTCGAACTCCGGCTGGTTGTAGTTGCGCTGATCCATGCCGGTGGGGCCGTACTCGGGCTTGACCGGTATGGTCACTCCCTTAAAGCCCAGTTTCGCGACCCGTTCGATTTCCTTGATGGCCGCATCCACATCGAGGGTGGGTATCTGGGCCATCGGCAGGATGCGGTCTTGGTATGCGCCAAACTCCTCGTGCGCCCAGTCATTCCAAGCCTGGCACATGGCCATGGAAAACCCCGGGTCATTGGTGCCAAACGCATGGATGCCCTTGTTGCCGAAAACAACCTCAGCATCGATGCCGTCGCGGTCCATGTCCGCAAGGCGTTCGGCGGGATTGCGCCCGGTCTTGTTGCGTTCGATGTCTTCCGGCCCCCAGTCGGTGGCATCCGTCTTGATCTTCCAGGGGCGATTGCCTTCGGTAATGATGAACGCCTGTCCATCCCGCATCTCCAGCCTTGGCAAACGCTTGCGATACTCGGGCGCTATGCGGGACTTCACCCAATCCTTGGGTTCGTTCGCGTGACTGTCCGCGGAGACCATGAAGTACTTGTTCGAATCACCGGGCCGCGCAGTGCGGGCCCAGCCGCGGTTTCCCGGCGTATGCGTACGCCGAGCCATGGTGGTTGCAACTGTGGGCATTTGGCTCCCTCCTTCATGACTGTCCTAACTACTATACTAGTTAAGTGCCCATCCCAAGTAAACACGCCTTGATAGATTCAGCACGACGGATTATTTATTATCCTATTCATGGCTGAGGGCGCACTCCCAAACGAAAGAGCCGCAACACGGGTTGCACGACAGATCGTCCGAGACATCCAGACCCGCGGGTTGCGCCCAGGGACCAAGCTGGATCCGGAACATGTCATGGTCCAGAAGCATGGCGTCGCCCGAGCCACCATTCGCGAAGCCTTGCGCTTTCTGGAGCTGCAGGGGGCGCTGCGCATCAAGGCGGGGCCGGGCGGCGGGCCCGTCGTGAGCGTGCCCGACAACGCCCACATCGCCAGCGCCATCTCCTTGCAGCTGCAGTTTGCCAACGCGACGTTTGACCGTGTGCTCCAAGTGCGGCGCTCCATCTACCCCGTGCTGGTTGCCGAAGCCGCCCAAAACGCAAGCCATCAGGACATCGCCGCTTTGCGCCAGTGCGTGGAGCGGCTGAATGCGGCGACTGGCAGTTCTGACCAAACCACGGCTGAATCTCGACAGTTTTACGAATTAGTGGCAGTGGCATCCAAGAACTTGGTGCTGGGCTTTCTGGTCAATGCGCTGCACCGCATGTCGCAGGGGGCAGGCATTGAGTATGACCTGGACCATCGCTGCGCCAACGCCCGCAACTCGGAACGCATCCTGCAGGCGATTGAGGCAGGCGACGCTGACAAGGCGCAAGCAATCTCCAAAAAAATGCATGCGGCTGCGAAGCGTTACTGGGAGAGGAATGCACCTGACTTATTGAGCGCACCGGTTTCTTGGGTGCTGGACTGATCAACTGGTGAACGCTACAGTAGTTCAAGGCTGTCGAGATCCCGTATCGCCTCGCAAGCCCGCGATGACATGGCCATGAACATGTCATCGCCCCGTTCGGTGTGCGACAAACCGGCTGCGGCAATCACCGTAATCAGCAGCCCTTGAAAGTGACCGTAGCGGTAGTCGTCAAAGCACTCCTCAAATGGGTGCCCGGTCACGCCATAGCCCAATAGAGCCTCATGGTATGTCCGCACCAACTCCGTTTCAGTGCGGCGCCTGTCTGCTGGCAACAAGCTGTTGCCGAGAAAGTAGCCGAGATCCCGGCCAGGCAGGCCGATGTCCAGCGTCTGCCAATCGAGCGCAGTAACCTCCACCCGGCCCGCCGGGTCCGACTCGAACAGCAGGTTGTCCAGACGGTAGTCACCATGAACGGGCGCGAAGCGTTCGCTTCGCCCCGCTAACCAATCCCGGCACTGGGGCGCAAACGCCTCGATTACGGCCACATCCTGCCGCGATACGCGTGCGCCATAGTGCGCGATGAACTGCCGTGTGCGTTCAGTGAGCATCGCCGCCAACAGGTCCAGCGCCAAGGGGTTGCGTTGCCAGACCGTGTCCAATAGCGCCCGATCGCACCAACGTGGACCATGCAATCCTGCAAGGTTAACCACCGCGTTGCGGGCAGCTTCGACATCACATCCGAGCAGTTGATCGCCCTGTTCCGCCGGTGCCCGGTCTTCGAGCACCAACGCGAAGCGGCTTTCGCTGTCTGGTCCGACGGCGTAGTAACACGCCGGTGTGCGGATATTGACCGTCGGCGCGAGCTCCTGATAGAAGCGCACCTCCGACTCGTACGCGCCACCCGCGCCCGCTTGCCGGCTCAGTTCGTCGGCAGCTTGCATCTTCACCACCACGCTTGCCGGCAGGCTCGCGGCTTCGTCTGCAGATGCGTAGTCCAGATCAAAACGGAAGCTATCCGCCATCTGCCCGGTGCCAATCGGCGCAAAGCGCAGCGCTTGGATATCCGCTTTCCAGCCAACGCTGCCCAATGCAGCCGTCATCCAGCGGGCCGATATATCTTCGACGCGCTCGACGGGCTGTGGCGCACTATCCGATTGCACTCCGCTACATCCTCTAACGCGTAATCAAAAGCCGCAACTGGCCTTGCCTTTTCAACATCGCTTAACTAGTATCATGGATTATCAGGATGCGTCAATAACCTAAGGCAACCGTCGGGCTCCAATTGGGGGAGGGATCAGATGATCGAGAATTCAGACGTAAACAGCGTTCCGCTCGAAGAGCTCGACGTCTCGGATCCTGAGCTTTATCTGACCGATAGGTGGCAGGAGGGATTCGCGCGCCTGCGGGCAGAGGCGCCGGTCCACTACCTTGCCAACAGCAACAATGGCCCTTTCTGGTCAGTAACCGCGCACCGGTTGATCAAGGAAGTCGATGTCGCCAACGATGTTTTTTCGTCGGCAAAACGCGGCATCGCCATTGCCGACCCCATTCCGGATGACAAGCCCGGCGGCGAGAAGGAAGTTCAAGGGCGCAGCTTCATCACGATGGACGAGCCTCAGCATACGCCGCAACGCATGGCCGTCGCTCCGACGGTGGCGCCGAAGAACCTAACTGAGCTGGAACCGCTGATTCGTGAACGCGCGGCGGATATCCTCGATAAACTGCCGGTCGGTGAAACCTTCAACTGGGTCCAAGAAGTTTCCATCGAACTGACTGCGAGAATGTTGGCCACGCTGTTTGGCTTTCCCTACGAAGAACGCCGAAAGCTGGTGTACTGGTCGGACCTCGCCACCGCGGTGCCTGGCGTATCAAATGACGTGAACGTCGATATGGCCAAACGCACGGAGGGATTGTTGGCCGCTGTAGGTGCCTTCTATCAGCTTTGGGAGGAACGGGCCAAGCAGCCGCCTTCCTTTGATCTCATATCCATGCTGCAGCAAAACGAAGCCACCTGTCGAATGCACGAGAATCCGCAGGAGTTTCTGGGCAACATCATGCTGCTGATTGTTGGCGGCAACGACACCACCCGCAATAGCATCAGCGGCGGCGTGGTGGCGCTGAACCAATTCCCCGAGGAATACCAGAAGCTAAGGGACAACCCCAAGCTGATCCCCAACATGGTCGCCGAAATCGTGCGTTGGCAGACCCCGGTGATTCATATGCGCCGCACTGCGCTGGAGGATTACGAACTCGGTGGCCAGCACATTAGGAAAGGCGACAAGGTCGTTATGTGGTACCTATCCGGCAACCGCGATGAATCGGTCTTTGAGGATGCGGAGAGGCTGATCATCGACCGGCCCAACGCCCGCGCACACGTGTCCTTTGGGTTCGGAATTCACCGCTGCATGGGCAACCGGCTAGCCGAAATGCAACTGCGCGTGTTGTGGGAGGAAATCATGAAGCGCTTTCACGCAGTGGAAGTTGTCGGAGATGTCAAAAGGCTATCGAACAACTTCATCCGAGGCATAAAGGAAGTCCCCGTGCGCCTTGACCCCATTTAGCGAAGTGCGCTCCCGCAGGATGCCCTCGCCCCGAGGGCTATCGCTCGAGGTACTTGGGAAAATCGCGCTCTGGTCGACATGATCCGCCGATGCTGCTAATGAACTTCTTTTCGCTGATCAGACATGGCGTTCAACTCGACCGCCGTGGTGGGAACCCCAACGAGCGGTGCATGGCAAAGGATAGAATAGAACAGAATAGGGAAGGAACCTAGGAGAAGCAGATGCTCGATTACCTAATTGCGGGTGGCACCGTCCACGACGGCAGCGGCGCGGATCCAGTGGCCGCAGACATTGGCGTGCGAGACGGCGTGATTGTCGCGCTGGGCAAGGTTGACGAGCCCGCGCGGGAAACCATCGACGCCGCTGGCGCGTTGGTTACACCAGCCTGGATTGACATTCACACGCACTATGATGGCCAGGTGACCTGGGACTCAGAAATGTACCCATCAGCCAGTCACGGCGTTGGCACTATTGTCATGGGCAACTGCGGGGTGGGCTTTGCGCCCGTGGCCCCTGGTGGCGAACAGGAACTTATCGAGTTGATGGAAGGCGTGGAGGACATTCCCGGCACTGCACTCCATGAAGGCATGCCATGGGGTGCCTGGGAAACCTACCCGCAGTATCTCGATTTTCTCGCCGGGCGCGAGTACGCCTTAAACATCAGTTCCTTGGTCGCCCACGGCGCGGTGCGCAACTATGTTATGGGCGAGCGGGGCCGTACGAACCAAGCAGCGAGCGCTGATGACCTGGCTGGCATGAGCCGTGTGGTGGAAGAGGCCCTGCGCGAAGGAGCGGTGGGATTTTCCACGTCGCGCATTCTGGGCCACCGATCCATTGATGGTGAACCGGTGCCCGGCACCTTCGCCAACGATGACGAAGTCATGGCGATTGCCGGCGCATTGCAGCGTGCCGGCCGCGGACTGTTCCAGATCATTCCATCCAGCACCCTGGGCGAGGGGCGTCCTGAGATGCGCGAGCACACATCGCTGGAACAGGAAATCGATCTGATCAGCCGGGTCAGCAAAACCAGTGGGCGACCCGCAACCTTTACGTTGTTCCAGGTCGATGACTGGTCGGATAAGTGGCGCCAAGCGATTGACTTGTGCGCGGCTGCGAATCAATCGGGGGCCCAAGTGTACCCCCAGGTCGGCAGCCGCCCAACCGGTTTGGTCTTGAGCATCGCGGCCTATCATCCGTGGATGCTCAAACCCAGTTACCAGCAACTCAAGGCACTTCCGCTCAATGCACGGCTGCAAGCACTGCGCGACCCTGCCCTGAAAGCCAAAATTCTGCGCGAAGACAACCAAATCAACGGCGTGCCCGCAGGATCCATGGAGTTTGGCATTTCCCACGCCGAGTGGGTGTTCGAGAATGTGTTCGAGCTCGACTCGACCAGCACCTATGAACCCCAGGCTCAGGACAGTTTTGGCGCTCGTGCGGCCACGTCCAACCTGCCGCCCGCATCCTTGCTTTACGATCACCTGGTCAGTGGTGAGGACGCCCGAGCAATCGTGTTCTTTACCAATTACTCCGACTTTAATCTGGACGCGGTGCGCGAGATGCAGCTCAGCCCAACCACGGTCACGGGATTGTCCGATGCGGGTGCGCATGTTTCACTGATTTTCGATGCGGTCAACCCCACCTATCAGCTCACCTTCTGGACGCGGGACCGCAAACGCGGCGAGACGCTGCCGCTGTCCCACGTGATACATCGCGCAACCCGGCGCAACGCTGAACTATTTGGGTTCGCGGATCGAGGTCTAATTGCACTTGGCATGCGGGCCGACATCAATGTCATTGACTATGAAAACTTAAAGCTCGGTGAACTGACATTGACGCAGGACCTGCCAGCCGGTGGTTCCCGTTTGCTGCAAGGCGCCCAAGGCTACGCCATGACGATGGTGAACGGCATTGTCACGCGCAGGCACGATGAGGACACGGGCGCACGACCGGGCAGATTGTTACGCTCTAGCGCCTGAGCCCTACGACGCGGCGACACCCGCGTTGTTGAATAGAATGTCAACTTTAGAGGCACCACCCGCATTGATTTGGGCAACTGCCGCATCGATCGACACGGGGTTACCCATATCGGTTTCGATGAACTCATCCACGCTGGCTTCAGGCTCTTTAACATCCAGCACGCACTTGTGTGGCGTCAGTTTTAACTAGTACCATAGTTATGGCATTCTAGGGAATGCATCTTACCCCGCTTCAAGCGAAACCAAAAAATGCTCTTTGAAGGCGAACAGATGAGTAATGAGTCCACCGAAATCGACACAAAAGACATCGAAAGCACTCCACTCGAGGAAGTTGATGTCAGCCGACCCGAGCTTTTTCTAAATGACACTTGGCAACCCTGGTTCGCACGTCTGCGCAGTGAGGCGCCAGTGCATTTCTTGGCGGATAGCATCAACGGACCTTTCTGGTCAGTGACCAGCCACAAACTCATCAAGGAGGTCGATGCCAACCATAAGGTCTTCTCCTCCGAGAGGGGCGGAATCGCCATCGCGGATCCCATCGTGGTGGAGGGGCAGATCCAAGGCAAGAACTTTATCGGCATGGACGAACCCGAACACGCCAAGCAGCGGCGCGCGGTCGCTCCAACCGTCGCTCCGTCGAATTTGGTGGAGCTTGAGCCACTGATTCGTGAGCGTGCGGCGGACATCCTGGACAACCTGCCGGTTGGTGAAACCTTCAACTGGGTGCAGGAAGTGTCCGTGGAACTGACGGCGCGCATGCTCGCAACAATTCTCGGTTTCCCATACGAAGAGCGTCGCAAACTGATTCGCTGGTCCGACATCACCACGGCCGTGCCGGGGGTCACCGGTGATGGCGGCATCGATATGCAGCAACGATACGACGAGTTGATGGAGTGTGCTGCCGCGTTCTACCGGCTATGGATGTCGAGAGTGGGACAACCGCCTGCCTTCGACCTGATCTCCATGCTCCAGCACAATCCCGAAACCGCAAAAATGAATGAAGACATGGAGTTGTTCCTAGGCAATCTGCTGCTTTTGATCGTAGGCGGCAACGACACCACCCGAAACAGCATCAGTGGCGGCGTCATGGCACTGAACCAGTACCCCGAAGAGTACCAGAAGCTGCGTGACAATCCGGCACTCATTCCAAATATGGTGGCGGAAATGATTCGCTGGCAAACCCCCGTGATCCACATGCGGCGCACGGCTCTGGAGGACTACGAACTCGGCGGGCAGCAGATCGAAAAGGGTGACAAGGTCGTGATGTGGTATCTATCCGGCAACCGCGATGAAAGCGTTTTCGAAGACCCCGATAAGCTGATCATAGACCGTCCTAATGCAAGGTCGCACGTCGCGTTCGGATTTGGTGTTCATCGCTGCATGGGCAACCGAATGGCTGAGCTGCAACTCCGAGTGCTGTGGGAAGAGATCTTGAACCGCTTTCAGACCGTCGAAGTCGTGGGCGACGTTGAACGGAACCCTAACAACTTCATTAGAGGCATCAAGAATGTCCCAGTTCGCATTCATCCGCTTTAGCGCATCGTTAATGGACAAAGAACGGAACATTGGACAATATTGTGTTGCGAAAGTCGGCGTCGAGATGTTGGTGCGCAACGCGGCCGACGAACTCGGACGCTACGGCATCCCTGTGAATGGAGTGCGTCCGGGATTGGTGCCGACGGAAATCGCGAAGACTACCTCGCACAATGGATGAAGTCATGGGGATTGGTTAGACGCTAACCTCCCATCATGGACACCGTTGCCCGCGTTCAAGAGATCTAGGAGCCGGCGCCTCCGGTGTACTTTACGGACACAAACCAGCGACGTGGTTCGGTGAAGGGCACGTCAGTGGAACCAAAGGCATCGACGACGAAACCACCAACGACTTCGCGTTCGTCGGTGAGGTTTCGGCCGTAGGCGCCCAGCTCCCAGTTACCGCCAGGAGTTACGTAAGTAACACCTGCGTTGATGGTGGTGAATCCGCCCGCGTGCAACCTGTCGAAGGTGCTCGCCGCCTCATCGTTGGTGTAAAAGATGTCACCCCGATACGCCAAATCGCCGCGGATGCGCAAGGTGCCGCCACCCGCCAAGCCATGTTCGTACTGAACCAACAGATTGGCGTTCCATTCGGGCGCATCTCGGAATTCGCGGTGGGATAGGTCTTCCACTTCGCCCGTGATGAAGTTGGTTTGGTCGAACTCATCAAACTCCGCGTTCAACCAAGCAAGGCCGCCCATCACGCTGAGGCCATCGCCGAGCACGGCGCTTAGCTCGACCTCCGCGCCAGTCAAGGACGACTCCGCCGCATTCTCCACGAGCAGAATCAAGCCCGCCGCCGTGGCCGCCGAGGAGGTGTTGACGAGCTGCTGCTGATCCTTGTAGGCATTGTGGAAGAGAGAGCCGTTCAACTGAAGGCGTTGCTCCATTAGCTGGGATTTGAACCCAACCTCGTAGCTGGTCACAGTTTCCGGGTCGGCAACGGAAATTTCCTCGGTCGAAATGGGGCGGCCGTTGAAGACGCCGCTCTTGAAGCCCCTCGATACGTGGGCATAGCCCATCAGATTATCGCTGAAGCTGTAGTCGAGGCCGATCTTTGGTGAGAACTCGTTCCAGTCAGCCTCGCAGCTAAACTGGCTGCCATTGTCGGCAGGTGTGACCGCTGAGCAGTCCGAAACGGGCGAGGGGCCGGGAAGGGCGATCGGTGTTTGGCTCGCTCGCTTGATGGTGAAAGTCTCCAGGGTTTTCTCCTCAAAGGTGTAACGTGCGCCGATGTTCAGCCTCAACCTCTCCGTCAGGTGCAAGGTGCCACTGAAAAAGCCCGCGTAGCTGGTGGTTTCCTGGTCTCGGTCATAGTGCAAAGTCAGATCCAAAGGCACAGCCAAAAAGAACAGGGGGATGCCATCCGGGGTGGTCACGGAGAACGGCAGGGCCGACAGGGATTCATACAATCCTTCTGCAATGGTGACCTCGGTGATGTGGTTTGCATCCTCGTTGAAGAAGTAGGCGCCGAGGGTCCAATCGAAATTGCCGCTGCTGCCACTTAACAGAAACTCCTGGGAGAACTGGTCCGCATCGAAGGCGGTGCCGACCGAAAAGTAATCCTGCGGTTGATTGTCGGAATCTCGATAGACTTCCGACTCCATGTTCCTGTAGCCGGTCACGGACTTCAGCTCAAGGTCTCCCAACATCCAGGTGTTTGTCCAACTCAAGCCCAGGGTCTCCAAATCGTCCCGGTCTTCCTGATTGAGCACTCCGCTTCGATCAATGTCCTCAATGTTGGTTGCACAGCAAGACTCACCCAAGGGGGCCAACACAAACGCGTTGTACATAAAGGGGAAGAATTGACTCGGGTCGAAGTCCGACAGCACGCGTGGATAGACGTTTTGGTCTTGTCGCACCACGTCCATGACAAGGTGGGAATTCCAATCGTCCTGGCCATGCCAGTTCAAGTGTCCGCGCAATCCCCAACTGTCATTGTTGCCGGCATCGTCCCCACGCTCGCGATCTTGCCAGCCGTCGGAGACTTTGCGTAGCACCGAAACGCTTGCCGCGAGGTCTTCGCTCAACGGAAACTCCACATATCCGTCGAAGGCCGTGTAGCTGTCTTCGCCCAAGGTAAGTTCGCCCTTGTAGTTGAACTCGCCAGTAGGTGCGCGGGTCACTATGTTGATTGCGCCCCCGATGGTGTTCTTGCCAAACAACGTTCCTTGGGGCCCCCGCAGAACCTCGATCCGCTCCACGTCTGAGAACTCCAGATTCGCCCCTATGGTTCGGGCCAGATAGACGCCGTCAACATAGACGCCCACACCCGGATCGGTGGTCACTGCGAAATCGAACTGTCCGACTCCTCGTATAAAGGCCTGCAGGGTTGAGCCGCTGCCATCGGCGCTCACGAGAAAGTTCAGGTTTGGGGTGAGGTTTTCAATGTCCCTGATGTGAAACAGGCGCGCATCGGAGATGACCGCCTCGGTTAAGGCGGTTACCGAGACAGGAGTATCTTGCAGATCCTCGCTGCGCTTACGAGCAGTGACGACAATTTCTTCCAGTGTGAGCCCCTCTTCGGCCTGCAGAAACGCACTTGGCAGCGGGACTGCAAGCAGGAAAGTGAGCAAACTCATGAGCTTGCGCGCAGGCTGCTGAATCATCGTAGGCTCCTTGTGTAGTCATGCTTGTCGGCAAAGATCTTCAACTTGAATATAGTTGACCAAGGTATTAGCAGCAAGAAGCCGAACGGGATCAGGTCTTCGCGACAGTGGGTGCCGGACGCATGACGCGGCGTGAACGAACTCATGGGAGAAGCGGGATGCAGGAGTTTGTGGAAAAGAATGCGGTCGTCACCGGGGCGGCAAGCGGGATCGGCCTAGCATTGGCCCGTCACTGCCTCGGTTTGGGCATGCGGGTCATGCTCGCGGATGTGGATGCCGCAGGGCTGTCCAAAGCCTGCGCGGAGCTATCGGATTCGGGTGCGAACATTCGTCAGTGCAGGACGGACGTGTCCGATGCAAGGCAGGTCGAGGCCCTCGCTGAGCAGGCCTTTGCGGAATTCGGGCAGGTGCACCTCTTGTTCAACAATGCCGGAGTGCTTGTGACGGGGCCTGCGTGGGAGAAAATGGGCCAAGCTGTAGACCGATTGTTTCAGATCAATGTCCTAGGTGTGGTGCACGGCCTGCAGAGCTTTGTGCCGCGCCTGCTCGCCCAAGGGGCGCCCTCCCATATCGTCAATACCGCGTCTGCGAGTGCCTTCGTGCTGGCACCCAAGCTGGGCTTTTACACGGCCTCGAAGATGGCGGTGCGCGGTCTTACCGAAACACTGCGCTTGGAGCTTAAGGCCATGAATGCGCCGATAAGCGTGTCCATCCTCTGTCCCGGACCCGTTTTGACCGGTATGACCGCCGAGGCGGCGGCCGGCGATAGTGAATCGCCCGTGACGCAGACGGCAGATCTCGCCGCCATGCGTTCGGCTGCGGGCGGGCTTGAGTACATGGATCCTGCGAAAGTGGCGGCCATCACCTTCGAGGCGATTCGCGAGGATCGATTCTGGATTTTCACGCACCCAGAGCTGATTGCTTCAGAGGCGCTTCCTCAAGGCTGATTGGCGTCGCGCCGATTCCTGCCGCAAGGATGTAAGCTAAAAGGCATTCCCACACCACTCAAGGCGAACTGCAATGACACACGAACAGCGGTTGCTGGCGCTGGAGGCCAGCGTTCAAAGCTTGCGCGACATCGAAGCAATCAAACAACTCAAGTCGCGCTACCTTAACGCCTGCGATCGCCAAGACCCGGAGGCGGTACGCGACTGCTTCGCCGAAGGCGAGGTCATCATCGACATGTCCTACTTCGGCCATTGCCGAAATCGCGATGAATTCGTGGATGAGGTCTTTGTGCCCCGAGGGTGCCACGAGTACGTTCTCGACATGCATCACTGCGCCAACCCGGAGATCGAGGTGCTCTCGGACACCGAAGCGCGAGGCACTTGGGCGCTGAACTACCGCAACATCAATACCCAAGACCACACCCTCACGCTACTCAGCGCCTTGTATCACGACGAATACCGCAAGGTGAACGGCCAGTGGAAGATCAGCGGCTCGCGCACCGAATACCGCACCGCGCTCAATTGCAGTTACCAACCGGGCACCTTGAAGGTGCAGGTTGCCGCGCGCTCCTTGGCCGAGGCGTGAGCGAGCGGTGATGGCGCAGTGCGACCAGGAAATCCTGCCAAGTGTTCTCAAGGCCCCCTGCGGGGAATGATGTTGGCCGACCCCGTGATTATCGAGAAGGCCTATCGGTCTGGAGGCATGTCCTCGGATGCTGTGGCGTGCGACCGTGGCCTGTTGCCGGTGATGTTGTTGCCCCAGAACTCTATGCTTCCAGTCCCAATTTCGATGACGCCAGCAGCGGCCGAGGCGCGTGGCGCGCCACCCGAGTTCAGATCCCGGAAAAGCCGATGTAGCGCCGCTTGTGAAACGTGCGATTGCCAAACAGCGCTTCCGTGGCTCGGGCGCGCTTCAGGAAAAACCCCGCATCGAACTCATCGGTCATGCCAATGCCGCCATGCATTTGGATCATGTCGTTGGTCATCCCATGCAGAAACTCACCGACTTGGCATTTGGCCAACGAACACAACTCGGCCACATCCTCGCCGCCTTGGTCAATCGCGGTCAGCGCGCCTTCAACGCAAGACCGAGCAAACTCCATGTTCATGAAGTGCGTTGCCTGACGATGGCCGAGCGACTGGAACGAACCAATGACCTGATCAAACTGCACCCGAGTCTTCAGGTACTCCAGCGTGCGATCAAAAGCCTCCGCACCGGTGCCCAGCATTTCCGCGGCAAGGCCTGCGCGGCCGCGGTCGAGCACCGCCTCCAACAGGTCACGACCCTCATCGACCCTGCCGAGCACTGCGTCAGCGCCTACGCTGACCTTGTCGAAGGATATGTCTGCATAACCCCGTGAATCGACTGTGGACAGTGGTTTGCGGCTGACGCCATCAGCCGTTGCAGCAACGACAAACAGCGTCACGCCCGCGGCATCGTTGTCTGCCCCACTGGTTCTTGCCGCCACCACCAGAGTATCTGCGGCTGCGCCTTCCATGACAAAGTACTTCGTTCCCGTCAGTTCATAGCCGTCGGCGGACGCTTTGGCGGTAAGGGCAATGGATAACGGATTGTGCTGCGAAGACTCATCCACGGCCAGGGTGGCCACGGCAGCACCGCTTGCAATCTGCGGCAAATGCAGCCTCTTCTGATCCACGGTCCCGCCCAACAGAATGGCGGATGAGCCCACGAGTCCGGATGCCAGCAGGGGGCTTGCCGTGAGGCCGCGTCCGGTTTCCTCCAG
>CAZRBP010000066.1:0-18614 GCA_964598305.1 uncultured Pseudomonadales bacterium | reverse complement strand
CCTACCTCTACGATCTCGCCACCAAGTTCACCCGCTTCTATGAACAGTGCCCCATTCTGGCGGCCGAGGGAAGCGAGCGCGCCAACCGGCTGCGGTTCGCCCAGCAAACGGCCCGCACCCTGCACACCGGCCTCCACCTGCTGGGCTTGGAGACGGTCCCTAGGATGTAGTGAGCCGGCCGCAAGCGGCTCGGTTTGACTCTCAGGCTCGGAGATACGGGCGCCAGCCTTCGGCTCACGTCGGAATTTCGCTGGCGCGATAGGACGGATCAGCTCCGGTAGCCGGCGTTGATGTCGATGTAGGCGTGGGTGAGGTCGCAGGTCCAGATGGTGTTGCGGCCGGTGCCGACGCCGACGTCGGCGCGAAGGCGCACCTCGTCGCCCTTCAGGTGCTCGGTCGCCCGCTCTTCGGAGTACCCCTCGCGGACCCGGCCACCCTCGGCGCACTGTTCGTCCCCGATCCAGAGGCTCAACCGGTCCCGTTCCGCCGCTTCGCCGGCCTTGCCGACCGCCATAACTAGGCGGCCCCAGTTGGCGTCCGCCGCCGCAAGCATGGTCTTGACGAGGGGCGAGTTCCCGATGCTCAGGGCGATCCGGCGCGCAGCCGCATCGCTCTCGGCCCCCTCGACGGTCACTTCAACGAACTTGCTCGCCCCCTCGCCGTCACGGACGATCTGGTGGGCGAGGTCAAGCATCGTCGCATCGAGGAGCGCCCGCAGGTCGTCCAGCCTCGGGTCGGAGGGGCCGGTGAACGGCGCGGAGGACGGGACCGCCCCGGTCGCGAAGAGCAGGACACTGTCGCTCGTCGAGGTGTCGGAATCGACCGTGATCCGGTTGAAGCTGCGGTCCACCGCCCCGGTGAGGAGGGGCTGCAACACGGAGGCGGGGAGCCCCGCATCCGTGAACGCGAAGCAGAGCATCGTGGCCATGTCGGGCGCGATCATCCCGCTCCCCTTGGCAATCGCGGCGACCCGCACCGTCTCGCCGTCAAGTTGCGCCTCGCCCCCTGCCCCCTTCGGGAACGTGTCGGTGGTGCGGATGGCCTCCGCGGCGGCCCGCCAGCCTTCCGGGCTGGGGGGGGCGAGGGCCCGGGCCGCCTGCTCCACTGCCGCCTGCATGGCCTTTGGGCTGAGTGGTTCGCCGATGACCCCGGTCGAGGCGAGGTAAACGTCTTCCGGAGGCACATCGAGGGCTCGGCCCACGGCCTGCACTGACCCGGCCACTGTGGCCTCACCCGCAGCGCCGGTGAACGCATTGGCGTTGCCAGCGTTGCACAGGACCGCCCGCGCCGTGCCGCGCCCGAGCTGCTCCTGGCACCAGTTTACGGGCGCGGAAGCACAGCGCGAGCGGGTGAACACGCCGGCGACCCGCGACCCGGGCGCAAGGGCGGCCAGCATCACGTCGAAGCGTCCCCGATAGCTGAGTGCCGCCGCGTGGGCAGCGAGCAGGACCCCGGCGACCGGGGGCAGATCGGGAAAGCTCGCGGGAGCAAGGGGGGAGATCGGTGGTGACTCGCTCACGAAGGGCTCCGAGCCGGCAGGGCGTCGTTGAGAACGCAGCGCACGCCGTCGCGGTCCATTTCGGCGACGCAGCGGTTGCATACCGTGCAGCCTGATTCGGTTTTCGACCCTTCCGCGTAGTGCCGCGCCAAGGCCGGGTCGTGAATCAGGGCGCGGCCGAGCTGCACCGCCTGGAAGCCTTCCGCCAAAGCGCGGCGCGCGCTGGCGAGGCTTTGCACGCCGCCGATGCAGATCAACGGCAAATCCACCGCCGCCATCACCTGCTTGGCCAAGTCGAGGAAGTAGAGTTCCTCGAAGGGCAGCGATTTCATGGTCGGCGCGGCCATCCGGTACACTAGCTTGTCGATCTTGCGCCGCTGCGCCTTGATGAGTTCGTGCACGAAGGTCGGGCCGCGAAACAGGTACATGGCGCTCTTTGAGGTGAAGCCGCCGGTGAGAACCAGCGCGTCCGCCTCATTGGCCTCCAGCAACTTGGCGAAGGCGACGCTGTCCTGGATTTCCAAGCCGCCGCGAAAGCCGTCGCGCAGGTTCATCTTGACCACGACGGGCACCGAACCGCCCACCCCGTCCCGCACGGCGCGGATCACCTGCAACGGGAATCGGGCGCGGTTTTCCAGCGAACCACCGAAGTCATCGCGGCGCTTGTTGACGGCGGGGCTCAAGAACTGGCTCAGCAAGTAGCCGTGCCCCATGTGCAGCTCCACGGCGTCGAAACCCGCCGCCACCGCCCGCTCGGCACTGACACGGTAGTCATCGGCCAGCTTCGGCAGCTCATCAACCCGCAGGGCCCGGGCCAAGGGCGTACCCGCAAACATGCCCAAGCCATTGAAACCGTTGCTCGGTCCGCGCGCCCGCTTGCCGATCCAGCCGCTCCACTTTGAGGAGCCGCCGCAGTGGGCGAGCTGTATGGCGGCCTTGGCACCGTGCCGGTGAATGGCGTCGGTGACGTAGCGCAGGTCGTCGAGAATGTCGTCTTGGAGGCACATCTGGTCGTCAAAGGTGCGGCCACCCGGCTCCACCGCGCCATAGGCTAGGGTGCACAGCCCGACGCCGCCCTCGGCGAAGGCCTCGTGAAAGCCCGCCAGCCCTTCCCGGTGCGGACGGCCGCCGGGGCAGTGGCCTTCAAAGGTGGCGGCCTTGATGAAGCGGTTGCGCAACCACAGTCCCTTCAACGACCAAGGCGCAAAGGGGTCACCGGTGTTCGAAGCGCTTTCGAGTGAGTTTGGCATGGGCGCAGCTCGCTTGAGCGATGCGCAAGGTTCGCTCAAAGGCCCGTTCGGTTGCAAGGTCCGCGCCTTGCCGTTCGATGGTTCGCAGCAGACGAGGTGCCACTTCGGGTCAAAAACTCGAATAGTGTTCTATTTTTGCGCAAAGAATGCAAATTCAAGCTTTCAGAGATTCAAATCCGCAAAAACATAAGTTAGTATCCGCGCTATTGGGCAACCGAACGAAGCGAACGGAAGGAGAGAGCCGATGTCGCATCGAGAAACGAGACTCATGGCGCTTTTTGCGTTGGTCGTCCCGATAGGCGCTGCCTTGCCGCCTTCGGGCCACGCTCAGGAAGGTGCCGTGCTGGAGGAAATCCTGGTCACTGCCCAACGTCGGGAGACCGCGTTGCAGGAAACGCCGGTGGCCATCACGGTGTTTGGCGGGGAGCGAATTCAAGATCTGGGCATCTTCAACGTGGCCGACCTCAGCGGCCGGGCACCCAACACCACCACCCTCAAGCAGCCGGCCTCGAGCTCCAACACGAGCCTGCGCATCCGCGGCGTCGGCGCTGGCGAAACCTCGCTGCTGGTCGATCCCAAGTCGGGCTTGTACATCGACGGCGCCTACCTGAGCAAGACTGTTGGCGCGGTCTTCGACCTCGTGGACCTGGAGAGCATGGAGGTGCTTCGCGGCCCCCAAGGCACCCTGTTCGGACGCAACAGCACCGGCGGCGCGTTGAACATCACCACCGCCAAGCCGAGCGGCGAGTTCGGGATGAAGCTGCAGGCCTCCGCCGGCAACGACGGCTATCAACGCTACATGGGCTCCATCGACTTGCCCAAGGTCGGCGACATGCTGTCCGCCAGGGTCTCCGGCATCCTCAAGAAGACCGATGGCTGGGCGGACAACGACTATCCCGGCCAACAAAGCGACCTCGGCAGCCAAGACAACGGGGCTTTTCGGATTGCCCTGCGCCTGCAGCCCAACGACCAACTGACCTTCGACTACGCCTACGACGACACCGACAACGAGGCGGTTCCGGCGCCTTTCCAAATCGTCAAGGTGAAGGACAGCCTGTACAACGGCTTCACCACCACGCCCTTTCCCTTTGCGGCCCTAGGCGGCGAGTTGTTCGCCGCCATGGCCGCCGGTGTTGGCGACCCGGACAAGCGCCGGGACGAATTCACCTTGGACAACATCGGTTTGAGCTATCTCGAAGTGCAGGGGCACACGTTCACCGCAGCGCTCGATCTCGAGGCCGTGACCATCAAGTACATTTTTGCCGACCGAGAAACCCAGCAATACAACGACGGCAGCGATCTGGACGGCGGCGCCTACTTGGCCCGGGATCTGTTCTACGGCGGCGGCATGGTGGTGCCCACCCCCGGATTCCACGCGAGCATCGCACAGGGCTACGTGGAGATGACCACCCATGAGCTGCAGTTGTTCGGCGAGCTGATGGGCGGCCGCCTGAACTACACGCTGGGCTACTACAACTACGAGGAGGCGGTCTATCAGGACAACCCGCAGACCTTCGGCCTGCCCATCGCCTTCCTGGCGGCGGAGCCGCTCCTTGGGGCTGCCTACGGCGCCGCGGGCTTTTGCAATCTGGTGCCCGGGGTCGGTCCCGTTTGCGTCGGTTCGCAGCGGCTGCCGCTACCGTTTCCCTTTCCGGGCGCGGACCCCAACCTCAACGGCTTCGTTGATTTCGTTTACGGCCAGGATTCCGAGTCATGGGCCCTCTATGGGCAATTCACCTATGCGCTGACCGACCAGTTGGCGTTCACCGGTGGGCTGCGCTACACCGATGATGAAAAGGACGCCTTCCTGTTCAACGAGAACTTGGGCATGACCTCCGTGGAACAGCAGCTGGAGAACGCCCGAAGCTGGGACAACCTAAGCTATCTGCTCAACCTGAACTACGCGGTCAATGAAGACCTGCACGTCTATGTCACCCACTCCACGAGCTACAACGCCGGCGGCTTCAACGCCCGAGCCGGGTCCGTTGCAGGCTTTGCCTTTGCGGTTGACGAGGAGGAGGTCAGTGCCATCGATGCGGGCTTGAAGGCGGAGTGGTTGAACGGACGCGTGCGCACCAACTTGGCGCTGTTCCGCAACAAGTTCGACGATTTGCAGATCGCCCAGTTCGAGGCCGGCAGCGGCGGCGCCTCCTCGCGATTGGTCAATGCAGGCAAGGCCACCTACCAAGGCATTGAGCTCGATGCGCTGGCCATTCTAGCCGAAGGCCTGATCGCCGACTTCAATTTTGGCTATCTCGATGCCGAGTTCGATGAGTACGTCGCCCGCAACCCGGCCACCGACCAAGAGGAGGACATTGCCGGTGCGACCGCTGCGGCGGCTCCTGAGACGACCGCCAGCATCGGCCTGCAGTACGACTTCAGGCCGTTCCCTGCGGGCACCCTGTCGCTGCGCTTCGACGCCACTCACACCGGCAAGGTTCGCTACCATCCCTTTCAGAACCAGTACGACAGCGCCAAGTCCCGCTGGCTGCTCGACGCGCGGGCCAGCCTCAACGACATCGACCTTGGCGGCGGTGCGCTGCGCATCTCCCTCTGGATCAAGAACCTAGCAGACGAGGAGTACCGCGAGTGGGGCATCGATTTCGCATCGCTCGGCTACGCCGGCGCGACCTGGGGCCAACCCCGCACCTACGGCATTGATGTGGTGTATCAAATGGGCCATTGACGAAGGGCCGGGGGTAACCCAAGATCAGCGGCCCCAATCCAACTTAGCGAAACCCAAACCAACAAAATCCCTCAACAAGGAAGGCAGCATGAGCGGCACCGAACCCCAAGGCATTCCGGGCGACAACGTCAATTGGCCGATGTTGAAGATCACCTACCCCACAGACCCGGAGAAGGTCGGCCCGCTCCTGCCGCCGGGCATCAGTCCAACCGAGGAGCCGGAGGCGCGCCTCACCGTCTATAACTTCCCGGTCGGCAACGAACCCGAACTCGGCTTGGTGATGAACGTCACTGCCAGCTACGACGGAGTCGAAGGCGAGTACTCACTCGGCTACGCCATCGATCAGGAGCAGGCGGTGTACATCAGCCGCGAACACTGGGGTCAGCCGAAGTACTTGGCCCAGATTCGCTACTTCCGCTTGATGAATCGGGTGGAGGCCTTCGCATCGCATCAAAGCAACACCTTCTTGGAGTACAAGGGGACCGTGTCCGGGGTCGATGAGCCGGGCGAGGTCACCGAGGTCAACGAATGGTGGATCAAGTGCTCGCGTTCGTTGACCATGCAGCCGAACACCTACGACTATCCGCCCCAGGTCGTGCGGGTGTACGCCAAGTACCGCACCGCCTATCAGCAGGCGCTGGAGGGCGAACTCATTCTGCGGGACAGCGCTTGGGACCCCTTGGCCCAATCAGTGCCCGTTTGCGGCCCGGTGCAGGCCCGGCTCTGGTGGCCGGAGTTTCTGGCCCGGGAAATCACCTTGGCGGGCCCCCTTGATGAGGAAGGTTTCTGGCCGTTCGCCGACACCATCGGCGGCAGCCGCTTTCCGGGGGAGATGGGCGGCCCGAAGAAGTCCTAACGGGGCGAGGATCATGGAGCGTTTCACCGTAATTTCATCCGACTGCCACGCCGGGCTGCCGCCCGAGCAGTACCGGGAGTACCTAGACCCTGAGCACCGGGAGGTGTTCGACATGGCGCTGCCGATCCAGCAGACCCTGACCAACAAGGCCGAACAGGTGTTTTTGGTCAAGGAGGCCAACGAGCATTGGCGGGCCGGCCGCGAGGCCCAGCTATCCGGCGCCTGGGACTACCAGCACCGCCTCGAAGTGCTCGACGGCGACGGCATAGCCGGGGAGATCATCTTCCCCGACGGCATCACCGAACAGAACTCGCCGCCCTTTGGCGCGGGCCTGTCCCTGCCCACGGAGGGCATCGTGCCCGACCTGCAATGGGCGGGCGCCCGGGCCCACAACCGCTGGCTGGCCGAACTCTGCGCCCGCGACCCGGTGCGCCACTTCGGGGTCGCCGTGTGCCCCTTGCTGTGGGACATCGACCGGGCCGTTGAGGAAGTCCGCTTCGGGGCTGAGAACGGCTTGGGCGGCATGATGATCCCGCTGATCCTCACCGGCCAATTCGAAGCCTACCACCACCCTCGCTACAACCCGTTTTGGGAAGCGTGCGAGGACACCGGGATCGTCGTTTGCTTTCACTCCGGACCCGGCCCCATGGATCACTTCTTCGGCAAGGGCTTCCCGGAGGCGGACCAAGCCGATTATCCCGGCGGCCTCGGCATCTACATTTCCGAAGTGTTCTTCTGGACCTACCGGCCCATCATCTTCATGCTCTGGGGCGGGGTCTTCGAACGCTACCCGAAACTTAAGGCCAGCGTCACGGAAACCGGCCAGGGCTGGATGCTGCCGCCGCTGCTGCGCATGCTCGACCATCACTACTACGACACCTTCTTCAGCGCCAAGCTCGGCGACTACCGCAGCCACCTTTCCATGTCGCCCACGGACTACTTCCGCCGCAACTGCGCCATTGGCGCCTCCTGCATGCCCCGCTCCGACGCCGACATCCGTCACGACATCGGCATGGCGCAGATCATGTGGGGCAGCGACTACCCCCATCCCGAGGGCACTTGGCCCCATACCGGGCCGAAGATGATCGAAACCTTCAAGGGCCTGCCGGAGGACGACATCGCCGCCATGCTCGGCGGCAACGCCATCGACTTCTACGGCTTCGATGCGGCCAAACTGGGCAAGGTGGCGCAGCGGGTGGGACCGCCGCGCGCCGACTTCGCCGCCTAACCCCAATTCGGATGAGGGGTTGACGGGCGTGGCCCAAGCCGACTGGACCACGGATGTGCTGGTGGTCGGTTCCGGGGCTGGTGCGCTGACCGCCGCCTTGGTCGCCGCGGAGCTCGGTGTCGAGCCTTTGGTGATCGAAAAGAGCCACCTCTGGGGCGGCACTTCGGCCACCTCCGGGGGCACCCTATGGATCCCTTGCAGCCGACACATGCGCGAGGCCGGATTCGAGGACACGCCGGGGGAGGCCTTCGCCTACATCAAGGCGCTAACGGGCGATGAGGTGCCGGACAGCCGCATTCGAGCCTACATCGACAACGCCGGCAAGATGCTCGACTTTCTGGAAGCCCACGGCGGCCCGGTCTTTCAATGCGTGAACTACGCCGACTACCACATGGGCCTTGCCGGGGCCAAGCAAAACCGCTCCCATGAGACCCAACCCGTCTCCGCCGGTCAGTTGGGCGCGGACTACGACGCCTTGCAGCCCATGCATTCCGGGGCCCAAGCCTTTGGCCGGGTCAACTGGACCATCAGCGAAGCCCGGCCCATCATGACCCGCGGTCCCGGCTGGTGGTGGTCCATCCTCAAGGTGATGGCACGCTATTGGCTCGACGTCCCGCAGCGCCTGCGCACCCCCAGGGACCGCCGCCTGACCGCCGGCAACGCGCTGCTCGGCCAACTGCGCCGGGCGCTGAACGCCAAGGGGGTGCCGGTCATGCTGGGCACGGCCTTGCAGGAGTTGATCGTCGAGCAGGGGCGGGTGGTCGGCGCTGCGATCGAGGTGGCTGGTGAACGGCGCAACATTCGCGCCCGCCGCGGCGTCGTGCTTGGCGCCGGCGGATTCGAGCACAATGCCAAGCTGCGCAGCAAAGGCTTTCAGACCTCGACATCCCCGAATTGGTCCGGCTCGCAGCGCAACAACACCGGCGACGCCATCCAAGCCGCCGAACGAGCGGGCGCGGCCTTGGATCTCATGGACGCCGCCTGGTGGGCGCCAGCCTTCCGTCTCGGCGATGAGGACCGGGCCCGGCCGATGTTCGCCGAACGCGCCCTGCCCGGCTGCATCATCGTCAACCAGCTCGGCAAGCGCTACATGAACGAGTCCGCGTCCTATCACGCGGCCGGTGGCGAGATGATGCGGCTCAACTCGGCGGAGTGCCCCACCGCGCCGTCCTGGTTCATTTTCGACGCCTGGTACCGCTCCCGGTACGCCGTCGGCCCCATGCTCCCAGGCCCTCCGAGCCGTGACCGGGCGGTTAAGCCCAGCCTTTGGGAGGCGTTGCGCAAGGGTGAGACTCTGGCTGAATTGGCCGCCGCCATCGAAGTCGATGCCGACGTTCTGGCCGCCACCTTGGCGCGTTTCAACGAATATGCCGCCCACGGCGAAGACCCGGATTTCGGCCGCGGCGTGAATGGCTACGACCGCTACTACGGCGACCCCCGCCATGCGCCCAACCCCTGCCTCAAGCCCTTGAAGCAGGCGCCTTTCTACGCGCTCAAGATCTTCCCCGGCGACATCGGCACCAAGGGCGGCGTGGTCACCGATGAGCACGGCCGGGCGCTCGATGGCGACGGCGAGCCAATCGCCGGCCTCTACGCCATCGGCAACACCAGCGCGTCGGTCATGGGCCGCGCGTACCCCGGCGCGGGCGCGACCTTGGGTCCGGCCATGACCTTCGGCTACCTGGCGGCCCATCACTTGGCGCAAATGAACGCCGCCCGCTGATCCATCACGAGGCAACTCCTATGTCCAACCCCTACTCGCTCAGCGGCCGCACCGCCATCGTCACCGGCGCCGCCCGAGGCATAGGCCAAGCCATCGTGACGGCTTTCCTGGAGGCCGACGCCGGTCATGTGGTGGCCGTTGACATTGACGACGAGCCGTTGCGGGCGGTCGCTGCCGAGCATGAGCAAGTGAGCGCCGCGGTGCTTGACGTCACCGACGAAACCGGTTGGCAGGCGTTGGTGGCGAAGACGGTCGCCGCCCAAGGCAGCCTAGACATCCTGGCCAACAACGCCGGCATTCTCACCTTCGGCCTGCTTGAGGACCTTGCGCCCGATGAATTCCGGCGGGTGCTGGAAGTCAACGTCACCGGCGTCTTCCTCGGCATTCAAGCCGTGGCCAAGGTCATGCGGGCGGCCGGAGGAGGGGCAATCGTCAACACCTCATCGGTGTCCGGCATTTCCCCCAACAACGCCACCGGCGCCTATGCGGCCAGCAAATTCGCCGTGCGCGGGCTGACTCGCAGCGCCGCGCTGGAACTCGGTCCAGCGGGTGTCCGGGTGAACAGCGTCCATCCCGGCGGCGTCAACACGCGAATGACCAATCCCTTCGACTCACCGGAGGAGGATTTCGATCAGCGCCACCACTTCGTGGCCATGCAACGCGGCGCCCGGCCCAGGGAAATCGCCCAAGGCGTTCTCTACCTTGCCTCCGACGCCGGCAGCTACTGCAACGGCACCGAGCTGGTCATCGACGGCGGCATGATCGCCGGCCACTACTTCCAGGGATTGCCGGGCTTCATTGACTAGCGGTGATAGCGGCTGCGTGCCGGGCGGCGCGCCGCCCGGAAAACACGCAGTCGGCAATAGACAGTCCGCTGACGTAGAGGTGTGAGGGAATGCCCACCGCAGTGCGGCCCGCCGCATAGAGGCCGCCGATTTCCTGGCCATCCTCCCGTCGAACCTGGCCAGTGGCCTCGTTGACGACTAAGCCGCCCACGGTAAGCACCGTGCAGGGCAGCAGCTTCGCGTCCAGCGACACATCGATCACATGGAATGGCGGACGCAGTTCGTATCGGTCCTCCGGGGGCTTGCCGAACGGATCCTCAATCTCGCCGCGTGCCGCGCGCCCCGTCGTGGTCAGGGTGTCGGACAAGACCGCTTCATCAAAACCGAATTTGCGGCACAGCGCCACGACGCTGTCCGCCCTGCGCTTGGCGAACAGCAGATTGAGCGCCGCCAATTGCTGCTGGAAGGGCAGCACCTTGCCCGGCGCGATCTGCCGCCAAGACTCGCGCACCAACTCTGAACTCAGGATCAGCCACGCCTTGCCGCCGGACTTGGCCACCATGGCGTCGCCGATGGTAGCGCCGTAGGCACACTCGTTGACGAAGCGCCTGCCCCGGCCATCGACAATAACGCCCTTGGCCCAAGCAGCGGGAGGATTGATGAAGCGCCAAGCGGTGGCCCGGTCCATACGGTCCACGGCGCCGCCCGCGCTCTGACCCAAGCGGATGCCGCTGCCGTCATCGCCCCTGGTGCCGAGCGGCACGCCCGCTCGGAAACTGGGACAGTGCGCTTCGACCATGGGCCGATTGAAGATGAACCCCCCAGCACTCAGACAAACGCCGCGGCGCGCCCGGTACGTGCGCCATTGGCGCTCAGCGTTCTCAATCGCCAAGGCCCTGGCGAAGTGCTTATTGGCCTTCGCATGCACCGCCCGGGCGCCGGGCAGGAAGAACGGGTAGAGCTGCGTCAGCCGATGGCCTCGGGCGAGGCGCTTGCTGTGTTCCGCATAGGCCGCCGTGCGGGCCGGCAGTTGCAACGCCCGTACCCCGATCACCGCGCCGCTCGGGTCCATGATGAGCTGCCGGGCCTCGGTCTTGCATTCGAGGACCGCCCCCGCTTGCAAGGCGGAACGCTTGAGCGGCGAATAGATGGCCCCGCCCAGATCGACTGCGCTGTTGCCCTTGCGGGCCATGCCCCGATGTCCCCTCGCCGCCGGCTCAGCCACTGCCGCGGCGACCGGCAGCAGGGTGTTGTCCGGGTGGTATAGGAAGTACTTGACGTTCGGATAGGAGGTCTTGCTCTTCCAGACCGGACCGCCGAACTTAACCCCGTGGCGCATCAGCCAATCCAGGTCCGCGGCGCTGCCGCGGCAGAAGCGCTCCAGGGTCGCATCGCTCACCACGCCTTGGGTTTCGAGCTTGAGGTAGGCTTGCATGTTCTCGGGGCTGTCCTGCTCCCCGTACTGGCGTTGAACGGCCGTGCCGCCACCGGCATAGAAGACGCCGCCGCTGGCCAAGGTGGCACCGCCGCCTTCCGCTTGGTCGATGGCAACGACGTCAAGGCCCTGCTCCCGCGCCTGAACCGCCGCCGCAGCGCCAGCGCCGCCGAAGCCGACGATGAGGAAGTCGGTTTCGACATCCCAAGCTACCGCCTCGGCATCGGCTACCTCAAGAGGCGCCTGCACGGCGGAATGCCAATTCTCATTGCCGGGCTGCATCCTTGAACGATACGGCAGCCGCACCAACCAAAACAAGGGCTTGGTGGCTCCCGACTGGCCGGGAATCGGCGCCTAGGCATCGGCTACGGGAAGGCTTGCAATGGAGTACACTAAACTCTCCATTTCGGCACTCGGGAGTGAGCATGTTCCGCAACACCATCCTGCACCCGGTCCTGTTCGGCGTATTGGCTTTGCTTTTGGGCCCAACCAGCGCGCTGATCCCTTCAACGGCGTACGCCCAGAACGTCATTGAGGAAATTCTGGTCACGGCGCGCAAGCGCACGGAAAATCTGCAGGAGGTGCCAGCGGCGGTCAGCGCCTATGGCACCGAAGAGTTGCGGGACCGCGGGGTGGACAACATCACCGAGGTCGCCCGCCTGACGCCAAACATTACGATCAACGAAACCAACGGCCTGATCGCCGGGGCGATTCAGGTGTTCGTCCGCGGCATCGGCAACGACCCAGGCTTTGACCAAGGCGTGGGCATCTACGTGGACGACGTGTACTTGAACCGCACCGGCGGCGCATTGCTCGATGTGTATGACGTGGAACGCATCGAGGTTCTCAAAGGGCCGCAGGGGCACCTGTACGGCCGCAACACCATTGGCGGGGCGCTCAAGTACGTGAGCCGCGAGCCGGACAACGAAACCCGCATTCGCGTTGAGGGCAAGCTCGGCGAGGACAGCCTGCGTAAGGTCCGGGCCGGCCTATCCGGAGCACTCGTGGAGGACGCGCTGTTCGGCTCCTTCGCCATTTCGAGCACCAACCACGACGGCTACCAGACCAATCTGTACGACGGGTCGGAGTTCGCCAGCCCCGACCAGTTGGCCATGCGCGGCACCCTGATCTGGAAGGCGTCGGAATCACTGCGCTTCAAGCTGGTGGGCGATATGCTACGGGACGATTCCGACCCCTACGTGCCGACCCGGGTCGCCGTCAACTTGGGCGGACCCGCCGGCCTGGGCGCCTTCGGGGCGCTGCTGAGCACCGCCAACTTGTTTGTTCCGGGCGCCGCCTACCTGCCGCCGGGACAGGCCCTCGACGCCAGCTTGCCCACCAGCAAGGATCATGTGAACACAGCGTTCGTCAATGGCGGCTTTGATGAGTACAAGCTCGACACCGACGGCATCTCCCTGACCATCGACTGGGACTTGAACGAGGCCTGGTCGCTCAAATCCATCACTGGATACCGTTCCGTGGAACAGCATCACCCGTTCGACTTCGACGGAACCGACCAAGTGTTCATCAACACCCTGCAAACCCCGGAGACGGAGGATGTCTCCCAGGAAATTCAGCTGCACTACGCGAGCGAAAACCTTAACGCAGTGGCCGGCTTCTACTACCTTGACGGTGATTACGACAGTGAGGTGCACACGACGCAGACGCCCTTGCTGCGACTGCTCACCAGCCATGTGAAGCACACTTCGGTGGACGAGCGGGGCCTTGAATCCACGTCAGTCTATGCAAACGTGGACTGGGACATCAACGATCTGTGGCAGGTCTCCGTCGGCGGGCGCTACACGACCGACAAGAAGGACATCAACCAGGTTGCGAACGTCACCCTGACCCAGCACGTGGCCGCCTTTGTGCGTGTTCCCGGCTTGGAACAGGCGCCGCTTGTGCTTTCGCCAACGGGCGCGTTCATCGTGCCGAACCTGCCGTTCTTCAACTTCTTCCTGCCCCACCGGGATCTTCAGGGCAACATCATTGGCCTCGGCAATATGGAAACCGTCACCAACTACCCCGAGAACAAGATCGGGGACGACAAGTGGTCGGAGTTCACGCCGAGCGCCAAGCTGAGCTTCCGCGCATCTGACAGCACGCTGCTGTACGCAGGCGTGTCCACGGGTTTCAAATCCGGTGGCTTCACCTTCACCGGCCGCGACTACAACGCATTGACCTATGAGCCGGAAACCGTGACCACCTACTCGGCCGGTTTGAAAACGACGCTTGCGGACGGATCCCTGCGATTCAACGCCGAAGCCTTCCTCAACGACTACCAGGATAAGCAGTTCACGGTGATTGGCCTCGATGAGGAGACGGGCACCCTAGTGCAGCAAAACGACAACGCAGGCGAAGTGGAGACCCGCGGCTTCGAGTTCGAACTGCTGTGGCTGCCGCCAGTGGACGGCTTGGCCTTAAATCTCAATCTCGGTTACTTGGATGTGGAGGTCAAGGAGTTGATCGATGAGGTTTCGCCCGGCGTGTTGGGCAACGTGGCGGACAACCGAGCCATGGGGTACGCGCCGGAGCTCACCGTGCAGGCCCGGGTGCAGTACACGGCAAGCCTCGGCAGCGCCGGCACCCTGACCCTCGGCGCCGATGCCGACTATCGGGACAAGATGTACACCGACTCGCCCATCGACCTAACCAACCCCTTCTTCCTGGCCGCCGAGTCGGACGACCGCATCCTCGCCAACGCCTTCCTGACCTACCGTTCCGGCGACAGCCGGTGGCGCGTGACCCTCGAAGGCAAGAACCTGGGCGACAAGCGGGTTCTTGAGAACACCTTCAACGTCAGCAACTTCATTCTCGGCGGCTACAACCGCGGCCGCACATGGGGTCTGACCGTCGCCTACCAGATGAACTGAACCAATCACCTTCGTGGCTTGTGCCTCCGTCGCATCCCGCTAAAAGCGGTCTGGCCGGAACATGGCGTCGTGGCCGCCATCGACGAACAGCACGGCGCCAGCGATGTGGGCGGCCTTTCTCGAGAGCAGGAAGAGCGCGGCGTTGGCCTGGTCCTCGGGCTGTGCGCTTTGACCGATGGGGATGGTCTTGACGAACTCCCGCATGCTGGGGCCGATTTGGGGATCCTGCAGGCCCGCTTCGGTCATCGCCGTCTCCGTGTAGCCAGGCGCCAGCGCGTTGAGGCGCACGCCAGCTTGGGCAGCGGCGGCACTTCTGGCCCGCATCCAGCGCCCCAAGGCGAACTTGGCACCGCCGTAGAGCTGGAAGCCCGCCATCGACTCGGCAAAGCCGTTGGCCTTATCCCGGTCGCCGTCCAGCAGGGCCTGCACATAGCCGTCCTCATAGGGCATCAGCGTGGCCGAGTTGGAGCAAATCAGCACCCCAGCGCCGCCGCGCTTCTCCAGCGCGGGCATTAGGGCTTCGACCAGATCCACCGTTGCGAAAAAGTTGACCCGCGGGATCAGCGCCTTGTTGGGATTCTCCGCGCCAACCCCGGCGCAGGGCACTAGGCCGTCGAGGCCGTCTGGCGCACGGCGTTGAATTTCGGCGATGGCGTAAGTGAATTGGCCGCCATCAGCCAAGTCGGCGCGAATGTCGCCCTCCCCTAGGTCCACGCCGATGACTTGGTGCCCCTCGGACTCCAGCCCCTGCTTGATGGCTTGGCCAATGCCGCTGGCAGCGCCGGTGACGACGTATGTTCCCATGCGTGTTTCCATGGTTGTTATTGGCAACCCTACCCGAGTTCGCCGTCGATCCGGCTGGCCATCATCTGGTAGGCGGCCGTGAGCATCTGGCTGACTTGCTCGATCGGCACCTCGTCGAGATCAAAGGTGGCGTTGAAGTGGACGAGGCAGCCTTCGTCGGCAGGCTGCACGGTGACGGTTGCCCGATAGTTGTCCACTGGCACGAAGGGATTCTTGACCACGCCGTAGCGGAGTTCGCGGCGCTCATCGTCGCAGCCGAGCAGGAATTCGACGATGGCGGTGTCCATGCCCAGAACACGCGCCCTGTGTCCGTCGTGCTCCACCACCTGATAGTTGCCCGCGCCCACCAGCCAATCGATCTCGGTAAAGGCGCGGAGGACCTTCCAGAACGCATCCGCCGGATACGGGCTGCTATGTGAATGGGAAACGGCATTCGCCATGCGCTCTCGTACCCCCGATTGCGCGATTGAGTGACTTCAAGGCGTTGATCTAATGACATTCTGATCCACCTGTCCAGCGCAGGCAGGCACCGCTGTCGAAGGGCCCGACATGATATTGTCATGGCCAATGACAACCTGGAGTTGGCGGGATGAGTCTGCGCCTCGGCGAAGTCACGGCAAAACTCCGTGCATATCTGCGGGCTGGAACGGCGGTTGCCAGCCTTTCCGCCGGCATCACCTCCGGGCTCGGGCTGCTGGTCGCACAGGTAGCCTTTGCGACCTTCATCTTCTCCGGGGCGCTGGCGCCTTACACCTCCCAAGGCGTCGGCCTCATCCTGTTCGGCAACTTTACAGCCTGCCTGATCATGGCCATGGCGTCGGGCTATCGGGGCGTGATCGCCGGCCTGTCCCCCGCGCTCGTCATCGGCATGGCCGCGTTCGGAGTCTCAACGAACGCTGAAGGCGACGTCTTGTTCGCGACCGTCTCGGCAGCGCTCATTCTCAGCGCCGTTGTCACTGGCGTCTCCTGCCTCATAATTGGCCGGTTTCGGCTGGCCAACCTGCTGCGCTTCATTCCCTATCCAGTCTCGGCCGGGTTCGTCGCCGGAATCGGCGGCGCCGTCTGCCTCGCCGCCATGTCGCTGATGGACGCCGAAGTCCGCTGGAGCGGCATTTCGCAGTTGCTGGAGCCCGCCTCACTGGCGCGATGGGGTCCGGGGGTTAGTTACGGGATCGCGCTGTACGCCGCCATGAAACGGTGGGGCAACGCCCTGATCCTGCCGGTGAGCGTCGCGGTGGTCGTGGCTGGATACCATCTCGCACTGGCGGGCCTCGGCATTTCCGGCACCGAGGCAAGGGCCGCGGGCCTGTTGCTGACCAGCACCGCGGACGGCAACCTCTGGCCGGCCTTGGGAGCCGCCGATCTCATGCGCGTCGATTGGGCCGCGCTGGCCGGACAGATTCCCAACATGCTGGCGCTGATCACGGTCGCCTTCATCTGCGTGGTCATGAACGTCGCGGGTCTTGAGGTCGCCGCCAATCAGGAACTGGACTGGGATCGGGAGTTCAAGGCGAGCGGGCTGGCGAGCGCGCTCGCCGGTTTCGGCGGCGGGACGGTCGCCACCATCGTCGTGCCGGCGTCGCTGCGCAGCAAGCTGTTCGGGGCTGCCTCACGCCTAACCGGCATAGTCGCGGCGGCCCTAGTTGGCGTGGCCCTGTTTATTGGCGACGGCATGTTGGAGCTGGTTCCGTCACCACTGGTGGGCGGGGTTCTGGTCTTCGCTGGCCTCGGCATGCTCGACGAAGGCCTCGTGAGAAGCTATCGGCGTCTGACCCATCCCGAATTCGGCATCATCGTACTGATCTTCGTCGCCATCAACGCTTTCGGGCTGCTTGAGGGCGTGACGGCCGGCATGCTGGCCACCTTGGTCTTTTTCGCCGTCCGCCTCAGCCGTGTGGATCCGGTCGAATCACGCTTCACGGCGCGCGAGCAGCGCAGCAGCAGGACGCGTTCGGTTCCTGAGCGGGCGATACTGTCCGACGAAGGCGGCCGGGTGAAGGGGTACCGGCTGCGGGGCTACATTTTCTTCGGCAGCGCCGCACCCTTGGCCGACCGACTGAGAGGGTCGCTGAACGGGCCATCGCGCCCCGACTGCCTGTTGTTGGACTTCGCCAACGTATCCGGCTTCGACTTTTCGGGGGTGAACGTGCTCTGCCGCGTACTGCAAGCGGCGAATGGTGCGGGCGTGCAGGTGGTGCTATGCGCTCCGCCGAAGGGCCTAAGGACTGGGTTGGCGCACAATCTCCCGCCGTCCGTGTTCGCGGAGCTGATTCTGGAGGCAAACGCCGATCTCGCGCTGGAGCGCTGCGAAGAGACCGTAATCGCGGCGTGGAAGGCAAACGCCGATCGGGCCGATTGGCAGCGCGGGGCGCTGCTGGAGCGCGCTGCGGACGACCTCGAGCATTACCTCGACCGCGAGGCGGACTTCGAGGCGCTGATGGACGAATTGCGCGACTGGCTGGAGGATCGCGACCATGTGCGCGACGAGACGATTGCCGACCAGAGGACAGCGGAGGCTGGTGTGCAGTTTCTCGTTTCCGGCCGGGCTTCGGCGCACGACATCGCCGGCGCGCGGATCTACCAGTGCGCGCCGGGCGATGTGGTCTGGCCGCCAGGCGCTCGAGATGAACGGGTTGCAGCGGTCGTGGCCGACGAGCCTTGCCGAACGATGGTGCTGGCCCCTGCGGTTCGGCGCCGGCTAGAAACCAACCGGGCGGAACTGGCGCTCAAGCTGTACCGATACCTCGCCGCCGAGCGTCTTCAGATCGAGACGGACCATCCCCCACCAACCCCTCGGCAAGCAGGCTCTGCGCAATCAAGCTAAATCCGGGATGGCCTTCGCGTATTGGTCGATCATCGGCATCACCGCCTCCGGCTGGTCCCAAAGATCGTTGGACACGCCGATGGTGGTACGCTCGACGCCGAGGTCCCGGTACCGCTTGAGCTTATCCAAGTTACCAAGGTCCATGATTTGGATGTTGATCTCGACGCTGCCGGGGTCGCGGCCGGCCGCCCGGACTTCCTCGCGAAAAGCGGCAACCGACGCGGCAACGTCCCCCATGCCGATATCCACCGGATACCAACCGTCGGCCCAGGCCGCGGCGTGCTTCCTGCCCAGCGGCCCCATGGCGCCCATGAAAATCTTGGGACCGCCTTCCTGAACCGGTTTGGGATCGCTCCATACGGCATCAAAGCGAACGTAGTCGCCCTGGTAGGACGGTGCCTCCTCGGTCCACAGCGCCCGGGTCGCGGCGACGGTCTCGCGCAGCACGGCATAGCGCTTGTCGAAAGGATGCGGGCAGATGTTCTCGAATTCCTCCCGGTTCCAGCCCACGCCCGTGCCGATGAGCACCCTGCCGCCGGACAGTCGATCCAAGGTGGCGATGGTCTTGGCTTGCGAAAACAAATCGCGCTCCATCAGCAGCGCGATGCCGGTGCCGAGCCGCAACTGGGTCGTCGCGTTGGCGGCGGTCATC
>CAZRBP010000065.1:0-19166 GCA_964598305.1 uncultured Pseudomonadales bacterium | reverse complement strand
ACAGCCAGCCGATCTCGGCGTCATTGACGCCCAAATCCGCCTTCATCGGATCGACCACGATGGCCACCACCTGGCGGTCGATGTAGGCCACCAGAGCGGCCACCACCAGCGCGGCCACCACCAGCCAAGCATAGGTGCGGCTCGGCCAAGCCGCTTCGGTGCGGCTGCCGGTGGATTCGCTCACCAGCCCATCAGGCCATGCGCCTCGTCAACGGCGCGAATGAAGGCAGCTGGCCTAGGAGCGCCCGGCCAACCTACATGCTGTAGGACAACTCAACCGCGTAAGTCTGCGGTGCGCCCCAACCTTGGAAGCCGGTCCAGAAGCCACCGAGGAACAGCGCCTGCTCGCGCCACTCCTCGTCGGTCAGGTTCTTGCCGAATGCCGAAAGGCTAAGGGTATTGCCGTTGTCCAGCGTCCACTCGTAGGCCACTCGGGCATCGAGGCCGTAGTAGCCGCCTTCATAGAGCCGCTGGTCGGCGCCGCCGCCGGTGTTGACCAGTAGGAAGTCGCCCACTTTCTTCCAACCGACGTTGGCCGCGAACAGGCCAGGGCCCATCTGCCGGGCGAAGGCCAGCGTGACGCTGACGTTCCATTCCGGCTGCCGGGAGTCCGAGTTGCCGCCGAGGGTGCGCAGGGTGCCTCGGGGGTCCGCCCCGATGACGCCTCCGGCGGTGCAACCATCCAAGATGTAGCAGTCGATGGTGAACTCCTGATTCTTGACGTCCAGGATGCCGCCGTTGACCACCAAGGTGAAGTCCTCGTTGATGAGCCATTGGGACTCCACCTCGACGCCGGAGTACTCGGAGGTGCCGCCGTTGTTGATGATGGTGGTGGTGCCGGGAATCGAGCCCGGCGGCAAGGTGATGATGGAGCTGAACTGGCTGCCGTCCCGCTCCAAGTGGAAGTACGCCAGGTTGAGGCGCAGGCGGCGGTCGAAGAATTCGTTTTTCAGGCCCACCTCGACTTGGAACGCATCCTCCGGATCAAAGGCCGCCTCGTTGGGGTCCCGCGCCGAGCGAATGCTGAAGCCGCCGCTGCGGAAGCCTTCGGAATAGCTGATGTAGGCCGTGTTGACGTCGGTGATGGCCCAGGTAGCGGACGCCAGCAGGATGACGTCGTCCCAGGAGTCGCTGACCTCGTAGGCCACGCCAGCCCGCTCCGGCAGCCCGGCGAAATTGTGCTCCTGGCTGATCGGGCCGGTGTCGAAGGTGCCCGTCGAGTAGTCGAAGTAGGAGTTGAAGGCGTCCTTCTCCTCGTCGATGTATCGAGCACCGAAGCTGAGCTCCAGCTGCTCTACCGGACGCCAGTTGATGGCCCCAAACACCGCCACGGATTGTACGTCCTCGCCAGCCCGCTGAATGCTGCGGGCATTGGGGAACTGGCAGAGCACATTGCCGAGGCTGGGATTGTCCCGCAGCGTCGGAATGACGGCGGCACAGGGCACGCCCGGCGGCAGGCCGAAGGGGATTTGCAGGACGTTGTTGGTGTTCTGCTGAAACTCCAGTTCCGAATCGAAGTAGTAGATGCCCGCCATGAAGTCCACGGAGTCCGTGAAGTCGCCGGAAAGCCGCACCTCCTGGGTGAAGACATCGTAGCTCTGGTCACGCAGGGTGTGCAGCTGGGCGAAGGGCGACGCCCCGCCGTCGATGGCGGCGCCGTCGAAGTCCTGATTGACCTTGTCGTCGCCGGAGTGGTAGCCGGTGATCGAGTTGATGACGTAGCCGTTGCCGAGTTCCCATTCGGCCCGAAGCCCCACTTGGTCCACGTCGTACTTGACCGGCTCCTTCTTGTCGGCCAGGTTCTCAAAAGGGTCGTCACCGTTGAAGCGCGGATCCTGGGGCGGTATCTGGCCCCGGTCGCGAATGCGATCGTAGGTGAGGATGGCATCGAAGCTGTCGTTCGGCGCCCAGCGCAACGCCGCGGTGTAGGAGGCAAAATCGATGTCCCCCGCGGAGTCGTCGAGGGTGATGTTGTCGTAGAAGCCATCGCGCTCCCGGGAAATGGCGCCCACCTTGAGGGCCAAGGTGTCGTCAATCAGCGGGATGTTGACCCGGCCCTTGATGATTCGGGAGTCGAAGTTCCCGATCTCAGCGGACAGCCGCGCCCCCAGCTCGTTGAACTGCGGCCGCACCCGGTTGACGACCACGTTGCCGCCGATGGTGTTCTTGCCGAACAGCACGCCTTGGGGGCCCCGGTTAACCTCGATGCTCTCCACATCGAAGGTGTCGATCAACTGGCCGGTGCTTGAGCCCATCTGAATGCCATCGACGATGACGCCCACCTGCGGGCTCTGGGTCTTTTCGATATCGGCGTAGCCCACGCCGCGAATGTACAGGGCACTGGCGCCCGGACCGGCGGTGTTCATGCCGATGTACATGTTGGGGATGAAGCCGTCAAAGTCCCGCAGGGTCTGCGGCTTGACCTGCTCGATCTGCTCCGCGCCGAAGGCCGTTACCGACAGCGGCACGTCCTGCTGCGATTCCTGGCGGCGCCGGGAGGTGACCACGATCTCCTCGATCAGGCCGGAGGCATCCTGCTCCGCAGCCACCCCGGAGGGCGCCTGCACAGCAAAGGTGAAGCCGAAGGCCAGCAGCGTCAAGGCCCCCGCCACGCCAACTCTCCCAATTGCAAAACTCATGATTGAAGCTACTCTCATGTGGATTTCCCCTCCTCAACACAACAAATGGCAGCAGCCCACAGTGGCATGCCGCGATGGGGCAAGCTGAAGGCCCATCCCCTTTTAGAGGAAGCCGTTGGCAGTGTCAAATTGCGGTTTCGTCGGGCCGATTTCCTACACCGCTTTAGGAGAATCGCTCTTGGTTGCCGACTGGGGAACGGCGTAGTCTCCTCGCCATGAAAGTTCGGCAACAGCACCGCTCCGCCAACCGGCCTCAAGCGGCACCGCGTTTCGGGTGCCGCGGGGCGTCGTTGCTTGAGCTGCTTGTCACCTTAGCCGTCGCCGGCGTGCTGATGGGCACCGCCCTGCCCGCCTTCGTTGAGCTCGGCGCCGACCACCGCGCAGCGGCTCGGATCAACGCCATGCTCGGCGCGGTGCGCGCCACCCGTCATCTGGCCATCGCCCATAACGCCCCCGCCACCCTGTGCCCCGGTCAAGGGCCACGATGCCTGGGCGCGAACCGTTGGCATGAGGGAGCCGTCGTGTTTCTGGACCACGATCGGGATCGGCGCATCGATGAAGGCGAGTTCGTAGGCCTCCGGCTGCCCCCCTTGGCGGAAGGCGAACGCATCCGTTGGCGTTCGTTCCGCAACCGCAGCTACCTGCTCATTCACGGAACTGGCTTGACGGACTGGCAGAGCGGTAACTTCCAATACTGCCCTGCGGATGGCGATGCCCGTTTCGCCCGCCAGATCATCCTGAATGCCCAAGGCCGGGCGCGCCGGGCCATTGACGCCGACGGTGATGGCATCCGCGAGAACGCGGCCGGAGAGCCGCTGAGTTGCTGAATCAGAAGACCGAGAGCTCACGCCAAGACAGCCGCCCCGCCAACCGGCGAATGGGCGGGCCGATGGCTTGGGAGCGGCGGCTCATGCCGCCAGCCAAAACCAACTGCCCGCCGCCGAAGCCCGGCAGCACCCGAGGCGCGGCCAACGGGCCGCTGAAGTCGCGCTCATCAAAGACCATGGCGGGGGCGCGATCACCATCGTCCGCGGGCAGCAGGTCGCTCTCATTCAGAAGGCCGTCGTTATTTAGGTCAAGAACCGGACGGCGGGGACTGCCGCCGGTGGCCCACTTGATCGGCACAACGGCACCGATTGCGCCACCATCCGCCCCATTCGGAATCTGGGTGGTCACGATCAGGAGATCGCCCCACGCCGTCAGGCGCGGATGGGAGCGCTCGCCGGGGTATTGGGCGGTGCCGGTTGCGCTTCCGGCGCGAGGGGCATCGAGGTCGATGCGCCAACCGCGCACCCCCGACCGGGAAGCGCCCGGCAGTTGGTAGTCCACCGGCTGGTCGGCAACGACCCGGTGGAGGCGCGCTGAACCATTGCCAGTGGTCCGGATGTTGCTCATTCTCTGCATGACCAGCGAATCGGGGTCCACCACGCCGTCCACGACCTCGCCCGCATCCCAGATGCCGTACAGGGACTGAACGGCCGCATCCCCCGATTGGCCGGGACGCAGGGGAACGCCGGTGGCGAAGACCACCATGAAGCCGGATTGGCTCGGGTGTTGGAAGACCAGGGGCCGAGCGGAGATGGGTTGGGGAACGCCCCGCCCGCTTCCGTACCGCGCTTGGAACAGGCGCGTTGCGGTCCAGCTTGCGGGCTCTGGGCTCGACAGATCGAACCGGTGCAAGTTGCCTTCCAGGTCTCCGGCATAGGCCCGGTCCACCGTGCCGTTCAGATCCAAGTCCACCAAGGCTGGCTCGCCCAGCCCTGAGGCGCCGTCGGCCAGCAGCTTGACGAAATCGCCCGCCGCCCAACCGTCAAGCCCTTCATCGACAAACAACACAAACAGGACGGCGCGGCCTGCGCTGCTGCCGCTGCCGTTGCCGAGCACCGCCACCCACTTCCTGCCATCCCGTGCGTCACGCACGTTGCTCATGGCGAGGCGCGCTTGGCTGGTGGCGTAGCCGAGATCCTTGACCGGCGCCCCGTCTTCGTCCAAGTCGGTGATCGGCTGACCGTCCGCATCAATCGGTAGGGCGTCGTCGGCATCCGTGAACTCCCAGAGCACCATCTGCGCGGCCGCCTCGGAAGAGTCGGTGCTTGTTTCGGGATCCGTGACGTCGAGGGCAAAGTAACCCTTGCCACCTTCGCCCAGCCCACCGATCAGCAGCGTTCGCCATGCCTTGCGCACACCTGCGGACGCCAACCTCACAAACGCATCCTCCACGGCAGGCGTGGGGAGCAGCATGGAAAGATGGCGCCCGGAACTCGAGGCGCGGGCGTCGAGCCGCGTGGCGAACCGCTGGTCGCCGTCAATCAACTTGTTCGGCACATAGGCAAACACCTCATCGCCGTTGCCGGCGTCAAAGGCGTGCAGCAATCCGTTGTTCGAGCTGACGTACACCACGCCCGGGCGGCCGGCCTGATCGGCCGCAAACTCGGAATAGGCTTCGCCGCGAGCGACGGGATAGGGTGCCTGATCGCGGCGCACGGCTTGGGGCGCCCCGACAATCACTGGCTCCGAGCCGACGATCGGCCCCAGCCGTCGGGTGTTGCCCTCGCCGCGCTGCCAGTTGACCTCGTCTTCATCCAAGACGGCTCTCTGGCTCGCATTGAGCCGACTGTGCTCGAACGGCAGGCCCGCCCAAGCAGCACGGTCCTGGGTGACGATGATCCGCTCATCCGGCGCGGCGCGTTCGAGCCGTCGCGTGGCTCGCCACAGCACACGCAATCCGTCCCCATCGAAGCGCACGGCATGAAGATCGCCGGTTGCCGCGTCCAAGTCGTGGAACGTCCGATATTCAATGCCACCCTCGCCAGATGCCCGGGGACCGAAGACGAAGCCGGCCAGCGCCTCGGAAGCGCACACATCGTCCAGAGCGGCAGCCACGGAAAGACCCATCCCAATCAAGACGCTGGCCAGACGATTCAAGGGTCGTTCTCCGGAGGCAACCGCACCGCGAAGGTGCTTTGCAGTTGCGCCCGGGCGTGGCGCGTGGCCCCAAAGCCCCGGGCGGTGATTCGAAATATGGCCGTTCGCGGCACGCTGGCCGCGGTTGACTGCTCGAGCAGGTGAGGATTGTCCGGCCCGGTCAGGGTCGTCAGCCACTCGATCAGATACCGCGGCGCGGCGCTCGCACCGGCGACCGGTGCGGCCCGGCGGCTGCCGCTGCCGCTGCCGCCGTCCACCCAAACGCCCTCAGTCCGCCACACCGGGGCTGCGCCGAAGTCCGCCGGACGCCACAGGCCATCGGTGCCCGCCGGGGTATAGCGGGCCGCATCCGGCCTTGACGTCATCAAAAGACGCTCACCCTCCCGCAATGCCAGTTCCGCCGCCTGCAAGGCAATCAGGTTGTCATGGGCGTTGCGGGCCATGCGGGCTTGCAATTGGGTGGTCTGCACCGCCGCCACGCCGGCGATGGTCAGCAGCATCAATATGACCAAGCTGAGGAACAGGGCGATGCCGCGCTGTCCATCGCCCGATGTGTTACCACGCATTTCTCAAGCTCAGGGTCTGCACGAAGCGCCGGGTGGCCTCCCCGCTGGTGGCGGTCACCGCCACGGAAATCGACCGAATCGCCTGATCGTCAGCCAGGGCGCTGAACGGCAGGTATCGATTGGGGCCATCGAAACCGTCGTGGCGGTCCCCATCGACGCCCGCCCAGACCTGCAAGTCAACGATGCCCGCCACCAACTCCACGGGCCGCGAAACGCCGGAGCGCCGCCAAAGGCCCATTTCCCGGCTCCGCGCGCCATGGCCAACAAAGTAGATTTCGGTGACCGCCTGGGCGACCAGCGCGCCCTCGCCGTGGTCGGCACCGCCGTATCCCTGGCCGGACTCCGAAAGGCTGCGGCCACCGTCGTTGTCGTACGGCCCGCTGCCCGAAGCGCGCCGTAGAACGGACTGGCCTGGGCCCGCCGTGGCCACGCGAGTGATGCGGAACATCGCAGCCTGTTCGCAGTTGCTGACCACCGCCACGTCGCCCCCGCGAAAGCGGCCATCCGCCGAGTTTTGCACCACCGGTTCCCCGTCGGGCGCCAACTCCGCCGCCAAGGCAAAGACCGGCTGCTGCAGGCGGCGAAACACGACGATGTCAGCCCCCGGCGCCAGACGTTCAAGGCGGATGCCCGTGCCACTGGCCAAGGCGTTGACCGTGCCGCCACTGGCTTGCCGAGGTAGGGGCGCTAAGCTGGGCGTCCAGTCATCCAAGGCGGTTGAGGCGCCATCGCCCTGATAGTCAAACCCCTGTACCGGCCGGGGAAGATTGAACTCGAACAGATCGTCCCAATCGCCGTTCAGGGCGCTCATCAAGCGCACGGCGCGGCCATTGCAGCCGAGATTGCCCGCCGCGGCTGCCGACTGGCGCAGAAAGGCCAAGGCGTAGCGTCCGCTGTCCTGCGCATCGGCTTGCCCCATGAGGCTCGACGCCGACGCCCGGCCTCCCACGTACTGTTGGGCCAGCCCCAAGGTCACGACCAATCCCAACGCCAAGGCTAGGAGCAACTCGACCAACGACAGGCCTTGAGCGAAAGGCGGGCGGAACATCGCGGTTCAAACCCCGCTGTCAATGGTCAACGTCCGGCCTTCACCTCCGTCCTGCCATTGAATGGTGATGCGCACCGAACGGGCGGCGGCATCCGCCTCGACGGTTCCGGTGGCATTGAGTGGCCCGCGGCAACCTGGGTCCGTCGTGGATACGCCCAAGGCGCAGCCCCACTGCGCCAAGTCGAACGTCGCCAACTCCGCGGCAGCGCACCAGTTAGCGTGGCAATCCGAGCCCCCAAGAGCATCCCCGCTTGCCGCATAGCTTCCCGCTTGCAGGCCGGCCGGGTTGGCGCGAATGCGCTCGATCATGTCTTCGGCCAACCTGACCGCCTCGGCATGGGCCGCGGCTGACCGGCGTTGCTGCGCGTTCAGGGTGGTCAAGCCGGTAACACCCAACACGCCAACGCTGGTGACCAACAGGGCCACCAACAGTTCGAGCATCGAGAAGCCTCCTTGACGGGCGTCCCGGCGTCTGGCCTCAATATTCCCAGCCATCTTCTTCCGCGACCAACTCACCGTCGTCGTTGCGATCCCATGCCCGGTTGCCTGCTTCGTCCAAGGTCATGAAGCCGTCCCCAACCATCACGCTCCCAGCTTCGGGATGGGCGGCAAGTGCAAAACCCTCAGCGCTGGCGGAAACGCTGATGCGATAGCGGCCTTCGGCAGCCGAGCGGGGCGCGCAGACCTCGGCTGCGATGGGGCCGGCATCCCCGTCCCCCACCCCATCCGCATCGGTGTCGGCGGCGCCTTGGTAGGTGAAGCGAACGCCCGCCCAACGCTCCAAGGCGAGTGCGCAGGCCACCAAGTCCCCTTGGGCCTCACTGCGGTAGGCTCGGTCTGAATAAGCGTTCAGCGCCGGCAGGCCCAATCCCGCCAGCACGGCGAGAATCACCACGGCCACCAGAACTTCGATAAGCGTCAACCCGCGCAACCGACGCATCGGGCACACCTCCTTCAAAGACGCGCCCTACCCTAGGCGGAGATTCAGTTGAGATCAGCCAGTATCCGACGAACGGCACCAACCAGCCGACGAACGGGCACGGACGGGCGTACAGGAGACATTAGACTGAACTTGCTAGCGGATGAGGTGTGTTGATCGCCGCTACTCACGGACTCGGGCGCTCTTGAAGCGTGGCCCCCGGCAGGGCATCGGGGGATAGACCCGAAAGCCCTACCGGAGGAATGAGGAGAAGAGACTAACACCCTCTGCGCCTATTATGGGCATCCTCATTCACGCTAGCAAGCGTCGGCTGGCCACCGCTCCGGGACGGCCACACGCGATTGCCGACCCCGCTCAATGTGAGCTAATTGCCGCCCTGTGCCGAAGGCGAAGCGCGGGCGTCGCGGATCATGCACAGAATCCACAGCGCCGCGCCGCAGGTCAGCGCGGCATCGGCCAGATTGAAGGCCGGGAAGTACCAGGAACCGTAGTGGAACAGGACGAAATCCACGACGTAGCCGCTGGTGAGGCGGTCGATCATGTTGCCCAGCGCGCCACCCAGGATCAGTCCGTAGGCGAGGCCTTGAGGCCAGTCGCCCACTCTCAGCCGCCGCAGTTCATAGACGATGAAGATCGAGAAGCCGCCGGCCAAGGCAACAAAAAACCAACGCTGCCAACCGCCCAGCCCGGACATGATCGAAAACGCGGCGCCGTCGTTGTGCCAAAGCACCCAACTGAAGAAAGGCAGCACCGCAACCCGCTCGCCAAGGGAAAGTGCGGCGCTCGCCAACCACTTCGTGCCTTGGTCGAGCACCATCACCAACCCGGCGACGGCCATCCACTTGAAGGCCTTCATGGCTTGCTCGCCAATCTGGACGCCGGGGCCACCTCAGTGGTTGCCCGAACTGTCGTAGCGGAACCAAGCGCGGGCTGCCTCAATGTCGTACCCGATTTGCGCCTTGAGCGCCTCGATGGACTCAAAGGTCCGCTCATCGCGGATCTTGTGCTTGAAGGTCACCGTTAGCAGCCGTCCGTAGATGTCCTCATCGAAGTCGAAGACATGGACCTCCAGCAGTGGCTCCTTGCCGTCCACGGTAGGGCGAATGCCGATGTTGGCGATGCCCTGATAGGAACGGTCTAGGCCCGCGTCCACGGTGACGGCGAAGACCCCCTCCAGGGCCGCACGGTAGCGCTGCAGGCGGATGTTGGCGGTCGGCACCCCCAGCTGACGGCCGAGTTGGCGGCCGTACACCACCCGGCCCATGATGAAGTAGGGATGGCCGAGCAGCTTTTCCGCCAAGCGCAAATCACCCTCCGACAGCGCTTGGCGCACCCGGCTGCTGGAGACCCGGTCGTGCCCCAAAGTGAGGGTGCCGAGGAGGCCGACTTCATAGCCGAACCGGTCGCCGGCCTCCTTGAGCAAGGTGTAGTCGCCGGTGCGGCCCTTGCCAAAGCGGAAGTCGTCGCCCACCACCACATAGGCGGCGCCCAGCAAACCGTGCAGGAAGTCGTCCACCACCCACTCGGCGGGCGTGCTGCTGGTGCGGGCGTTGAACGGCAGGCAGAGCACCCGGTCGAGCCCGGTGCGCCGGAGCAGGGTGATCTTCTCCCGAAAGCGGGTCAGGCGGGCGGGCACTGCCGCCTTGAAGAACTCCCTCGGCGTCGGCTCGAAGGTCACCAGGGTGCTGGCCACGCCGAGTTCCCGGGCCTTGGCGCAAACGTGGGAAAGCAGCATCTGATGCGCCTGGTGAACGCCATCGAAGCTGCCGATCGTGACGACGCCGCCCCGGTGGCGAAGCTTGAGATTGTGCAGGCCGATGACGACTTCCATTACGCAATGATAGCGGAATCAAACTCAGGCGTTGCTCCCATCGGGCTGCTGGTTCTTCCAGTACTCGACAATGGCCGCATCGCCAACCACGTCGGCGATGCGAACACCCATGACCGCTCCGTTGGAATCGGTAAGCCGCAAGCGTTCGCCGAGAAGGAAATGCACCGGCTGGGGTTCACCGTCGTTGATCGAAACCTCAGAGGCGAAAACGTAGGTGCGGTCGTGGGCGTCCCGCTTCGGCTCGATGACTCCCACGAGTCCCGGAATGCTCCCACCACCTTCGGTTAGGATCGTCGCTCCGCCGTTGGACAACTCGTCAAGTTCCATCGTTAGCGGACCCTCATTGGGTACCCAGCACGTCTCCACATGGGCTACGTGTCCGGTCGTTGCGGCAAACACGGTCATCGGCAGATGCGTCGTGTGCAGGTCCACGCTCGCGTTTCCGTGCTGGTCGGACCGTGCGCGCCTCCAAGAGCCATTCGGAAACGTGACCAATATGTCGACATCGGCTAACGGTCCCTTGATTGAATTGACCGAAACGACGGCGGCCGCAGGGCTTGGCTGATGCTGGGCCGCGGGGATGACCAGACGAGTCTCGCTATCGTCGATCAGTTCATACTCAGGCAAACGCCCACTGAGTTCCCGCGTCTCTCGAAGGATGATGGGAACCCCATCGCCGCGCCTTTCCATAAAGTAAAGGCGTTTCTCACTACCCGGAATCCCGCGCACGCGCATGCGGCCAAACATCGATGCCAGTACTTCGTTCCTAGTGGCTTGCCGCTTGGCCATGCTCTCCGTGGTTAGGTTGTTCGGCAAAGAGCCAGGCGACTGAATTTCGAGCCGATCCTCAAACATCGACAGGCGTATCGCTGATGCCCGAATCGAGTAATCGCGGTGCACAACGGCGTTTACAACGGCTTCAAACAAAGCCTCCATGCTGTACTGCGGCATGTCCACACGCCATGGCTCCTTGCGTGCGCCGGTGCGCATGTTGCGCGCCGCAAACGCGACGGCAGTGGCAACCTGCCGGTCTAAGGGCCCACTGATCTCCTGCGCGTCCAGTTGTCCAGAGGCGCGGTCGCGGCCTCGGTAGAAAGTGGCAGTGATCCGTGCGGCCGGAAGCCACTGCTCCGGGTTCGGCGTGCAAAGGAGCACACCTGCTACCGTCGCGCGAACGGTGCCCGCTTGGTCCCGCCCGACAAGCGCGAGCTTCTCCAAGGCACCGGCGGGGTCAGTCGCTCCCTCCACGGACATCAGCGGCTTCCAGAGTGCCGCGTCCAACGTTCGGAATCCTGTACCCGGTACGGTCTGTTCATCGAAGGATCGCACCCGCGCTTGGCCACGTCGTTGGGCCAACCGCAACCTTTGCTCACTGGCCATCCGCTTCTTGCTGGCGCCAACGCGCAGAAAGCTGCCGCCCGGACTGTCGTGCAACGACTCCCCCTCGGGAATCTCGACCACCAAAAGCGCCTTGCCATCGATTGTCCGGTGATAAGTGCGCACGAACACGGGCGGTTTGATCGAATCCAAGCTAACTTCGACGATCAATGCGTCCAGCGCCACCAATTGGGGACGTGTCATGCCTTGCACGTGCCCGTCGTCCGTCGCACCGCAAACAAGTACACCCCCGTTCGCGTTGGCCAAGGCCGCTATTTCATCAGCTAGGTCATCGCGTCTCGGACGGCGCGGCTTGTCGCCAACGAATTCGATCTGTTTGAACTCGTAGGTGCTGTCTTCACCGAGCCGCATGCGTTCCCGAATCTCAGCCTCATCGTAGATCATGCGGGAACTCCGATCCCCTAAGTTCGCGTCAGAGCATACCCAATGGAGAGAGATGGCGGAACATTCCGGGAGAATCGGGATTGTTTGAAGTGCCGCGAACCGAAACCGAATGACCCTGATCAAATGCGATGCTGCAGTTGCGCCAAGCGCAAGCCGCTGACCCACAGGGCCGCAGCGTAGGTGATGCCGCCCGCTGCCACCAAACCCGCCAACCACGGGACTCGATGCCAAGCGGGCACAGCGAACCAAAACTCGGCGCTCGGCGACAGCGCCGCCAAAACCCCGCCCATGACCACGGTGGCGGCGAGCGCCCGTGCGCCCGTGCGGGCCAAGGCTGGCGTCGTTTGATAGTAGCCCGCCGCCTGAACGCCGCGCCACAACAGCCAGAAGTGCACCCAACCGGCCGCGGCTGTCGCCAGGGCCAGCCCCACATGGCCGAACCACCAGAAGAGGGAGAGGTTGAGCGCCACGTTGACGCCGATGGCAGTCAGCGCAAACCTCAATGGCGTACGGGTGTCCTTGTTCGCAAAGAAGGCTGGGGCGAGGATCTTGACCAGCACCAGCGGCAGCGCGCCGCAGGCGAAGGCGCGCAGGGCCAGAGAGGCCATGGCGGCGTCAATGGCGGTCATCTCGCCGTGCAGGAAGATGGTGGCGATCAGCGGTTCCGCCAACAGCGCCAAGGCCATCGACGCCGGCAGGCCCAGCAGGACCCCCATGCGCAGCCCCCAATCCAACGTTTGGCTGAACGCGGCTTGCTGGTCCTGGCCCGCGAGCTTCGACAGACTCGGCAGCAGCACGGTGCCCAAGGCCACCGCCACCAAGCCAATGGGCAGCTCCAGCAGGCGATCCGCGTAGTACAGCCAAGCGATGCTGCCAGTGAGCAGCATGGACGCGAGAATGGTATCGATCAGGGCATTCAACTGCCCCGCCGAGGACGCCAACAGGGCCGGAACCAGCAACCCACCCACCTCCCGGGCACCCTCGTGCCGCACGCTCACCCGAGGTGCCGCCGCAACCCCAAGACGAGCAACGTTCGGCGCCAAAAAAGTAAATTGAACGACGCCCGCCGCCAACACGCCCCAAGCGAGCGCCGGGGCCACGCCGGTGCCGGTGCGGGCGGCTAGAATCATGGCCAGCATCAGGCATAGGTTGAGCAGCACCGGGGTGAAGGCGGGTGCCGCGTAGCGCCCGTGGGCGTTGAGGATGGCAGCGGCGAAGGCGGTCAGGGAAATGAATCCCAGATAGGGGAAGGTCACGCGCACCAACTCCGCCGTTAGGTCCAACTGGGCTGGGTTGCGCCAAAATCCGGGCGCAAAGACGAGCGTCAAGCCTTCGGCAAACAAAACGCCGAGGATGACAACGAGCGCCAGCGCCAATCCGAGGTTGCCGCCAATCACGGCAACGAAGCCCTTGAGCTCGTCCAGCCCACGGGCGCGGTAGCGCGCCAGAACCGGGACGAAGGCTTGGCTGAAAGCCCCTTCCGCAAACAGGCGGCGGAAAAAGTTGGGGATGCGGAAGGCCACCAGAAAGGCGTCCGCGGCGCCGCTGGCCCCTAGGAAGTGGGACAACAGCAGGTCACGGGCAAAGCCGGAGACGCGCGACAGCAGCGTCATGCCGCTCACCACGGCACCTTGGGCGGTGACGCTGACCGTCTCGGCCGCTGCGCGGGCGTTGCTATCGGTTGACATGGCCCATCCTCATCGGCATATTACCGCGCCTTCCAAAGCCCCACCCTGTAGGAGCGTCCATTGGCCAACAGTCCGCAGTCCCGAAAGCGCGCCCGCCAAGCGGAAACCCGCCGTCGGCGCAACGCCAGCCAACGGTCCATGGTGCGCACCACCATCAAGAAAGTGCGCGGCGCCATCGCCGACGGCGATGCCAAAGCCGCCGCTGAGGCGCTCGATGCGGCGGTGCCCGTTATCGACCGCATGGCCAACCGCGGCATCATGCACCCGAACCAAGCCGCCCGCCACAAGTCCCGATTGAACGCCGGCATCCGCAACATCACGCAGGGTCAGGATTCGGACTAGACCGCGGCGCCGGTGCAGATCACCGGTCACACCAACACTAGATTGTCCCGATGCACCAATTCCGGCTCTAGGACGTAGCCTAGGCGTGAACGGATGTCGCTGCTGGCAGCGCCCCGAATCTTAAGGGTCTCGGCGCTGGAGTAGTTGACCAATCCTTGGGCGATGAGCTCGCCCGCGGCATTGACGCAGCGCACCAAGGCCCCGCGGCCAAAGTCGCCGCGAACATCCGCCACCCCCACCGGCAGCAGGCTCACGCCCCGCTCGCGCAGGGCCGCAGCGGCACCGGTGTCAAGCACCAACTCCCCCTTGGGCCGCCGCTGCCCGGCAATCCAGCGCTTGCGGGCCACGAGCGGCTCAACGCCCGCCGCCAGCAGGGTGCCAACGGACCGACCGCCAAAGACATCGCCGAGCACACCGGGGCGACGACCATCGGCGATCAGGGTGTGGGCGCCGGAGCGCGCCGCAATTCGGGCCGCCTCGATCTTGGTCACCATGCCTCCGCGGCCGAGTTCCCCGCCTGAACCCGCCCCCGCATCCAAGCTCGGATCGCCGGCCTCCGCATAAGCGATGCGCGCCGCCTGCGGGTCGATGCGCGGGTCCGCCTTGTGAACGCCATCCACGTCGGTAAGCACAATCAAGGCGTCGGCCGCCAACAGGCTCGCCACCAATGCCGCCAAGGTGTCGTTGTCGCCGAAACGGATCTCGTCCGTGGCCACGGTGTCGTTCTCATTGACCACGGGCACGGTGCCCAAGTCGAGCAGGCGGTTCAACGTGGTTCGGGCATTGAGGTAGCGGCGGCGGTCGGCCAGATCCTCATGGGTCAGAAGCACGAGGGCGGTGTGCCGGCCATGTTCAGCGAAGGCACTCTCGTAGGCGCCCACCAAGCCCATCTGCCCCACCGCGGCGGCCGCCTGCAGGTTGGGCAGGTCCGATGGCGGACGGCGCCACCCCAGCCGGGCCACACCATCCGCAACGGCACCGGACGAGACCAGCAGCATCCTCCGTCCCCGGTTCAACTCGGCGACGATTTCGCCACACCAATGACGGATGTTCCCGTGCGCAGTGCCGGCTTCGGGATCCGTAAGCAGCGAACTGCCGATCTTGATCACCACAAGCCCCGCCGAGGCAACCTTGCGCCGCGCCGCCCGTTCGGCGGCCGCTTGGTTCTGGTGCGAATTCGCCATGCTCAGGCCTTCAAGCCATCCTCAGTCGCTTCTTCGGGCGCATCGGTCTCACCGCTTTTCGGCGATCGGCAGCGACGCGCCGCCAAGGCGCTGGCCGTGGCGTCTTGCAGAATCCGTTGTGCCAAAGCGTCCTCCCGCGCGCGGGCCGCGGCATCGTTGGCGACCAAGGCGCTCCATTCGGACAGCGCCGCCATGACCGCTCCGGTCAGGGACGGAAGGCCGGCACCGGAGAGGGCGGAGACGCAGAACAGCCGCCGTCCCGCGAAGGCGGCGTTCATGGCGCTCATCACCTCATCGAGCCGCTCGGCATCGAGCAGATCAATCTTGGTCAGCACCAGCCAAATGGGACGCTCCGCCAAGGCGCGGCTATAGGCGGCGACCTCAGCTTCGATGGCCGTGGCGTTGGCTACCGGGTCGGAACCGTCAGCAGGGGCCGCGTCAACTAGGTGGAGCAGAATCCGTGTGCGGGAGAGATGGCGCAAAAACTGGATGCCCAACCCCGCGCCACGCGCGGCACCGGCGATCAGGCCGGGAACATCGGCCATCACGAAGCTTGCGTCCGTCGCCACCCGCACCACCCCCAAGCTGGGCTTGAGCGTCGTGAAGGGATAGTCCGCGATCTTGGGTTGCGCGGCGGTGGTCCGCGCCAGCAGCGTCGATTTGCCCGCATTGGGCAGGCCGAGCAATCCCGCGTCCGCCAGCAAGCGAAGCTGCAGGGCCAATTCACGCTCTTCGCCCGCCTCCCCGGGCGTGGTGCGGCGCGGGGCGCGATTGACGCTCGACTTGAAGCGGGCGTTGCCGAGGCCGCAGCGTCCGCCCTTGGCCACCCGCAGGCGTTGGCCGGGTTCGCTCAGGTCGCCGAGCACTTCGCTGAAGGAAGCATCCGTGACGGTGGTGCCCAAGGGAACCTTGATGAGGCGGTCCTCGCCACGGCCCCCGGTTCGGTTGCGCCCACTGCCCGGCTCGCCATTGCCCGCTTGGTAGCGGGGTTGAAAACGGAAGTCAACCAGCGTGTTGAGCGCCTGGTCAGCAACCAGCACCACATCGCCGCCTGCACCGCCATCACCGCCGTCCGGACCGCCTCGGGGAATGTACTTCTCGCGACGAAAGCTAAGGCAACCGCCGCCGCCCTTGCCGGCACGGACGTAAACCGTGGCCTGGTCGATGAATTGCATGGCAGACTCTAGCGTTTCGTTCGAGGGCAAGATGCCCTCGCTCCGAGCCTCCGGGGAGAGGGCATCTTGCCCTCGCTCCGAGCCCACGGGAGAGGGCATCTTGCCCTCGCGCAGGGCGGTCGAATTGAGGAGCCGTTGAGCCCTGAATTATGGGCTCGGCACTACGGTGACGTACTTGCGCTTGTGCTCGCCCTTGTCAAAGAACTTCACCTGGCCGTCCGCCGTGGCGAACAGTGTGTAGTCCCGGCCGCAGCCCACGTTCTCGCCAGCGCGAAAGTGACTGCCCCGTTGGCGGACGATGATGTTGCCGGCGCGCACGAACTGTCCGCCGAAACGCTTCACGCCTAGGCGCTTTGACTCCGAGTCGCGGCCGTTGCGGGTGCTGCCCCCTGCCTTCTTGTGCGCCATGACTGTGCCTCCTATCCCTAGTGTGTGCCCTAGTGTGCGCCAAACACCCGATCAAGCGGCCGAGGCCGCTTCGATGCCCGTGACTCGGACCTCGGTGTAGGCTTGGCGATGCCCTTGTCGGCGCATGTAGCCCTTGCGCCGCTTGAACTTGATGACGCGGATTTTCTTGCCGCGACCTTGGGCGACCACCTCGGCGGTAACCCGACCACCCGCCAACAGCGGCTGGCCGACTTGAACGCCGCTCTCGCCACCAACCATCAGCACCTGATCGAAAACCACTTCATCGCCCAGCCCGGCGTCCAGACGCTCAAGCCGAAGCCTTTCGCCCTCGGTGACCCGGTGCTGCTTGCCGCCGCTTACAAAAACCGCAAACATTTTCCTACTCCGCTCGTGTCAGCGCTCGTGTAAAATAGCCTAATCGGCGCCAGCACGCCCAAGGCCCGAAAGGCCGCGTATTTTAGAGGCGAAGACATGGAATTACAACGAAACGGGGAGGCGCGGCGGCGATGGCGCTAGGTGGTTCTGCGACTGCGGCACCGGTGAACGAATTCCCGGCACGGCCATCGAAGGGCGTCAATGCGCTGACGCCGGTGTTGGCCTTGATCGAGGACGACTTCGCGGCGGTTAACTGCCTGATCGCCGACCAACTGACCTCAAGAGCCAGCCTAGTCGAGGAAATCGGCCACTACCTCATCGAGTCCGGCGGCAAGCGGCTGCGGCCCGCGCTGGTGCTGCTCGCCGCCCGCTGCTGCGAGTACGACGGCAAGCGCCACATCGCCTTGGCCACGATCATCGAGTACCTGCACACGGCCACCCTCCTCCACGATGACGTGGTTGACCGCTCCAAGCTGCGCCGCGGGCGGCTGACGGCCAATTCACTGTGGGGCAACGCACCCTCGGTTCTAGTGGGCGACTTCCTGTATTCGCGCGCCTTTCAGCTCATGGTTGAACTGGACAACAAAGCCGTGCTGTCCATTCTGGCCAACGCAACCAATCTGATCGCCCAAGGCGAAGTCATGCAGTTCTCCGATGTCGGCAACCTCGGCATCACCGAGGAGCGCTACATGGAAGTCATCCGCTGCAAATCCGCCCTGCTCTTTCAGGCGGCTGCCCAAAGCGGCGCCGTGCTGGGCGGAGGCAGCCCGGAGCAGGTGGCGGCGCTGCGCAACTTTGGCCTGGAGTTCGGCATGGCCTATCAACTCGTGGACGACTGGCTCGACTACGCCGGCGACGCCAAGTCCATGGGCAAAAACGCCGGTGACGACCTGGCTGAGGGCAAGCTCACGCTGCCCCTCATTTTCACGCTCGCCAACGGCGCAAGCGCCCAAGTCGATTTGGTGCGGGAAAGCCTAATCACCCGCTCAGCCGCCCGGCTTGACGATGTGCTCAGCGTGGTCAAGGCCAGCGGTGCGCTCGACTACACCCGTGCCGCCGCCGTAAGGCACAGTCAACGGGCAATGCAATGCCTGGACGCACTGCCGAACAACGAATACCGCAAAGCCCTCCGAGCATTCACGGAGTTCGCCCAAGCGCGGATGGCCTAACTCACCGGTAAGTTTCATGCCCGAAGTTGCCTGCAGCTTCGGGTATAGAACTTAAAGTCCAACCGTCAGCAAAGTACCCGTGACATAGCCTTGGGGACGGGCCAGCAGGCGCTCCAGCAAGGCGGTTAGGCTAGCAGACGGTTCCCCGCTTGGTTGGCCGGAAACGATCACCGCGTTGGCGAGTAGTGGCGGCTTGAGCGGTCCACCTTCCGAAGCCGCCACCAAGCTCATCTGCCGCAGCGCCCCGTTGCGGATGTCGGCGGCGAGAGCGGCCTCATCGCCAGCCGCTGATGCTCCCGTCAGCGCCACTACGTCGGTCGGCGCTTGGGCGCGCAGGCGTTTGGCGAGCTTTAAGTGGAAGTGGTAGCTGGCGATGGTTTCCTCGATGAAATCAGCCATCGCCTCGCCTTCCCGAAGGTCGCGTCCGACGAAAACGAGGGCGTCGGCGCCGCCGACGGCAGCCACCGCCCGGTCGAGCGCCGCGCCGACCCGGGCCTCCTCCTTGAGCTCAGCGACTTCGAGGCCCACTGCGCCATCCGAACCCACTTCGATGGCGTACGCACCCAAGGCTGCCAGGCAAGCCGCCGCCTGATCCCGGAGCGGTCCCACCTCGCCCGCCAGGACCAGGATGCGGTCGCGAAGGGAGTCAGCTAGCGAGGAATCCGCCATCGGCCAGCAGCTCCCGGTCTTCGAGTCGAATGGCAGGATCGAGCATCATCAACAGCGTTTCGCCGATTTCCTGGGGCTCGGCCCAGCGCCGCAGCGGGATGGTCTCCGCAAGCTGGTTGACGAGCGGCGAATCGCGGCCAATGGCCTTGTCCACTTGCGGCGTCATGGTGTACCCCGGCAGCAGGCTCTTGACCTGCACCCGGTGGGCCTGTCCGGCGAGCATCCGCTCATAGGCCCGGTTGAGGCCGGCCATGCCCCCCTTCGTCGCGCAGTAGGCGCTCGCGCCATCCTGGCCCGTGCGGCTCAGTACCGAAGAGACATTGACCGCCATGCCCGGGAAGCCGCGCTCACCGTGGGACTCGGCAATGAGCGGCACGCAGTGCTTGAGCCCGTAGTAGGCACCGATCAGGTTAACCCGCACCAGC
>CAZRBP010000064.1:11627-19687 GCA_964598305.1 uncultured Pseudomonadales bacterium | reverse complement strand
TACTTGCTTGGAGCAACCCTAGAAGTCGATGCCGCGCGCGGCCTTGATGCCCGCCTCGAATGGGTGCTTGATGGCGCGCATTTCGCTGACGAGATCGGCGTAGCGGCAAATTTCCGGTTTGGCGTCCCGCCCGGTCAGGATGACGCTGGTGCGGGTGGACCGCGCCTTTAGGCCGTCGAGTACAGCGGCCTCGGACAGGTAGTCGTAGCGCAACGCGATGTTGATCTCGTCCAGCACCACCAGATCGTAGCTGCCGCTTTCGAGCATCTCGCGGGCCTTGGCGAACGCCGCGCGCGCGGTGGCCGTGTCGCGCTCAAGGTCTTGGGTGTCCCAAGTGAAGCCCTCGCCCATGGTGTGCCAGTCCAGTTGGTCGTCGAACTTGGAGAAGAACTGGCGCTCGCCGGTCTTCCAGGTGCCCTTTATGAACTGCACGACCCCCACCCTCTGGCCCCAGCCGAGCGCCCGGACGATCACGCCGAAGGCGGAACTCGACTTGCCCTTGCCCTCGCCGGTGTAAACCAGCACCAGCCCGCGGTCCGGACGGGACGCCGCTTTAACCCGCTGGCGGTGAGCCGCCTGTTGGACCTTCATTTTGTCGGCGTGCGCGGTGGCGTCCGTCATGTTTCCGTCTCCCTGCGTGTGTTGGGCTGGTTGGGTGGAGCTGCCATGATGCCACCAAAGTCCACCGAGACGGCAAAGTCCCGCGCTTGGGTGCCACCGGCTGAAAAGGCCGCCTTGATCACGCCCGAGTGGGTAACGAGTGCGACCGGCTCCTGGCGCGCTGACCAGTCGGCGAGGGCCCGGTCAACCCGGCGCTGCAACATGGCAACGCTTTCCCCGCCGTGGGGTCTGGCGTGCATGAAGTCGTTTGCCCAACTATCCAGTTCGGCTGCCGGCAGCGCCGACCAGGGGCGTCCTTCCCAGGCACCGAAGTCCATCTCGGTGAGGCGTTGGTCCACCTGCAGGGGCAGGGCCCGCGTTGTCGCGATGTGCTCCGCCAGTCTGCGGCAGCGCAGCAAGGGGCTGGAGACCACCCGCCGTACCTCGGGCAAGGCGCGAAGCAGCGCCGCGGCTTCATCGCTGAACGTGTCGAGAAGCCCGACGTCCAGGCGACCGTAGCACAGGCCCTCTGCGACGTTGGGCCGGGTATGGCGGACTAAAATGACGTCCATGCGCCCGTGCTCGCCGCGACCCCGAGGTAGAGTCCGATTTCGCTGGCCTGCTGGACGGCGCCGAGGGTGTCGCCGGTGTAGCCGCCCAGTTGGCGCTCAAACGAGAGCCTCATGAGCGTGTGTCCGGCAATGAGCCCGGCGAGGGCGAGGGAGGCGGCCAGCGGCCCCAGCAGAAGGAAAAGCCCCACCAGCAACACGGCAGCGGTGGTGAGCACCGTGAGCCAACTCAGGAATCCGAACCGGCCAGCCATCGGCGTGGCGATGCCGGCTTTGCGGACGTAGGTGCTGGTCTGCATGAGGACGATGCAGGACAGCCGGGACAGGCCATATCCGACGATCAGTGCGACGCAGACGGCGAGTGGGGGGAGGCTGGCGAGGGTGGTGACCTTGATCGCCAATGCCATGACGAGGGCGGTGGCGCCGAAGGCCCCAAGGCGGCTGTCACGCATGACCTCCAGCATGCGGCTTCTTTGCAGGTCGCTGCGGTTGCCGACCTCTTCGTCCGTGCTATTGCCAGCATTCTGGTGGGCCCCCGCGCCGATGCCATCAAAGGTGTCGGCCAGCCCATCCTCGTGCATGGCGCCGGTGAGCGCCAGCCCCGCTGCCACGGCAAGCAGCAAGGCGACGGAGCCGGACAGGGCGATGTCCGCCAACCAGAAGATGCCTGCGCAGAACGCGCCGACCAGCGCGCCGACCAAGGGATAGTGGCGCACCGAGGCGGCGAGGCGTTGGGGGCTGTAGGCCTCTTCGGCCGGCGCTGGCAGCCGGGTGAGAAAATGCACGGCAAGGGCGAAGGCGCGCAGTTCCTCCTGTGCTAGAGCGCGCCACTGACTTAGTCCGGCGCGCGTCACGACTTCTCGCTGACTCCGGCGGAACCGAAGCTTGCCATGTCGCGCAGCATCGCGGCGGCGGCCTGCACCAGGGGCCAGGCGAGCAGGGCGCCGGTGCCCTCGCCGAGTCTCAGTTGCAGGTCGAGCAACGGCTCGACCCCCATCGCGCCGAGCACCAAGCCGTGCCCCGGCTCGGCGGAGCGGTGCGCAAACACCAGGTGGCGCGCCACATCCGGCATCAGGCGCCGCGCGGCCAAGGCGGATACCGTCGCGATAAAGCCGTCCACCAGAATCAGCTTGCCCGCCTCGGCAGCCCCCATCATGGCACCGGCCAGCATGACGGCTTCAAAGCCACCGTATTCGCGCAGTGCGCTTTCCGGGTCCAATTCGGCTGGCGTTCGCGCAGCCGCCGCTTCCAGGATGCGCCGCTTTCGGGCGAGGCCGTCATCATCCAGGCCGGTGCCGCGGCCGGTCAGGTGGCCGACCGGCAAGCCGAGCAGCTTGGCGGCTACCAGGCTCGCCGAGGAGGTGTTGCCAATGCCCATCTCGCCGAAGCAGGCCACATCGAAGCCCGGCTCGCCACCGATCGCACGGCCCTCCCGCAATGCGCGGCGACACTGGGCGGCGGACATCGCCGACCGCTTGGCCGAGTTGTGGGTGCCGTTGCCGATGCGCACCGAAACCAGCCCAGGCCGGCGCAGGGGCGCGCCAGCGACGCCGGCATCGACCAAGGCGAATTCCACCCCGAGCGCCTTGGCCATGACGTTGGCGGCGGCGCCCCCGGCGAGAAAGTTCTGCAGCATCTGCCGGGTCACTTCTTGGGGAAAGGCGGATACGCCGGATTGCGCGATGCCGTGATCGGCAGCGAACACGGTCAGCCGGCAGCGGTTGGCGGCAGGCTTCAGTGTCTGCTGGACCTCCGCGATCTGTGCGGCAAGGGCCTCCAGCCTGCCGAGGGCGCCGACCGGCTTGGTCTTCTGGTCGATGGCGTCCTGGACTGCGCGGCTAAAGGCCGCGAAATCCGCAGATGCGCCTTCGCCTTCACCGAATTGGGGTGCGGCCTCAGGCATTGGCTTTGACTCGATTGCGTCGAATGCCGATTGGCAGATTGGGTGAACACTACCGACTTTTGGCTGCGATTCACAAGCGCGACCTGACGGTCGCGTATGGAGTTTCGCTGGCGCGAAACTTCGCACTTGTTGAGTGGGCCAGGTTCCGTCAGGTTTCTGAACCCAGACAAGTGTTTGATCGGAATCCCGCGCTAGCGCCCGAAACGGTAGCGGAGTTTGACGACCAGCAGATCGACCACCGGGTTGGTGAACGCATCCTGAAACAGGTCGGCGAAGCCGTCGGCTTCGTTGCCGTTGGCGTCATCCGCGCCAAGACCCCCTTCGATGCGGCCATCGAGGTTGCTGCCGCGCGTGTACACCACGAACAAGTCGGAGAGCGGGCCGATTTCCCAGCGGTAGCGTAGCTGGCCGACCATGCGCGACAGCGTGAAGTCGTCGCTGGCCTCGCCGGGCTGCTTGCGGACCGGAATAAGCGCGCCGGGCCGCTCCGGGATGCGCCAGAAGTCCTGCTCGTCGGCTTGGGCGCCCGCCCATTGCAGGGTGAGGCGCAGTTGGTGGCGGGCGCTTAGGAACAGGTCAACGGCGATGCGCGGGCGCCATTCGGTGGCGGCAAAGGTGGTCATGCGGCGATCCTCCTGGTGCAGCAGCCAGCCGTCCCGCCGGTAGTACTCGGTGTCGAACTCCAAGGAGAAGCGGTCGTTGGGCTTGAAGGTGACGCCCGCTGCCGCCCGATAGGTGCGACCGCCGAGGCTCTCGTGGCGCACGCCCGCCAAGATGCTCACGCTTAAGGGCTTGCCCGTGTCGGTCCCCAACGCAAGCTCGCCGGTCCACCGATCCCGGATCTTGAAGGTGCCGTTGCCAAAACTGTTGCGGTCGTCCCACTGGGCCGGAAAGTAGTCGAGTTCCGTGCGCAGTTCGCTGCTGTTGGGGAACACCCAACCGGTGCGCAGGAAAGCGGCTGAGCGGACCATGCGGCCCGCCCCGTTCTGCTCATGGGTCAGCAGCAGGCTGGCCGTGCGGTTGCGCAGGTAGGTGAGCCCTTGGGAACGGCTGAACTGGGCCCGGTAGAAGATGTTGCGGTAGTCGTTGCGGCGAATGAAGCCGAGGTCCGAGATGTCCAAGCTGGCATCCACGTAGTCCAGCGAGAAGCTGTGGCGCCATTCCCGGGTGGGCACGTAGGCGAAGTCCACGAAGCCTCCGTAGCCCCTGCTGCCATCCACGTCGCTGGCCATGAACTGTCCATCCCAAGTGATCTTGCCGTTGGCGCTCAGCAGGTGCGCATCGATGCCGTGAACCACCGCGTCGCCGTCATGGCGCCGGGTCAGGGTGCCGATGTAGCCCGCCGACCAACGGCCTTCGCCGCTGGCCTCGTAGAGCAGCCGGGCGACGCCGAAGTCCCGGCCGTCTTGAGTGAGCCGGATGGGGGCGCCGTCGTCCCGCTCCGCCGTCCGGCGCACGTCATCCTCGAAGGCGGTCAGCAGACCGTAGCGCCAATGGCCGACTTGGCCAGTCACCTTGACGGCGCCGAGCAGATCGGTGGGACGGCCGAGTTCGGCGCCTTCCGCGCTGCTGCCGTCCGGCACCTCGATGCCCGGCGGTCCGCCGATGCGGCGGGTGTTGAGCAGCGTGGTGGGCGTTGGGGTGTAGGTGGTCAGGGTGCGCCGCCCGAAGCCGCCCGGGCCGCCGGAACGGACCCGGGATCGGGGCGTAGTGATGAAGACCTCGTTGCCCTCTAGGAAGAACAGCCGCTTCTCCGGAAAGAACGTCTCGAAGGCGGTTAGGTTCACCACCACGTCATCGCTCTCCACGGCGCCGAAGTCGGGGTTGGCGGTGGCGGCCACCTGAAAGTTGCTGGTGGGGCGCCAGAACAGGTCTAGGCCGCCGCGATAGCGGTCCTTGTTGCGGATCTCATCTTGGGTGGCGCTGAGATAGGGATAGAAGTCGAGTTGCCGTCGGGGGCGGACATCGCCCAGTTGAAGCTGGCCTAGGGTGGACATGAAGCGGGCCGAAGTGAACGGCAGCGGCGGCACTGCCCAGCGCTCATCGAGGTAAGTGACCTTGCGGTTGGTGAAGAAGCCCATGCGCCGCGGCCCGTCGGTTTGCGGCATGGCCATCATCGACCAAGGCAGGAACATCTCCACACTCCAGCCGTCCGCCAGTTCGGCGGTGCCGTGCAGCCAAGGGCCATCCCACTCATTGGAGTAGCGGCGTTCGGGCGCGACCTTGCCGTCCATGACCGCGCCGCCGAGGTTCACCGTGAACCAGTAGCCGTACAGGCCTTCCCCGGAGGTGTCCAGGGTGACGCCGAAGCTGTCCCGGTTGATGAACTGATCGCGTCCGGAAAGGCGGGCGACCAGGGTTTCCGGCGGCTGCTCGAGCTTCGCCCCGACGTACAGGCCGCGTTCCGTGTGGAAGTAGATCACCCGCGTCCCATGGGCGGGCGCCGCCAAGGTGTCCGGGGAGATCACCCGCATGCCGTCGTGGGCTTGAAGCTCGGACCAGATGCCTTCGTCCAGGTGGCCGTCGATGCGGATGCTCAGTTCGTCCTCATCGAAGTGGGGCACGTCGATGAGCGGCACTTGCGCCGCGCCGCGCTCGGCCATCGCAGTGCTGGCTGCTTCCGCTCCCCGCAGGCTCGGCGCAGCCAGGACAAGCAGTGCGGTCGCCGTCAAGCCAAGGATGGGGCGCATGGGGAGGTGAACGGAAAAAGAAGCGCATTATAGACGCCTTGGACCTCAAGCCATCGCCGCTTCCTCTATGGTTCCAGCCGAGTCCGCTGCCGGCGTTTCCTTGTGCCGTTCCGCCGCCAGCAGGCAGTAGATGCTTGGCAGCACAAACAAAGTGAACAGGGTGCCGAGCATCATGCCGGCCACCAGCACGATGCCGATGCTGTTGCGGGCCTCGGCACCGGGGCCGGTGACGAACACCAAGGGCATGTGCCCCATGACGGTGGCGCCGGCGGTCATCAGCACCGGGCGCAGGCGGGTCTCGGCGGCGCCCTTGATGGCTTCCAGCTTGGCTAGGCCCTGGGCTTGCAACTGACGGGCGAATTCGACGATCAGGATGGCGTTCTTGGAGATCAGCCCGACCAGGGTGATCAGGCCGATCTGGGTGTAGGTGTTGATGGTGGTCAGGTCCAGGTAGGTGAACAGCAGGGCGCTTGACAGCGCCAGCGGGGCCGAGCCGAGCAGCACCACCAAGGGATCGCGGAAGCTGTTGAACTGGACTGCCAAGGCCATGAACACGAAGGCCAGCGAGATGCCGAGTACGCCAAGCAGGGTGCTGCCCTCCTGGCGCAACTGGCGGGACTCGCCGGCGTAGTCGATGGCGTAGTGGGGTGGCAGAAGTTCAGCGGCCAGCGCCTCCATGGCCTGCAGGCCCTCCTCCTTGGTGCGGCCGGGAATCAGGCCGCCGCGAATGCGGAAGGCGTTCTTCTGCTGGAACTTTGCCAGCACCCGGGGGGCGACGGTTTCATCAAGGCGGGCGAGGGCGGACAGGGGCACCATGTCGCCGCTCGGCGTTCGGAGCTTGATGTCGAGCAGGGCATCCGGGTCTGGGCGTCCCGTGCGCTCAATCATGGGTATGACTCGGTAGGCGGTGCCATCGAGGTCGAAGCGGTTGACGTAGTTGGCGGATAGGAAGGCCCCGAGCTGGCGGCTCACTTCAGCCAGATCCATGCCCAGGTCCGCCACCCGCTCCCGGTCCACCAGGAAACGGCCTTGGGGCAGGTCGATGCGCAGATCCGTATCGACGAACAGGAAAATGCCGGTCTCCCGCGCCCGGTCCATGAGCCGGTCGGCGTAGGGGAGCATTTCCGCAGCGCTGTCCGATGAGAGCACCACGAACTCCATGTCGAAGCGCCCGGCGCTCGGCAGGGCGGACGGCAGTATCGGAAAGGCGGTGAGGCCGGTGACTTCGGAAAGTTCGCCGAAGGCCATGGGCAGCATTTCCTGGGTGCTCAGCTCGCGGTCATCGAAGTCGTCGAATTTCATGCCGCCGAAGGCGAAGTTAGTCATTACCATCTGCCACATGAGGCCGCTGCCGGGCAGGCTTTCCATGGCATCCACCACGTCGGTCATGTAGCGCTCGGTGTACTCCAATGATGCCTCCGGGGGCGCCGTGATGGCCACGTTGATCTCGCCCTGGTCCTCGGTGGGCGCGAGCTCCTTTTGCGAGAGCATGAAGAAGGGCGCGGCCAGCAGGGCGAAGAAGACCGCGGTGAACAGCACCGGGCCGTTGTTGGCCAACAGCCCGTCGAGCAGGCGGCGATAGAGCCGGCGGGTGGCGTCGAAAAGGTGGTTGACGCGCCGCGTCATGGTCGATTCACGGCCCTTCTCCGGGGCCACCCAAGCGCTCATGATCGGCGAGAGGGTGAGCGCCACCATGCCGGAGATGAGCACCGCCACGGCCAGCGTGAAGGCGAATTCCTTGAACAGCACGCCGGTCAGGCCGGACAGGAAGCCGATGGGCGCATAGACCGTCGCCAAGGTCAGGGTCATGGCGATGATCGGCGACACCAGTTGCCGGGAGCTGGCCAGCGCCGCTTGGGTGCGGGAGGCGCCCTCGCGCATGTGGCGGGCGACGTTCTCCACCATGACGATGGCGTCGTCCACCACCAAGCCCACCGACAGCACGATGGCCAGCACCGTGAGCAGGTTGAAGGAAAAGCCCATCAAGGCCATGGCGGCAACCGCGCCAAGCAGCGAGATGGGGATGGTCACCAAGGGCACCAGCGCGGTGCGCACCGAACCCATCAGCACCACCACCACCAAGCCGACCAGTATCACGGTCTCCGCCAAGGTGGTGAAGATTTCCGCCAGCGCCTTGCGCATGTAGGCGGTCACGTCTTCGCCGATCTCCAGTTCCAGGCCGGCGGGCATGGTGGCGTTGATCTCGTCGAGGGCCACGTAGAGGGCATCGGCGATGTCGATCTCATTGGCGCCGGGCAGCGGATAGATGCCGAGAAAAACGGTGGTGCGCTGGTTCAG
>CAZRBP010000064.1:1190-11527 GCA_964598305.1 uncultured Pseudomonadales bacterium | reverse complement strand
CATTGGCGCCGGGCAGCGGATAGATGCCGAGAAAAACGGTGGTGCGCTGGTTCAGCCGGCCGAGGTCGGTGCCTTCCTCCTCGCCGAGTTCGATCCGTGCCAAGTCACGCATTCGGATCAGGGTGCCCTCGGCCTCGCGGACCACCATGCGCTCGAACTCCTCAACTTGGGTGAGGGAGGTGTTCACCAGCAGGTCGATGCGCTGGTTGGCGTTCTCGGTCTGGCCGATGGTGGCGATGATGTTGTTGCGCCGGAGCGCCGCCTCCACGTCGGCGGTGCTGACGTTGAACATCGTCATGCGGTCTGGGTTGAGCCAGATGCGCATCGCCGGCAGCCGCCCGCCGCCCATCCAGACCTGCTGGACGCCCGGGATGGAGGCGAGCTGGGGCGCCACTTCGCGGCGCAGGTAATCGGTCAGCTCGGCGCGGCTCATGCGCTCGTTGAGCTTGACGCCCAGGTACCAGCCGGCTTGGGGCCGGTCGGCACGCTGCACTTCCACCGCCGGATCCTCCGCGCCCTCGGGCAGTTCAAAGCGAATCTGGCCGAGCCGGGTGGACAGCTCGGCCAAGGCGTCGACGCTGTCTTCGTTCAGTTTCAGGAACACGGTGACCTGGCTCATCCCGGCCCGGGTTTCGGAAGCGATGTAGTCCACGCCGGGGATGGTGGCCGCCACCCGCTCGATGGGGTCGGTGATGAAGCCCTGCACCACTTCGGCGGAGGCGCCGACGTAGGGGGTGCTGATTACCAGCGAGGCGCTTTCGATGGTGGGGTATTGCTGCACCGGCATGTCCATGGCCACGCGCACGCCGATCAGCGCCAAGCTTACGGAGATCACCACCGCCAGCACCGGGCGGCGCACGAAGAGATCGGTGAATCGGGGCCGTCCCTCGCCTTTGGCGAGCGTAGCAGACTTGCCTACGGCGAGGTCCGCATCGGTGCGTTGGCCGAGGTTGGCCTCAACCGCCACCAGCTACCCCTTGCGCGCTGTTGGCGTCCCAGGAACCGGCATTGACCAGGGCCCCGTCGCGCAGCTTGAAGGCGCCGTCGGCGACCACCCGATCGCCCGGGCGCAGCCCCCGAGCGATCACCACCAAGCCGCCACGCTGCGGCCCGAGAGTGACCATGCGCTGCTCGGCCCGTTCCGGGGCAGGGGCGCCTTCCTCCGCTTCCCGCAGCACGAACACCTTGGCGCCGAAGGCGTCCCGGCGCACTGCGTTGGCCGGCGCCAAGGTGGCGGATTGCGGATCGCCCAAGGGCGCGTGCACCGTCACCAGGGCGCCGGGGGACGCGCCCAGCGTTTGGTTCTCCGCCAACGCCCGATAGCGCACGCTGCGCGAGAGTTCGTTGACGAAACTGTCTTTGGCGATGACTTCGGCGCGGGTGATGGCGGTTGCGGCCTGGTTGCGGGCGACTTCGACGGCCTCGCCAATCGCCAAGTTGGCTTGCTCCTGGGGCAGGGTGAAATCGATCCAGATGCGCTCGCCGGTGCCGATCAGGCGGGCTACCACGTCGCCCTTGTCCAAGAACTGCCCGACATCGAGCTCATGCAGCCCAGCAGCGGCTTCGAACGGCGCCCTGAGGGTCTTCTTGGCGATGACGGCCTGCAACCGGCGGATGGCGGCATTGGCGGCCTCGAAGCGGGCTTCGGCTCGGTCCTGGTCTTCGACCACGCCGAGCCCGGCGGCGATCAGCTTGCGGCTGCGCTCAAGTTCCAGGTGGGCGATCTTCGCCTCGGCCTGGGCGGCCTGCAGTTGGGCGCGCTCCTCGCTGCTGTCAAGCTGCGCCAGCAACTGGCCCGTTTCGACGGTGGCGCCGGGCGTGAAGCCGACCTCGTCGATGGTGCCGGCGATTTCGGCCTTGATGGTCACCGAGCGAGTGGCGACCGCTTCGCCGATCACTTGGGTGGTGGGCTGCCAAAGCTCCTCCAGGACGGTGAACGCCTCCACCGCTTCGACCCGTTCCGGGAAGGCGGCGGCGAAGGCAATGCCGGCTTGGATGCGCTGGTACTTGTACCAGCCCAAGGTTCCGGCGACCGCGAGACAGGCGGCGATGACGGTCAACCAGACTCGCACCCGCCCCTCATGCGCTCATCGAGTTGATTGTGGAAGTGCTGAACGCGGAGCTCGTCGTCGTTCAGCCAAACGCTGTCGAAACCCGTCGATCGCATGCCGGCCTGAACGCCGCCGAGCAGTTCGATGTCCTGGTCGATGGTGTCGGTCATGGTCTTCTCGCCGCTGAGGATGGCGTGGTGCTCGAACTGGTCGCGCTCAGGACGCACGTAGTCGGCGGGTTTGCGGCCATCGGTGAGGTTGTGTCCGTGCCGCGCCGGGCCGCCGATGCCCCGCGTCTTTCCGCCTAGGCTCGGGTCGGCGTGCAGTACTAAGCTCATCTTGTCGAACCAGCATTGCTGCGGGTCGGTGGCGTGGGGGCGCGGGCGCAGGATCCACAGGTGCTCGGGGGTGAAGGAGAAGATGGTGTTCGGGAACAGGTTGTACTGCCAGACGTCGGAGAGTTGGTCGTCGGCGAAGCGGCTGTAGTCGTAGCCGTAGTCCCGGCCCACCGCGCGCTTGCGCCGCTGCACGGCTTCGCGCACCTCGAGCACCCGACCCCGGAAGTCGGCGGGGTCCAGCCCTAGGCTCTGCAGTTGGGCGGATTGGATGTCGGTGGGCTCCTCCGGGATGGGGAAGCGGGGGTTGACGGTGGCCCCGCGCACCGCCAGGCCGGTATGCCCCTCGGGGAAGAGGTGCACCGTGTCGTTGCAGCAGTCCACCATGCGCTTGTGCTGGGGGTGCAGGAAATCCACGTGGTAGAGCTCGCTGAAGTTGTCCACCACCGCCTTCCAGTTGCAGTGGTGGTGCACCGTCTGGTCCTCCACCAAGGTCATGTTGCGAAATCGGTAGGGAGCCAGCCAGTCCGTCACCGGGCCGAGGAAGTCCAGCAGCGGCATGGGATTTTCGGCCATGCAGATGAACACGAAGCCGTCCCAAACATCCACCGCGACCGGGCGCAGGGCCCGCTCGCCGCGCGGGACGCCTTGGGGAAAGCGGTCTTCGCAGGGAATGGCGTTGAGGGCGCCGTCCAGGCCATAGGTCCAAGCGTGGTAGGCGCAGCGGAAATTGCTGGCTTGGCCGCGCTCCTCGGCCACCAGCCGATTGCCCCGATGCTGGCAGACGTTGTAGAAGGCCCGCAAATCGCCATCGGCCGCCCGGGTGATGAGAATCTGCTCGCGTCCCATGTCGAAGACGAAGAAGTCCCCCGGTGCGGCGAGATCGCTTTCCAGCCCGGCCAGGAGCCAGGTCCGCCGCCAGATGCGCTCCCATTCCCGGTCCATGTAGGCGGGGCACAGGTAGCGCTCCTTGGAGAAGTTGGCGATGGCCACTTCCCGCCCGGTGTGGTTGACCACCTCAATGGTCATGCCGCAGCCTCCCGATGCGTTAGGGTAAAGGGCCGATTGTTTCACATTGTCCAGGTGCTTTCGAGGAACGGGGGACGTCCGCGCCAGGGCAGCTCGCTAGGGGGAGGGAGTACTTTAGTTGCTCGCTGACGAGCCCACGTTCCCCTCGACACCGGCCGCTTCGATGTCACGCTTCACCTGTTCGGCCCGGTCAATCACTTGTTCGAGGAGGGGTTCAACCTGCCACTCATTCGCCCACTTCCTCACATACCCCCAATCAAGTTCCGCATCCGAAAGGAGGATGGACTCAACGTCATCGAGGTCCTTGCCCCTAGCGGCAACCAACTTGAGTATCACGATGTCCTCCACGCTGAGAATCGGGATCTCCGTTCCATCGGCGAGGGTGGTTTGGCGCGCCCGTCCCAATGCAGTTTCCTGATACGCCATCTCGGAAGCGATGACATCGATCACGCCATGCCGCCCATCACGGCCCAACGCAGGCCCGTTCGAGCGAACAGGGCCTGCACGCCCCGCAGAGACTCCGTCCAGCCATCCATCGCAGCCTGCGGCGCCATCACCCGCCTCCGCTGCGCTCCCGTTCCTGCTCCCTTTTTGCCAATGCCGCCTTGTGGATCGGGAGGTAGGCGCGGACGGCGCTGACGCCGCCATCGTCCTTCCCGCCTCGCACAACGCCCGTGCGCTGAGCGATCGTGTCCATGCGCTCAAGCACCTCACCCAGTGTGCGGGGAGCCTTGCCTTGCTGGGCGCCCCAAGCCATTTGGAGGCCAATCTCCTTCATCCGGACGCGGTCCCTTTCCGTAACGAGCGGTTGTGCGCTCAGCCTTGCCATGGGCCTGAGTCTCCAAGGGAAGCCATTGACATTATAGGGGGGCGGGGGCCATCCGCCAGCGATTGATCTGAGTCTGACGTACAAGCCAGCCACTCCACAGCCTGTACCGTCGAGGGAAACAGTGCGAAGATGCTGGAATGAGCAATGTTCGCCGCTTTCGATGGTTCCTGCTGCTGGTGTGCTTGGCTTGGGGCTCGGTCCTTGGGGCCGAAGTGGCGGTGCCGGAAGCGTTGCGTGATTGGCAGCAATGGGTGCTCAAGGACAAAGCCTACCGCCAATGCCCGTTCTTCTTCGACCGCAGCGCGTCTCAGGAAGCCGACTTCGCCTGCGCTTGGCCCGGGGAGCTTGACCTGAGGGTCGATTCGGAGGGGGCTCGGTTCGATCAGGCCTGGACGCTGTACGGCGGCGAACAGTGGCTGCCGCTGCCCGGCAACGCGGCGCATTGGCCAGAGGGCGTGACCGCCAACGACCGGCCGGTGCGTGTGGTGCTGCGCGGCGGCACGCCCAGCTTGTGGCTTGGTCCAGGCCGGCACCGGGTGTCCGGGCGCTTTGCGTGGGCGGAGCGGCCGGGGGTCTTGGCGTTGCCGGCGCTCAGCGGGTTGTTGTCGCTTTGGGTGGATGGGCGCCCGGTTGCGCGTCCCACGCGGACCACGGAGGGGGTGTTTCTCGGCGAGGCGCAAGCGGAGCGGCCGCAACGCAACGCCGTGCGCACGGAAATCTACCGATTGGTCGAAGACGATGTGCCGACGCGCCTGACCACCGTCCTATTTGTCGATGTTTCCGGCGAAGTCCATGAGGAGTTGTTTGGCCCGCTGCTGCCGGAGGGTTTTGTGCCGCTGGCGCTCGACGCCGAACTGCCTGCCCGGTTCGAATCGGACGGCAAACTGCGCTTGCAGGTGCGGCCGGGCGAGTGGCGCATTGAAGTGGCGGCAAGGGCCGGGGATGCGCTTGATGCCATCGGTTTGGACGCGGGCGAAGACAACCTTCCCGACAGCGAGATCTGGAGCTACCGGCCGAACGTTCGCCAGCGGGTGACGCAAGCCGAAGGCCCGGCAACCGTGCAGCCCGAGCAGGTTGGCGTGCCGGGAGACTGGCGGCAGTTGGCCGCGTTCCGCATCCGCCCCGGGGAACGGCTGCTCATCACGGAACGCAGCCGCGGCATCGGTGCCGCCGACAACGAATTGAGGCTTGACCGAGAAATGTGGCTGGGCTTCGACGGGGCGGAGTTTTTGGCCGCCGACACCGTCGCCGGCAAGATGCGCCGTGGCTGGCGGCTGGACATGGCACCGCCGTACCGGCTCTTGAGTGCCCGTGATTGGGACGACCAGCTGCTGGTCACCGAGGGTGCCGAAAAGGGTCAGACCGGCGTCGAGCTGCGGCAACCAGATGTCTGGATGGAGTCGCTGGCCGGCATTGAGCGGGGTGGGCGGATGCCGGTCACGGGCTGGACCACGCGCTTTGACGCCGTGAACGTCGGCCTGAATCTGCCGCCGGGCTACAAGCTGTTGGCGACGCCCGGCGCCGATCTTGCCCGCGGTAGTTGGGTGAGCCAGTGGCGGCTGCTGGACTTCTTCCTGATCTCCATCATCACCGTGGGCACATGGCGCCTGCTCGGGCCAGCGGCGGGCGTGGTGGCCCTGTTCGCGGTTGGCCTCAGCTACCACGAAGCCAATGCGCCAGCCTGGTTGTGGCTCAACCTGCTCATCGCCATTGCTCTGCTGCGCGTGGCGCCGGAGGGCCGGTTGCGCCGCTCGGCCTTCGTCTATCAGGCGGTGAGCGCGGTTGCGCTTGTCCTATGGTTGGTGCCCTTTGTTGCAGGCCAGTTGCGCATCGCCATCTATCCGCAACTCGAACCGCAGCCGGACGCTTGGGTGCAGGAAACCTTTGCGGATTTTGAACCGAGCCTTTCCGCGGACTCCGCACGGCGGGAGCAGAGTGTGAGGTCCTTGTCCAGCCCGGCGTCGGCGGCGCCGCAAATCGAGGAGATCATCGTCACTGCGGCATCCCGCCGGAGCTACGAGCGCACCATGGCCAATGCGATGGTGCAGACGGGACCGGGCATGCCGGCGTGGCGTTGGAACCGCCATGAGCTGACTTGGAGCGGACCGGTGGACGCTGGCCAGAGCCTGCGGCTGGTGGTCGCGCCGCGTTGGCTGGTCACCGCGCTGCGGTTCCTGGAGGTGTTGCTGTTGCTGGCTTTTGCCGCCGTACTGGCCGCCGCGATGCTTAAGCGCCGCTTGACCCTCCCCAAGCATTGGCTGCCTGGCCGCGCCAAGGCCAGTGGCTTGCTGATGGCCGTGTCCTTGGGCGCGTTGCTGTCCAGCGCGCCGCCAGCCGAGGCCGACCTGCCGAACCCGCAGCTCTTGTCTGAACTGGAAAAACGCCTCCTCGAACCTCCCGAATGCGCGCCCCGCTGTGCGGAAGTGGTTGCGGCGCGAATCAACGTCACTGCGGATGCGGTCAACATGCGGTTGGAGGTGCATGCGCTGGCCGACGTGGCGGTTCCGTTGCCGGGGTCGGAGGCGGGATGGCGCCCGGTCGCGGTTTTGCTCGGCGGATCCGCGGCGGGCGAGGTGCTGCGTGGGCCGGATGGAACGCTTTGGGCGCACGTACGGACGGGTCGCCGAAGCATCGAGGTGAGCGGTCCCACGTCGGCCGCCGACAGCTGGGAAATACCCTTTCCAGCGGTACCGCGGGCTGTTGAGGCGAACGCCAGCGGCTGGGAGTTGGCCGGCATCGAGAATCGACGGCTATTGTCCGGTTCGCTGCACCTGACCCGCGTGCGCGAGGCGGCGGACTCGAAGACCGGGCAGCCGACTTGGGAGAGCAGCCACTTTCCGACCTTTGTGGACATCGAGCGGACATTGGAACTTGACCTCGATTGGCGGGTAACGACCGAGGTGCGCCGCATCGCTCCGGCCGAGGGGGCATTGACCCTGAACGTCCCGCTGATCGAAGGCGAATCCGTCACCACCCCCGGCCTGACCCGCGACGGGGAAAGGCTGCTGGTTTCGATGGCGGCGGGGCAGGACAGCGTTTCCTGGGAGTCCCTTCTACCGCAGCAATCGCCGCTGTCGATCAAGTCGGCCATTGGGCAACCTTGGCGGGAAATCTGGCGGGCGGCGGTCGGCAGTGCCTGGCGCGCCGAGTTCACTGGCGTCCCAGAGAGCATCGATTCGGATGGCGGCTCCGAGGGTCATGTCGCCGAGTTTCACCCGCGCCCCGGGGAGAGCTTGAACATCGAGGTGACCCGGCCGGAACCGAGCGCCGGTCCAACACTGGCGTTCGATGCCGCGGCTCTTGAGGTGGCCAAGGGCAAGCTGTCGAGCACGTCGAGCCTCGCCCTGAACTACCGCAGCACCCAGGGCGGGCAGCACACCCTGCGTCTGCCGGAGGGCGCGGAGGTTCTCAGCTTGCAAATTGATGGGGAGCACGAGCCGTTCCAAGCCGACGGCGGCGCGTTGAGCCTGCCCATCCTGCCGGGAGAGCACGACATTGAATTGGCTTGGCGCACCTACGGCGAGACCGGCCTGCGAACCGGGACCCCTGCCGTTGACCTGGGTGCGCCGGCCGGCAACATCAGCCTGCAAATGCGCCTGCCGGAGAGCCGCTGGCTGCTAGCCACCCAAGGCCCGCCCCTGGGTCCGGCGGTGCTGTATTGGTCAGAGCTTGCTGCCCTAATCCTCGTCGCCCTGGTGCTTGGGCGAGTTGGCCTCGCACCCTTGCGAACTTGGCACTGGCTGTTGCTGGGCCTGGGACTGAGCACCTACAGTTGGCCGGTGCTCGGCTTGGTTGCCGTCTGGCTGCTGGCCTGTGGGGCGCGCAAGCGCTGGCATGCCGATCTGCCGGCCAATCTGTTCAACGGCATTCAGGTTCTCATCGCCGCGTTGACCTTGGTCGCACTGGCCGCGCTGGTGGCGACCTTGCCGGACGGGCTGCTGGGAACCCCGAACATGCACGTCACCGGCGCCAACTCCGCGGGCAACAGCCTGAACTGGTTTGCCAGCCACAGCGAGTCGGTGCTGCCGGTGGCATCCGCTTGGTCGGTGCCGCTATGGATCTACAAGGCGCTGATCCTGGCGTGGGCACTCTGGCTGAGCTTCGCCTTGCTGCGCTGGCTGCCTTGGGTCTGGCAGTGCTTCTCGATGGATGGCTTGTGGCACAGGCGTCAGCCCTATCGTCCCGACACGCCGGCTGAGTGACGCTCGGGTAGACGCCCCGCGCATCAACTTTTGCGTCTCGGCAGCCGGTCATCCGTCGACGCGGGCGTGGCGAACCTCGCCCCCGACGATGGTGTAATCCACCTTGGTGTTGGGGATTTCGCTTTCCTCAACGGTCAGGATGTCTTGGGAGAGCACCACGATGTCGGCGTACTTGCCGGGGGTGAGGGAGCCCTTGACGTGGTCCTCGAAGGCCGAGTAGGCGTTGTCTAGGGTGTAGCTCTTGATGGCCTCCATGCGGGTCATGGCTTGGCGGGGGAAGAACGGTTCGCCGTTGTGCATGCGGCGGCTTACTGAGGCGTGAATCGAGGCGATGGGGTCGATCGGCTCCACCGGGGCGTCGGTGCCGTTGTTGAGGATGGCGCCGGTGTCGAGCAGGTCGCGCCAACGGTAAGAGGTGCGTTCGGCGCGTTCAGCACCGAGCCGGCCGGGAATCCACGGGCCGTCGGAGGTGGCGTGTATGCCTTGCACGGCGGCGATGACGCCCAAGCGTCCGAAGCGCGGGATGTCTTCGGGGGCGATGTGCTGCGCGTGCTCGATGCGCCAGCGCAGGCCATCGCCGGCGACGCCTGCCTGCGACCAAATGCGCTCATAGAGGTCGAGCACCTCGCGGTTGGCGCGGTCGCCGATGGCGTGGGTGTTCACTTGGAATCCGTGCTGCAAAGCGATGCGGGCGGCTTCCTCAATCTCCTCCAGCGGCTCAAGCACCAGGCCAGAACTGTTCGGCAGGTCGGAATAAGGGGCCAGCAGCCAAGCGCCGTGGGCGCCGAGGGCACCGTCGATCTGCCGCTTTATGGCGCGCACGGTCAGGAAGTCGTTGCCTTGGACAGTCATCCGATAGCTGGCCAACCGCTCGGCCAAGGCCGCGTTGTCTTCGCTGCGCACCATGACGTACAGGCGCACCTTCAGGGCGCCCTCGTCCTCTAAGCGGCGCAGCAGGTCGATGTCGGCGAAGGAGGCGCCGGCATCTTGAAAGGAGGTGACCCCGAAGCGCAGCGCTTGCTCGCCCGCCAATTGCACCCGCTGCCTTTGCATCGCTTCGGACGCCTCGGGGTCGAGCCCCGCCTCCTGGCGGGCCGCCTCGTGACGGGCGATGGCGGCCTCAACCAACTCTTGGGCGTTTTCCCGCAGCAGGCCCGTGGCCTTGCCGTTGGCGGCCCGGACGATGGTGCCGCCGTCCGGATCGGGCGTTCGGTCATCGATGCCTGCGGCGGCGAGGGCGGCGTCGTTGGCGAAGGCGGCGTGGCCGCTGGCGTGGCCGAGATAGACTGGATTGTCCGGCGCGACGGCGTTCAGGCCGTCGTTCAAGGGTGCGCCCTCGACGCTGGGCTGGGGCGGCTCGCGCCACTTCTCCTGATGCCAGCCGCGCCCGAATATCCAGTCGCCCGTTTCGGCACCGTCCACCGCCACGGCGACTTGAGCGACGATGTCCTCCCAACTCACCGCGCCCGTCAAGTCCAGAATCTGCTGAGCGCGGCCTAGGCTCAGAAAGTGGCCGTGTCCTTCGATGAAGCCCGGCAGGGCGAGACGCCCATGCAGTTCGATCACTTCGGTATTTGGACCGATGCGAGCCGCGATGGCTTCATCATCATCCACTGCGGCGATGCGGTAGCCGTTGACGGCGATGGCTTGCGCGGTGCCAAGCGCGGGATCCACCGTGACCACCTTGCCCCCGCGCAGCACGAGGTCAGCGAACTCGGGTACCGGCGCCTCAGGGGCGGGCTGCGGCCCGCAAGCGGTGCCGACGAGAGCCGCCAGCACGACGGCCGCCAGCTTCAGCGGAAACGAGTGCATTAGGGAATGGGTGCGGCCTTCAACGCATTGATGCGGGCGTCCAAGGGCGGATGGGAGGCGAACATGGCCCGCAAGCCCC
>CAZRBP010000064.1:0-1090 GCA_964598305.1 uncultured Pseudomonadales bacterium | reverse complement strand
GCATTGATGCGGGCGTCCAAGGGCGGATGGGAGGCGAACATGGCCCGCAAGCCCCGCCGGGCGCCGCTGGAGATGCCGAACGCCACCATGGTGTCCGGCATGGTGTTGGGCATTTCCTGGCCGCGCTTGAGGCGTTCCAAGGCGGCGATCATCTTGCTGCGTCCGGCGAGCCGGGCGCCGGCTTCGTCGGCCCGGAACTCGCGGCGACGGGAAAACCACATGACGATGGCGCTGGCGAGGATGGCCAGCACGATCTCGGCGACGATGGTGGTGATCCAGTAGCCGATGCCAAGGCCGCGTTCATTGCGCAGCACCACGCGGTCCACGAAGAAGCCGATGACCCGTGCCAGGAACATCACGAAGGTGTTCACCACCCCTTGGATCAGGGTCAGCGTCACCATGTCGCCATTGGCCACATGGCCGATTTCGTGGCCGAGCACGGCTTCGACCTCACCTCGGTTCATGCCGTTCAACAGGCCGGCGCTGACCGCCACCAGCGCCTTGTTGCGGTTGGCCCCGGTGGCGAAGGCGTTCGGCTCCTGGGCCGGGAAAATGGCCACTTCCGGCATGCCGATGCCCGCTTTGCTGGCCAAGGCGCCCACGGTTTCGAGCAGCCAACGTTCGTCGGCATTGCTTGGCCGTTCAATGATCTGGGCCTTGGTGGACCACTTGGCGAGCCGCTTCGACAATGCCAGCGAGACGAACGCCCCGCCGAAGCCGAACAGGGCGCAGAACACCAACAGCGCCCCCAAGTCGAGATCGACGCCGTTGGCGGCCAGAATGCTCTCAAAGCCGAGCAGGCGGAAGGTGATGCTGGCCAGCACGATGATGGCTAAATTGGTGGCGAGGAAGAGCAGAATGCGCATGGACGCTCCCGTGGTGGTCTTGCAATCAACGCCGGGCATTTTACAACAGGGCCAAGGCCCAAGCCGTAGTTTTGACCCGGCCCAGTGCGGGGTGTCGAGCGTTGCTGTATTTTTCTTTGCCTATGCCTTGTCGAAGAACCTGTTGATGGAAGAGTGCGCACCAGGCGCCGTATGGTTTTGCGTTCGCCGGGATGGCCGGGCTGGCCTCAGGGGTTGGACCGGCC
>CAZRBP010000063.1:15039-19731 GCA_964598305.1 uncultured Pseudomonadales bacterium | reverse complement strand
AAGGCAAATGCGACCAACTCCCCCAGGCCAAGCCGATGCCGAGGCTGCCGGTGAGGTTGATGGTCAGGGTGGCCCAGGGAAACCCAGCACCGAGCCCGGGGACGCTTGAGACGGCCACCGACACCAGGTAGCGCGCCACCGCGCCCAAGGCGCCGCCCAAGGCCACTGCCGCAACGCCACTCATCGGGCCGGCTCCGCACGTTTGTCAAGCGCCTGCAGGCGCTCCAAACGCGCCAAGGGCGCGCCCTCCCCCACCAGATGGGCTTGGCCCGCAAAGTCCGCCAATGTCTGAGGACGCAGCCGATCCGCCAGCGGCCGCCCGTCGTCTGCCTGAAGCCCGTCGTCGCCCATGTGCTTAAGTGCCTGCTTGAACGGCGATTTTAGCGCATTGAGGGCTCAATAAACCTCGATGTCGGCCGGGAGGTCGAGTTCAAAGTCGCTCGGCTGCACCACCGAGACGTCCTCGAAGCGGTTCAGGTGGACGTCGGTGCGCTCGCCCAACGGCCCGCGAATGGCGATTCCGCTGAGACGGTTGCTGTCAAAGGCCAGGATGATCTCGGCGATGAGCGCATCATCGGCGAGCGGCCGCAGGCTGAACCGTTCCGGCTCCAGTCGAGCCACCTCGTATTCGGCACTTAGAGTGGCCTCGGAACCGGTGAGCACCGCCAAGGGAGCATCCGTCAAGGCCTCCTCGATCGGCCGGACGCTGACCTGTTCGAGATCCGGGTCATAGACTTTGAGGGTTTCGCCATCGGCGACGATGACCTGCCGATAGGGTTCAATCAACTCCCAGCGGAAATTCGGCCTCGCCAAACGCACACGGCCGCTAGCCTTCTCCAGCAATTCGCCGCGGGGGCCGTATTGCGCTTGGGTAAAGTCTGCCGCCAAGCGGCCGAGGGCGTCCAAGCGCCGCTGCAGTTCGGAGCGGGGGTCGCCCTGGGCGGGCACCGCCACCGCTACCGCCAACAGGAGGCACCAGCCAAGCCGCGGCATTAGTCGCCGCCCACCAGCACTTCGCGGCTGCCGTTGCTGTTCATGGGCGTTACCACGCCGGCCAGTTCCATGGCCTCGATGAGGCGGGCAGCGCGGTTGTAGCCGATGCGCAGCTTGCGCTGCACGGCCGATATGGAGGCCCTACGGCTCTCGATCACGAAGGCCACCGCCTCGTCGTAGAGGGGGTCGTCCTGCTCGGTGTCCCCGGAACCGGAAGGCAGATCGACGAACGCCCCTTCCGCGCCGCCGCGCAGAATGTCGTGGTCGTAGTTGGGCTCACCGCGCTGCTTCCAGTCCTGGACCACGCGATGCACCTCCTCGTCGGAGACGAAGGCGCCGTGCACCCGGTTCGGAACGCTGGTGCCCGGCGGCAGGAAGAGCATGTCGCCGTGGCCGAGCAGTTGTTCCGCCCCGCCTTGGTCGAGGATGGTGCCCGAGTCGGCCCGTGAGGAAACCTGGAAACTGATGCGGGCCGGGATGTTGGCCTTGATGAGGCCGGTGATGACGTCCACCGATGGGCGCTGGGTGGCGAGCACTAGGTGGATGCCGGCCGCACGGGCCTTTTGGGCGATGCGGGCGATCAACTGCTCGACCTGTTTTCGCGCCACCATCATCATGTCGGCGAATTCGTCGATCACCACGACAATGAACGGCAACGTGGCCAATTCGGGCGCGTCCTCGAGCCCGTCCTCCTCCGCCAGCGGATCGACCAAGGGCGCTCCCTTGTTTTGCCCGTCGCGCACCTTCCTGTTGAACCCGGCTAGGTTGCGCACGCCGAGCGCCGCCATCAGCCGGTAGCGGCGCTCCATCTCGGCAACGCACCAGTTGAGCGCGTGGCCGGCTTGGCTCATGTCCGTCACCACCGGCGCCAGCAAGTGCGGAATGCCCTCATAGACCGCCAACTCCAACATCTTGGGGTCCACCAGGATCAAGCGGACGTCCTCCGCGGAGGCTTTGTAGAGAATGCTGATCAGCATGGCGTTGACGCCCACCGACTTGCCGGAGCCCGTGGTGCCGGCGATCAGGAGATGCGGCATGCGGCTGATGTCGGTCACCACCGGCGCGCCAGCCACATCCTTGCCCAGCGCCAGCGTCAGCGGCGACTTTGACTTCTCGTACTCGCTGGTGGCGAAAATCTCCTTGAGCCGCACCATTTCCCGGTTCTCGTTGGGAATCTCGATGCCGATCACCGATTTGCCCGGAATCACTTCGACCACACGGACGCTGATCACGGCCAAGGAGCGGGCCAAGTCCTTAGCCAGCGTGGTGATTTTCTGCGCCCGCACCCCCGGTGCCGGCTGCACTTCAAAGCGGGTGACCACCGGCCCCGGCAACACCGAGGTGACTTCCGCCTCCACCCCGAACTCGGCCAGCTTCAACTCCAGTTGCCGGGACATCGCATTGAGTGATTCCTCCGAAAAGCCGCCTGGTTCATCGGCGGACTTGTCGTCAAGCAGGGCCATGTCGGGGACCGGCCCCACGCCGGCCGTGTCAAAGAGGCTCGTCTGCTCCGGCTTGACCTCCGTCGCCACCGGAGGCTCGATGTTCGGTGGCTGGCGCTCTTGACGCCGCTTGCGATCCTTCTCGCGGGTCTGCTCGCGCTTGCGAACGGCCGAGCGGGTGGCCTTGCGGGCCGATCGCCGTTGGGTCGCCACCTCGACCCGGCGGGCGGCGAAGGCGGCAATGGCCATGAAAAGACGGTGAATTCGCGCGCCCAGCCATTCGGCAACATCGAGCCAGGAAAAGCCAAGGGCGGTCTGGGCGCCGGCCAGGATGCCCGCCACGCCCAACAGGGTCAGCCCCACGAAGCCGAAGGCGGGCAGCCCGTACTGAGCCAGCCACTCGCCGAGCGTGCCGCCGGAGCCGGCGGGTATTGCAAGGCCTTCCGAGGGCACATGCGCTTGCACGAGGACACAGGCGCAAAGCGTCACGACCACCCAGCCGACGCTGCGCAACGTGACCGCAAACCAAGGGGGGCGGTTGCCGCTTCGAATCACAAAACGCACCCCGATGGCCAAGACCGCCAGCGGCATCATGTAGGCGACCCCGCCGAAAACGAATAGGAACAGGTCCCCTACGTAGGCGCCGCTGGCGCCCACCCAGTTGCTCACTTCCCCGGATTCGCCGCTGTAGGTGTACGACGGGTCTGAGGGCGAATGGGAAACCACCGCCAACAGCAGGTACAGGGCAAGGGCGCCGACGCCAATCAAGCCGATTTCGCGTATTGGGGCGCGGTAGGAGGTCAAGAGTGGCGCAGCCGCTGGCAATCGTTGGTGGATGGCTAGTGTAACGGCATTTGCCACCCCCCACAAAAACAAGGGTGATATGATTGCCGGACCGCACCAACGGCAAGATTCCATATGCGGCCGGACAAGGCAAAGGTGGTCGATGAAGTCTGGGACGAGCAGCGCATTCGATCCTTTCTCGACAAGGCGCCCTTGGCGGCGGGCATGGATCCGGACTTCAGCGCCCTGCTCTACGCCTACCGCAGCATGAGGCCGGATGACTTTGAGGTCTTCATCAATTGGTTCCGCCAAGCGGGACGCAATCTGGAGGCGGAAAACGACCACGGCGAAACCTTGCTGGACTGCATCGCGCGACATCGGCTGGCACAGCCCTTCAGGGACATTCTCCAGGCCGCCGGGGCCACACGCTAGAAGCGCCCATGGCGGTTTCCTTCATCCAGAGCCGCATCAGCTTCCCTGATGCGCAGCAGGCGGATGATTCGATTGGCGGCCTGCTCGCGGTCGGCGGCGACCTCTCCCCGAAGCGCCTGCTGGCAGCCTACCGGGCCGGCATCTTCCCTTGGTTCGACGACGACCAAGCGCCGGTGCTCTGGTGGAGCCCGGATCCGAGAGCGGTGCTGGTGCCCGGGGAGATGCGCATCAGCCGAAGCCTCGCCAAGCGGCTGCGCAACGGCGGCTTTGAAGTGTCCTTCGACCGCGCCTTTGCCGAGGTGGTCAGGGGCTGCGCCAGCGAACGCGAAGGCCAATCGGGCACCTGGATCACGCCGGCCATGGGCGCCGCCTACGGCCGCCTGCACGAAATGGGCTACGCCCACTCCCTGGAGGTGTGGCGCGAGGGACATCTCGTCGGCGGGCTGTACGGCCTGTCCATCGGCGCCTTCTTTTTCGGCGAATCCATGTTCAGCCGGGCCGCGGACGCCTCAAAGGTGGCGCTTGCGCACCTCAGCGAGCAGCTCAAGCGCTGGCGCTTCCGGCTCATCGACTGCCAAATTCCCAACCAGCATCTGGATTCATTGGGCGTCAAATCGATCCCGCGCGCCGAGTTCCTTGCGGCGCTGACGGCCAATGACGAAGCCAAAACCCGGCTTGGCGCCTGGGCCTTTGACGCCGGCTGCTGCGCCGGTTGATTCCAGCTACCGTTAGAGGGCAGAATGCCGCCGGCTGACTGGACGTGGACTACATGGCGAAGGAAGAGCAAATTGAAATGGACGGGACGGTGGTGGACACCCTTCCAAACACGATGTTCCGCGTCGAGCTGGACAACGGCCATGTGGTGACCGCCCACATCTCGGGCAAAATCCGCAAGAACTACATCCGCATTCTGACCGGCGACAAGGTCAAGGTGGAATTGACGCCCTACGACCTCAGCAAGGGCCGCATCACGTTCCGCAAGTAGATCGAGGGCGACCCGCCCTCGATTTGGCCTCGCGCCCTCGGAGCGAGGGCGACCCGC
>CAZRBP010000063.1:12312-14939 GCA_964598305.1 uncultured Pseudomonadales bacterium | reverse complement strand
GACCCGCCCTCGATTTGGCCTCGCGCCCTCGGAGCGAGGGCGACCCGCCCTCGATTTGGCCGCCCGGGGCAGCTAGGCGGTGACCTTCTCGTCAGCGGCGCTGACGGCCTCGAGCGCGAGGTCCCCGTCCTTCAGGGACACCCGCAACAATCCCCCGCCCTTGGCCAAGGGGCCAAACAGGATCAGGTCTGCCAGTTCGCGCTTGATCTTGTCCTGAATGAGGCGTTGCATGGGCCGGGCGCCCATCTTCTCGTCGTAGCCCTCCCGGGCCAGCCACGCCCGTGCCTCATCGTCCACCTCGAGGGTCACCCGCTTGTCGTCAAGCTGCGCCTGCAGTTCGGTGAGGAACTTATCCACAATGGTCTTGACCACGGGTTCACTCAGGGTGCTGAACTGCACGATGGCGTCGAGCCGGTTGCGGAACTCCGGGGCGAACAGCTTGCGGATGGCCTCCATGCCATCGGAGCTGTTGTCCTGCTCGGAGAAGCCGATGGACGGGCGGGCCATGTCCATGGCCCCGGCGTTGGTGGTCATGACAAGCACCACGTTGCGAAAGTCAGCCTTGCGCCCGTTGTTGTCAGTGAGCGACCCGTGGTCCATGACCTGCAGCAGCAGGTTGAAGACCTCCGGGTGGGCCTTTTCAATCTCGTCGAGCAGCACGACACTGTGCGGGTGCTTGGTCACCGCCTCGGTGAGCAGGCCGCCTTGGTCGAACCCGATGTAACCGGGCGGCGCGCCGATCAGGCGCGAGACCGTGTGCCGCTCCATGTATTCGGACATGTCGTAGCGCAGCAACTCGACGCCGGTGATGAGCGCCAACTGCCGGCACACCTCGGTCTTGCCCACCCCGGTGGGGCCGGCAAACAGGAAGGCACCGATCGGCTTGTCGCCGGCCTTGAGCCCGGCCCGGGACAGCTTGATGCTGTCGGCAAGCTGGTCGATGGCCTCGTCCTGGCCGAAGATGACCATCTTGAGCTTTTCATCGAGGCCTTTGAGCGCTTCCTTGTCGGAGGTGGAGACCTGGGTGGAGGGGATGCGGGCGATCTTGGCCACCACCTGCTCCACGTCGCCGGCGCCGATGGTCTTTTTGCGGCGGCTCGGCGGCAGCAACTGCTGTGCGGCACCCGCCTCGTCGATGACGTCGATGGCCTTGTCGGGCATGAAGCGATCGGTGATGTACTTGGCGGCCAATTCCGATGCGGAGCGCAGCGCCGGGTCGGTGAAGCGCAGTTGGTAATGATCTTCAAAGCGCGACTTCAGGCCCTTGAGGATCTGGTAGGTGTCCTGAATGTCCGGCTCGACGATGTCGATCTTCTGAAAGCGCCTTGAAAGGGCCCGATCCTTCTCGAAGATGCCGCGGAACTCCTGGTAGGTGGTGGAGCCCATGCAGCGAATCTGGCCAGAGGTCAACAGCGGCTTCAACAGGTTGGAAGCGTCCATGACGCCACCGGAAGCGGCGCCGGCACCGATGATGGTATGCACCTCGTCGATGAAAAGTACCGCCCCGTCCTGTTCCTTCAACTCCGCGAGCACCACCTTGAAGCGCTTCTCGAAGTCGCCCCGATACTTGGTGCCCGCCAGCAGCGCGCCAAGGTCGAGGGCGTAGATGGTGCTCTCGGCCACCACGTCGGGCACCTTGGCCTCGACAATGCGCTTGGCCAAGCCCTCCGCGATGGCGGTTTTGCCGACCCCGGACTCGCCCACCAGCAGCGGATTGTTCTTGCGTCGGCGGCACAGCACTTGAATGACCCGTTCGAGTTCCTGCTCCCGGCCCACGAGCGGGTCGATGCGGCCAGCCTTGGCCTGCTCGTTCAAATTGGTGGCGAATGCATCGAGGGCCTTCTGAGCGCCCTCCTCGCCTTGGGTTCGCTCCTCGCCCTCCACCGCGCTTTCCGTGGCGCCTTTCTCGCCATACACCTTGGAGATGCCGTGGGCGATGTAGTTGACCACGTCGATGCGGGCGATGTCCTGCTGCTTCAAGTAGTAAACCGACTGGCTTTCCCGCTCGCTGAAGATGGCGACCAGCACGTTGCCGCCGGTGACTTCCTTGCGGCCCGAGGACTGTCCATGGAAAACCGCACGCTGCAGGACGCGCTGGAAGCCCAGGGTAGGCTGAGTCTCGCGCTTGGCGTCGCCCGCCGGAATCAGCGGCGTGGTGGTCTCGATGTACTCGCTTAAGTCTTCACGGAGCTTGTCGATGTCGCAGCCCACGTTGCGCAGCACTTCCACCGCCGCATCGTTGCTGAGCAGCGCCAGCAGCAGATGCTCGACGGTCATGAATTCGTGGCGCTTGGCACGGGCCTCGCGGAACGCCTCGTTGAGCGTGGTTTCCAAGTCTTTGCTAAGCATGACCCTAAAGTAAGCGGTTTAGTCCGTCATTTCCACCCTGGAAACCAACGGATGCTGATTTTCCTGGGCGTATTGGTTGAGTTGCTCGGATTTGGTCTCGGCGATGTCCCGGGGGAAAATGCCCACGACCGCGCTGCCCTGGGTGTGCACCGCCAACATGACCTGGGTCGCCTTTTCGCGGTTCATGTCGAAAAAGGTCTCGAGCACATGGACCACAAACTCCATCGGCGTGTAGTCGTCATTGAGCAGAATGACCTTGTACATGGGCGGCTTTTTCA
>CAZRBP010000063.1:9131-12212 GCA_964598305.1 uncultured Pseudomonadales bacterium | reverse complement strand
GCGTCGCCGAAGGCGGAGCACGACAGGAGGGTGGCGCCGCTCATCAGGCGCTCAAAGTCGTAGGTGACCGTTTTCTGCGAGATGGCGCCTTCCATGCCGGCAATGATGAGGTCGGCGGCCTCGCGCCAGTCCATGTGCCGCAGCATCATTTCGGCGGAAAGCACCAGCGAGCCCGGATTGACCTTATCCTGCCCGGTGTACTTCGGGGCGGTGCCGTGGGTGGCCTCGAACAGCGCGATGGTGTCGCCGATGTTGGCGCCCGGCGCAATGCCGATGCCGCCAACCTGGGCGGCGAGGGCATCGGAAATGTAGTCGCCGTTTAGGTTCATGGTCGCCAGCACGTCGTATTCGTCGGGTCGGGTGAGAATCTGCTGCAGCATGGCGTCGGCGATCATGTCCTTGATGATGATCTGGCGACCGGTGTTCGGATTGGTCAATTCGTGCCAAGGGCCGCCATCGAGGGGCGTCGCGCCAAACTCCCGGGCCGCGAGCCGATAGCCCCAGTCCTTGAACGCCCCTTCGGTGAACTTCATGATGTTGCCCTTGTGCACGAAGGTCAGCGAGGCGCGGTCCTCGTTGATGGCGTATTGCAGCGCCTTGCGCACCAAGCGCTCGGTGCCCTCCACCGAGATCGGCTTGATGCCGATGCCGCAGTGGCGCGGGAAACGGATCTTGCGCACACCCATGCTGTCCTGCAGAAAGCCGATGACCTTCTCCGCCCCCTCAGAGTCCGCCTCCCATTCGACCCCCGCGTAGATGTCCTCGGTGTTCTCCCGAAAGATCACCATGTCAGTCTTCTGCGGCGCCACCACGGGGCTCGGCACCCCCTTGAACCAGCGCACGGGGCGCAGGCAGACGTAGAGGTCGAGCTCTTGGCGCAGGGCCACGTTCAACGAGCGGATGCCGCCGCCCACCGGCGTCGTCATAGGCCCCTTGATGCCGATCTTGAATTCGCGCATGGCCTCAAGCGTTTCCGCCGGCAGCCACTCGTCCGCGCCATACACCTCAAGGGACTTTTCGCCGGAATAGACTTCCATCCAAGCGATCCGCCGCCGCCCGCCGTAAGCCTTGGCCACTGCGGCATCCACGACCTTGAGCATGACTGGCGTGATGTCGATGCCGATGCCGTCGCCTTCGATGTAGGGAATGATGGGGTGGTCGGGAATGTTGAGGGTGTTGTCTTCGTTGACGGTGATCTTCTCACCATCGGCAGGCACGGTTATGTGCTGGTACGCCATCGGCTTCGCTCCAGAATCAAGGTGGTATAGGGAAAAGCGGCGAAGTATAGCCTAGTGCTGTGCCAGGTGCGTTGGGAACTCCTTTAGCGGTTTCGCGAGTGGGTGCACGGAGTTTGCCAACCCGCCTCTCCCCTGAGAGACTAGGCTTATCGAAGGCGGCAAGGCAGCAACATGGCGGACAAGCCCGCTACCCTGGGTGAACTGAAGGCATCGGGCTACCAGCCCGAGCCGGTGAAGGCGGAAATTCGCCGCAATCTGATCCGTCGTTTGCGCAGCGCGGAACCGAACCGGGAACCCTTGTTTCCCGGCATCAAGGGCTACGACGAATCGGTGGTTCCACAGGTCGTGAACGCCCTGCTGTCCGGCCAGGACATCATCTTTCTCGGCGAACGCGGCCAGGCCAAGTCACGCCTCGTGCGGAGCCTCGCCAATCTGCTCGACGAGTGGACCCCGGTGCTTGACGGCGCCGAGATACCGGAAAACCCCTATCAGCCGGTCAGCCCCCAAGGCCGCGCCCTGGTGGCGGAGCACGGCGACAGCGCGCCGATACGCTGGCTTGGCCGCGACGAGCGCTACGCGGAGAAACTCGCCACCCCCGACATTACCATCGCCGACCTGATTGGCGAGGTGGACCCCATCAAGGTGGCCGAAGGCCGCTACCTAGCCGATGAGCACACCCTGCACTACGGCCTGGTGCCGCGCGCCAACCGCGGCATCTTCGCCATCAACGAACTGCCGGACTTGGCCGAGCGCATCCAGGTCGGGCTGCTGAACCTGCTTGAGGAGCGCGATGTGCAGATTCGCGGCCATCGCGTGCGCCTGCCCCTCGACGTCTTCATCGTCGCCACCGCCAACCCGGAGGACTACACCAACCGGGGCCGCATCATCACGCCCTTGAAGGACCGCTACGGCGCACAGATCCGCACCCACTACCCGGCCAGCATCGAGCAGGAAATCGAGATCATGGCCCAGGAGGCGCAGGTGCCGGCGGCGACCGGCACGCTGGAAGCCGTCGGGCTGCCGTTGCAGGTGGCGCCGTTCATGACCGAGATCATCGCCGAAATCACCCACGCCGCCCGCCGCTCCCCGGACGTCAACCAACGCTCGGGCGTCTCCGTGCGGGCTTCCATCGCCAACTACGAAACCTTGACCGCCAACGCCGTGCGGCGGGCACTGTCCCTCGGCGAGCCGGAGGTCGCGCCACGCATCTCCGACCTCGCCTACATCCTGCCAAGCTTCCAAGGCAAGTTGGAGGTCGAGGCCATGGAGGAAGGCGACGAGGCCCGGGTCATCGCCCGAATCGTGCAAACGTCGGTGAAGGCGGTGTTCGACCGCGCCTTTGGCAGCACCGACTTCGAAGCGGTGGAAGCGGCCTTCGGCGAGGGTTACAGCTTCACTGCCGGGGCCGCCGTACCAGCGGCGGACTATCGCCGAATCCTGACCGACATTCCGGCCCTCACCGCCCACTTGGAAGGCGAAAGCCCCGGCGTCCACGCCGCAATCGTCGAGTTCGTTCTGGAGGGGTTGCATCTGAACAAGCGGCTGAACAAGCGCGCCGAATCCGGCGCCGCCGTTTACTCGGCTTAAAGGGAGCAAGGAAAGAAGTGCGTCAATTCCCCGGCAACCTGCGCTACTCGGCCTGGGACGGCAGCCAGCAATTGGCACTCGATGCCAGTGAAATCATGTCGGCACTGACCGAAGACGTCATTGAGCAGGGCGACCTGCGCTGGGCGCTGCGCAACCTGATGAGCCGGGGCATGCAGGGCACTTCGCTAAAGGGCTTGAACGAGATGCTCAAGCGGCTGCGGGAGAAGCGCCGCGAACAGCTCAGCCGCTACGATCT
>CAZRBP010000063.1:2416-9031 GCA_964598305.1 uncultured Pseudomonadales bacterium | reverse complement strand
AAGAGCGTCGCGGAGCGCAGCCGCCAAACCCTCGATGAACTGCCGGACGACCTGCCAAGCCGCATCAAGGCGCTCGAAAAGTATGAATTCCTTGACCCGGACGCCCAGCGAAAATTCCTCGAACTGCTGAACCGGCTACGCCAAGCGGCGACCAACAGCTTCCTCAAGGGCATGGAGAACCTGATCAAGGGGCTCTCCGACGGCGACATGGACCGGATGAAGCGCATGCTTCAGGCGCTGAACGACATGCTGGTCAAGAGGATTGCCGGGGAGGATCCCGGCTTCGAGGCGTTCATGGCCGAGTTCGGCGACCTGTTCGGCGATGACCCGCCCGCCTCCCTCGACGAGCTGCTTGAGCAGATGCGCCAGCAGATGGCCGCCGCCCAATCGCTGATGAACTCGCTGTCCGCCGAACAGCGGGCACAGTTGCAAAGCCTGCTGCAGGACCGCTTCGACGACCCGGAACTGAACCGCGAACTCGCCCGGCTGATGAAGGGCATGGACTTCCTGCGCCCGGAGGGTGGCCAATATCGCTTCGACGGCGGCGAGGAGCTGAGCCTCGAAGCGGCCATGCAGCTCATGAACGAGATGCAGCGGCTCGATGACCTCATCGGCCAGGTGCAAAGCGCCGAACGCGGCGGCGACCTCGGCCACATCGACCGTGACCTGCTTGAGCAAATGCTCGGCTCCGAAGCCGCCGAGAACCTCGACGGCCTGAACGACCTCCTCAAGGCCCTTGAGGAGGCGGGCTACATCCGCGCCAAGGGCAACAACCGTTTCGAACTCACCCCGCGCGGCTCGCGCATGATTGGCCAAAAGGCCCTCGGCGAAATCTATCAACGCCTCAAACGGCAGTCCTTGGGCAACCACGCCTTGCCGGAGGAGGGCCGCTTTGGCGAGCGCCTGGAGCAGACCCGGCCCTATGCGTTCGGCGATGCCTTCCAATTGCACATGCCACGCACCATCCGCAACGCCATCGACCGCAATGGCCCGGGCTCGCCTGTACGCCTAAGCCATGAGGACTTCGAGGTGTACCGCAGCGAAATGATCACCTCCACGTCCACGGCGATGCTGGTGGACCTGTCCTGGTCGATGGCGCTGCGCGGCTCCTTTCAGGCGGCCAAGAAGGTGGCCTTGGCGCTGCACAACCTGATCAGCTCCCGCTACCCCAAGGACAGCTTCCACGTAATCGGCTTCGCGGCCTACGCCAAGGCGTTGAAGGCCCACGAACTGCCCTTTCTGCAGTGGGACGACTACCTGCTCGGCACCAACATGCAGCACGCCCTGCTGCTGGCTTCCCGGCTGCTCGGCAAGGAGCCCGGCGGCGCCAAGCAGATCATCATGATCTCTGACGGCGAACCGACCTCCCACTTGGAGAACGGCCAAGCGCAATTCGCCTATCCGCCCACGCCGGCGACCATTCGCGCCACCTTGCGGGCGGTGCGCCACTGCACCCAAAAGGGCATCGCCATCAACACCTTCATGCTCGATCGAAGCCCCTATCTGAAGGCCTTCATGGATGAAATCGCCCGCATCAACGGCGGCCGCGTGTTCTACACCACCCCGGAGCAGCTCGGCGAATACATCGTCGTGGACTACATGCAGCACAAGCGCACCCGGCTCGGCCGGGGCAGGCAAGCTTCATGACACTGCCGCTGGAATCGCTATAATGCCCGGCGTTCCGGGATGGGTAGGGAGTCGCTGAAACCATGTCCAAGCTGAACCTCGCCGAAGACATCATCCTGCTGCTGCTCGATGACGACACGGGCAAGATGGAGGATGTCCACGCCAACGTCACCGAGATGCTGATGGCGGGCGCCGTGTTGATGGATCTCGGCCTGAAGGGGCGCATCGACTGCGATCTCGAACGGCTGTTCGTCGTGGACGCCACGCCCACCGGCGACGCCATCCTGGACGGGCCCTTGAAGCAAATCGAAACCGAAACCGAATCCCTGCCGCCCAAGACCTGGATTCAGCGCATCGCCGAGCAGGGCATGCAGATACGCGATGCCGCCATCGAGCGCCTGGAGCAGCGCAACATCATCAAGGTGGAGGACACCCGCTTCCTGTGGGTGTTCGGCAGCCGCCGCTACCCGGTAATCGACGACCGCGAAGAGCGTGAAGCCAAGCTGCGCCTGATGGACGTGCTGCTGAGCGACAAGATCCCCGACCCCCATGACGTGGCGCTCATCTGCCTGGCGGACTCCGCCTCGGTGTTCGAGGTCATCCTAAGCGAACGCGAGTTGCGCCACGCCGGTGAGCGCATCGAGCAGGTGCGCAAGCTCGACCTCATTGGCCAGGCGATGTCGGACCAGATCCGCAAGTTTGTCTATGACATCACCATGGCGATCGCCCACGCGCAGCAACCCCTTTACTAGACCCTCACTCAAACCCGACGAACCGGACGGCTTCGTCCACCGGTTTGCGTTTGGATACCACGGCGTTGGCCGGGAAGGACTCGTCGGGGAAGCCCAAGGCCACGCAGATCATGATGACCTGATCGTCCGGGATGCCGGCGTGCTCACGCACCACCGGCGACTGCATGATGCCTTGGCTGTTGATGACGCACCCCAACCCCCGCGACCAAGCGGCCGTGACCAAGGCGTTGGTCACCGCACCGCAGTCGAACGGCGCGATGTCGCCGCCGTGAATCGACCGGTCATAGGTCACCACCACGGCCACCGGCGCATCAAACTGGCGAAACCCCCGCAGCACCCAGTCCTTGCGCTTGGCCTTGTCCTCCCAAGGGATGTCCATGGCCGCAAAGAGCTGCGCGGCGATTGCCTTCTGCCGCTCCCGATGCGTCCCCCGATAGGCCCCGTGGCTTCGGAACTCCCGCGAATCCGGCACGCCGGCCAGATTGCGCTCGGTGTTGCCCTTGCGAATGCGGTCCAAAGGCTCCCCGGTGACGACATGAAAGTTCCAAGGCTGGGTGTTCAACGACGACGGTGCCCGCATCGCCATCTCGATCACCTCCCGAATCAACGCCTTGGGCACCGGAACCGGTTTGTAACCCCGGATGCTGCGCCGCCCGAGGACAACCTCGTCGAATTCCACCAATGACCTCCAATCCAAAATCAGGCGATTCTAACCGCTTGGCGAACCAATTCCCGCTGCAAGGCCTCCGTATCAACGCCCTTCAAGCTGTTGCTCGACTTCACCGACAGGGCAGCAGCGACGCCGGCCGCCTGGCCGGTCACCGCGCAGCAGGACATGTTGCGGGTGGCAGCGTGGGCGATGCGGTCGCCGCCGATGGCGCGTCCGGCAACCAGCAGGTTATCGACCTTGGCAGGCAGTAGGGATCGGTAGGGAATCTGCAGGTAGCGGCCGGTGGTGGGCAGCACCAGCACGCCATAGCCGTCAATGAACTCGGGGTAGATGCCGATCGAATCGGCGAACCGCGCCTGATTGCGGACATCGGCCTCGGTCAGGTTGTAGGCAGCGTCAATCTTGCGGGTGTCGCGTACGCCCAAGGTCATGCCGAAGTTGCGCAGGCGCGCCGCTTCGCAGCCCGGCGCAAAGCGCCGCAGCGCCTCGATGGCCAGCATAGCCTGTCGGCGCCCCTCCATCTCGAAGCGGGTGAGGCTGTCCGGATCGGTGCCGTCGCAGCCCGGCATGTGCACCAAGTTCATGTAGGTCAGCTCGCCGCTGTCGTGGACCGCGCCCCAGGTGCCGCCGATGGTGTTCAAGTCCGCAGCAATCAGCCCCGCCTGCTTGGCCTTCTCGAACGGCGTCTTAAGGAACGGTGAGAACAGGTGGTCCTCCTTGCCGGAAGTCTCGGCGGTCCACTCGCCGGTTGACCAATCGCTGTAGGTCGATGGGTTGGCGCGCACCTCCGCCATGAAGGCGGCCTTGTCCACGCCGGCCAAGTGAAAGATCACGCTCACCGCCTGCATGGCCTCCAGCGGCGTCTTGCGGGTCGGCGCTCCCGTCCGGTAAGCCACGTCCGCATCCCCAGTGGCGTCAATCACCCGTCGCGCCCGGATGGCCTCCCGCCCCGCCTTGGATTCGGTGATGACGCCGGCAATGGCGCCACCCTCCAGAATGGGAGCCACGAACTGCCGATGCAGCATGGGATGAACGCCCGCCTCCTCCACCAAGGCATCCGCCACCAGCTTGAAGCCCTCGCTGTCCAACTCATAGCTTAAGGACTGGCTTTCCGGCACCGCCGCGCCCATGGCCTTGGCGCGCTGCTCGAATTCCCAGCCGATGCCGCCCGCCTCCACCGTGGCCTCGTGTCGATACCAGGCAAAGCCTTCGACGCCAACCGCGGTGATGTTGCCGCCGAAGCAGCCGAAACGCTCCAGCAGCGTCACCTCGACCCCGCATCGCGCCGCCGCTAAGGCAGCCGCCAAGCCGCCGGGGCCGGAGCCGACCACCAGCACGTCGGTTTCATGAACCACCGGGGTGCGGCGGACGGGTTCGGTGATGACGTCGCTCATTGCGGATCCCTTAAGCCCGAATTCTTGGCATCAGCGTTGCTGGAATCATACGTTGGCCGGAATTCAAACGAACCCGCGCAGCGGGTTCGCATGCTGCCGAGACCGGCCTTGGCCCCTATAATGCGCTTGGGGACACCATTGCCCACAGCACCACGCAAGCGCCCGTAGCTCAGCTGGATAGAGCGTTGGCCTCCGGAGCCAAAGGTCATAGGTTCGAATCCTATCGGGCGCGCCAGCGCGGCCTAGCGGCCGCGTTTGGAGTTTCGCTGGCGCGAAACTCCGCGCTTGCGGTCGGGTGAGCTCGGATGCAAGGCCATGGCAGTTTCCGTGACGCAAATCTTCTTTGGGCATTCAGGCAAGATGATGGCATATTGCGCCCTTTTGGAGGATTGGGCAGCATCGTGGAGCAAACCAACCAAGGCGATTCCGCCGAAATTCGTTACGAGCCGGACGAGAAGCCGCCGCATCTGGTCTCCGCCACCTTGGGGCTGCAGGCCGCGCTGCTGGTGCTGGCAGGCATTGTCCTGACCCCCGCCATCGTGATTCGCGCCGCTGGCACCGGCGAGAGCTACCTGATCTGGGCGGTGTTCGCCGCGCTGCTGATCAGTGGCTTCACCACCATTCTGCAGGCCAACCGGCTCGGGCGCATCGGCGCGGGCCATGTGCTCATCATGGGCACCTCCGGAGCCTTCATTGCGGTCTGCGTCACGGCATTGGCTGAAGGCGGCCCCGGGCTGCTGGCCACGCTGGTGATCGCTTCCTCCCTCTTCCAGTTCGCCTTGTCGGCGCGCCTCTCGCTGCTGCGGCGGATCATCACGCCGGTAGTGGCCGGCACGGTGATCGCGTTGATCGCCGTGACGGTGATGCCGATCATGTTCGACATGCTGGGCGAGACACCGCCCGGCGCCCCGACAGCGAGCGCCCCGGCCAGCGCCGGCGCCACCCTGTTGGTGGTGGCCGTGTTGACCCTGTGCGCCAAAGGCAGTCTGCGGCTTTGGGCGCCGATCATCGGCCTTGGCGTCGGCTGCTTAGTGGCCGCCCTGTTCGGCATCTACGATTTCAGCCGGGTTGCCGAGGCGCCTTGGTTCGGACTGCCCGACGCCGTCTGGGTAGGGTTCGACCTTTCCTACCAACCGGCGTTCTGGGCGCTGCTGCCGGCGTTCATCTTTGTGACGCTGATCGGTGCCATCGAAACCGTCGGCGATTCCATCGCCATTCAACGGGTGTCCTGGCGCAAATCCCGGGCCATCGACTTTCGCCGGGTGCAAGGCGCCGTGGCCGCCGACGGCTTGGGCAACCTGCTCTCCGGATTGGCCGCAACGGTGCCCAACACCACCTATTCGTCAAGCGTCCCGCTGTCGCAACTCACTGGCGTCGCCGCCCGCAACGTTGGCGTCTGCATCGGCATCATTTTGATGGCACTGGCCTTGATGCCCAAGCTCACGGCCATTTTGCTCGCCATTCCGGGACCGGTGGTTGCGTCTTACATCACCCTGCTCCTGGGCCTGCTGTTCATGCAGGGGATGCAGATCATCACCCAAGACCAATTCGACTACCGCAAGGCGGCGATCGCCGGGTTGTCCTTCTGGATCGGCACCGGCTTTCAAAACCAACTCATCTTTGCCGACTTGCTGGGGGAAACGCTGGGCGAACTGCTCGGCAACGGCATGACAACCGGCGGACTAGCGGCCATTGCCATGACACTCATCATGGAGGCCGCGAGCCCACGCCGCAGACGGATCAAGATGCATCTCAACACCGAGGCGCTGCCGGCGATCAACACCTTCCTGCGCGATCTGGCTGAACGGCTGCGCTGGAGCAGCTCCGCCACCGACCGCCTGTGCGCCGCCGGCGAGGAAGCGCTGCTGTCGTTGATCGGCGAAACGGCTGAAGCCGAGGCTGCCGAGCCGCGGCAATTGGTGGTCACCGCTCAGGGCCGAGGGACTTCGCTCACCTTGGAGTTCATGATCGGTGCCGAAGCCGACAATCTCGAAGACCGAATCGCCGTGCTAAAAGACCGAGGGGGCCAATCACCGGATGAGAGCGATCTGTCCCTCAACCTCTTGAAGCACTTCGCCACCTCGGTGCGCCATCAGCAGTATCACGACATCGGCATCGTCACCATTCAAGTGGACGATGCCCGGCAAAACGCACCGGACCGCCAGCAGGCCGC
>CAZRBP010000063.1:0-2316 GCA_964598305.1 uncultured Pseudomonadales bacterium | reverse complement strand
GCGGCAACTACTTCTCGCGAACGTAGCGCCCGGGAGCGGCCTCCAGCGGGGGATAGGACTTCGATCCCAAGCGGTCAGGGGCGGGTTTCAATTCGGAATGGCCCTGCAGCCACGCCACCCAGTGGCTGCGCCAGTTGCCCTGGGTTTCGGTGGCCAACGGCATCCAGTCCTCAGCGGATTCCGGCAAGGTGTCGGCCATCCAGTAGCGCAGGTGGCGGTTGTCCGGGCGGGCGCTGATGGTCTGGGTGTGGTTTTGGCTGGTGAGCACGAAGGTGACCTCGCCGCCGAACAGTTGGGTGCTGCGGTAGCAGGCCTTCCAAGGGGTTATGTGATCGGTGGAGCCGGCCATGACGTAAATCGGATAGCGGGTGGTGGAGAGGTCCACGCGCCGCCCCAATACCCGCAATTCCTTCTTCGGCAGGCTGTTGCGGTGCGAAAGATCGAGAAAGTCGCACTGCATCTCCGCCGGCACCCGCGTGTAGTCCATGGACCAGAACAGCAGCGGATGGGCCAAGGGCGACTCGCCGCGGAAATAGTTGCTGCGCACGAAGCTGAAGATGCTCTCATCGAGACGCAGCATGGCAAACATCTCCAGGATGTCTCGCTCCCGCATCATGCCCTGGCGACGGATGGTCTGCTTTTGGGCGGCGACGGACTGGTCCGTGACGAACAGCGTGAAGTCGCTGTCGCCGGGCCGGTTGTCGAGGATGCTGACGAACAGCGACAGCGAATTGATCCAATCATCGCCGCGGGCGTTCAAGGCCCCGGCCGCCGCCGCCGCCGTGGTGCCGCCGGCGCACAGCCCGATCACATCGATCTTGCGCTGACGGCTGACGCTGCGCACCACCTCCAAAGCGGTGATGACGCCTTCGGCGTAGGTGTCCAGCGACCAGTTGGCGTGCTCGCGCCCCGGATTGCGCCAACTCATGGCGAACACCTGAACGCCGGCGTCCACCAATTCCTGGAACAGGCTCCGGTCCGGCGTCAAGTCCCCCAAGTAGAAGCGGTTGACTTGGCTGAACACATAGAGCAAGGGGCGCTTGTGGACGCTTTCAGTGGTTGGGTTGTATTGAATCAGTTCGAAGAGTTCGTTGCGGTAGATCACCGCGCCCGGCGTGGCGGCCACGTCCTTGCCCAACTCGAAGGCGCTGCGGTCAGCCACGGCCGGATAACCGTGATTGTTGAACAGATCGTCGGTGAAGTTGCGCACGCCCTGAGCCAAGCTCTCACCCCGACTTTCTTCAACGGCTTTCAAGGTTTCAGGCGTAAGGGGCTGATTAACTGGTGAAAAGACGTCTTTGGCGGCATCGATCACGAAGCGCGCACGCTGCCGTTCGATGCCCTCAAGGCCGGACTTCGCCAGCCAGTCATCCAGCGCTTCAGCCCAGGCGACATAGGACTGGCGCACCCGCTTGAACCAAGGGTTCTCAGACCAAGCCGCATCCTCAAAGCGCTGGTCGGCAGGCAGGTTAGCATCGCGGTTGCCGAACCAGATGCCGAGCATCTCGGCCTGCAGTTTCTGCCCGGTCTCCCAAAGCAGCCGCGGCTGCTCCAAGGCCTCGGCCACGACTTGCCCCCAGGCCTTGGCCAGCGAGCGCGGGTCCGCGCCCAAGGCGCTGTTCAGGGCCACGCCCTCGACTTGATCGGCCAATCCGCCGCCGGATGCGGCATCGGCTGCTTCTTGGGATTCCGCTTCGCTCATCGCACCTGCCTTCAATTGCTGCCTCTGTTGGATGCGTCTCGGCATCCCCCTGCGCCGCGCATTATAGCCGCACGCAGAAACTGAACGGCAGCGGACCCCACTCCGGTTCGCTTGCCAGTCTCAAGCGTCAGCCCCACTTTTCAACGGAATCCATAACTTGCTGATAGATTGTGGGTTCTTGGCTTGAATTGATTGCGACTCCTGATTCCAATACCATCCCCAATCAAAGCCTTGATCAGCAAATTGCTGAACCCTGCATCCACCAACAAAAGGGCAACGAAATGGAATACACCGCAGTGATCAAGCAACAGGGGGACTGGTGGATCGGCTGGGTCGAAGAAGTGCCGGGTGTCAATTGCCAAGAGCGAACCCACACAGCACTCCAACAAAGCCTCGCTGAAACGCTCTCCGAGGCACTAGAGTTCAATCGCCGGGACGCCCGGGCTGCCGCCGGGGAAAGCTATTTGGAGGAAAAAGTCGTCCTGAATGAAGCGGTCTAAGCTGACGAAGCACCTTGGACAGCAGGGATGCGCGCTGATCAGGGAAGGCAGCCGACACTCTTGGTGGGGAAATGAACGGAACAATCGTCGCTCCGCCGTTCCACGACACACGGA
>CAZRBP010000062.1:0-19862 GCA_964598305.1 uncultured Pseudomonadales bacterium | reverse complement strand
GCAACAATGAGCAACCTCACAGTACGCAAGATCCCATGGGACTTCACGGACGTGCCGTTCATATGGAACCCCGACAACCCTGAGTTTTCGACGACGATCATCCGGTTCTCGTTCGCCGCGGTCGCCTTCGAGAAAATGCTCTGCAAGGCGTTCAGGCAGGTGCACTCGCTTATCGAGGATCCGGAGCTGCAGGCCGAAAACCGCCTGTTCATCCGGCAGGAGGCTGTGCACAACGAGGGCGCGGAAAGGCACATCGCAGAACTCATCAAGCGGTACCCCGGATTGGCCGACACGCGCGAGAACGCGATCGAGTACTGGGACCGGCTCTTGGTCGAGCATGGGCTTGAGTACTGCGTCTGTTTCCTCGCTGCGCTCGAAGGGACCTTCACGCCAACGGGCAAGATGATCATCGAGAATCGGGAGACGCTCTTTGGCGGAGGGGACGCTCGGGTGGCTTCCATGTGGCTCTGGCACCTCAGCGAGGAAATCGAGCATCGCTCCACCGCGCTGAAGATCTACAACCATGTTTACAACAAGCCATTCGGCCGAGTGCACTTCGTCACGGCGGGCACCGTGCGCCGGTTCTTCAAGGGCTTCAACGCGTTGGTCATGGACGGGATCGCAGAGCATGTGCCTGAAGAGGACCGGGCGCAATCAACGGGTCGCCACCGCATGGGCTTGGATCGAATCCCGCGGTGGGAGCGCTGGATGGTCGCCTTGAAGGTCTTTCGCAGCGTGACACCCTGGCACGATCCGCAGGACCAGCCCATTCCCGAGTTCGGCGTGAAGCTGCTCGCCGACTTTGATGCCGGCAAGGACTTGACGCAGTACTACGGGCGACGCGTTCAGGCCGCCTGAGTGCAGCCCAGCGGCCACCTTTTGTCATCATAGCCATCGAGGAAGACCACTTTGTCCACCCGCACAAACCCTAGAAAAACCCCCAGGCCCTTTGGCGACTTCGGCCAACAAACCGTGGTCGGCTTAGTGGAGGTCAATCCCGAGGACACCATTCGACCCTACGACCGATGGGGGATCTGTCTCGAGAACCATTACGTCTTCGCCTCCGTGTTCAGCGAAAACGGAGACCGCGACATCGTACTGCGCACACTGCCCCGGGAGGGCCTTCCCCTCCCCTCAGCACAGAGCAACTACCACAATCGAGGCAGCGATCGAATCAGTCCTGATCCTGGGAAAGCCGACGCCTCGTTTCGTCCCCTGTCCCGCAGGCTCGAAAACGGGGTTGCCGTGATCGAGGGAGAGCGGAGCAACGGCGACAAGTTCTTAATCCGCCAGTCGGTCGACGAACTCCATTGGGAGGAGCCCAACATCTCGCTGCATGGCCGGATCGTCGGGCCCGGGGTCGCATTCTACGGACCGCTTCTGGTTTGGGAGCACTGGCGGGGGCTTGGCTGCGGCTATCATTCGCTTGGTTACGTCGTCGAAGGCGAGGTCTTCGGGGAGCGTGTGCGCGGCATCGGCTACATTGACTGCTACTACATGCCTCCCGGAATGACGTTCGCCACGAACCCAATCATGGACAGCATTTCCATCTTTTGGCACAACATCGGGACCATCTACGAGGACGGCACTGCGGAGGTGGGGGTGATTGGTGCGGGAAGGGATGGATTCGGCTTCTTTTGGCTCAATGATCGCAACGGCAACATCGTGTGCACCAATCGGGTGGACCCCACCTTCGAGTATGGAGAAGATGGCCATGTGAGCCGCATCGTGTCGTCGATCGACGATGGAGCCCAGACTTGGGAGTTTTTGCCCGACGCCAGGGGGCGCCTGTTCACCAAGGAAGGCATTGCCGAGGAAAAGGCGATGGGCAAGACGCATAGGGAGCAGTGCGAGGGCAGAGCGCGGCGCGTGGGGGATGACCGCGTGGCTACCCATTGGACCGCTTGGAATGATTCCTGGGTAGACAACTTTAGATCAGACTCTTGAAGTTCCTTGGCTACGCGGCGCTGGAGCCGAAGGGAGAGCTCAAGCCCTTCGAATTCGATCCTGGTGAGTTGGGTGCGCAGGAAGTGCAGATCCGGATCGAGTCCTGTGGGATGTGCCTCACGGATCTGAACCTCATCGACAACAAATGGAATTCCTCCACCTATCCGCTCGTCGCGGGCCACGAGGTGATTGGAACCATTGAAGAGATCGGGGCCGGCGTCACCCACTTAAGAGTTGGCCAGAGAGTCGGAGTCGGCGCTTTCTCGGGATCCTGCATGACGTGCAATTGGTGCTTGGGAGGGCAGCACAATCTGTGTCGCGAAGTGAAGCCCACGCCCACCTCGCGCGGCGGTTTCGCCGATCGAATTCGCGCCGACGGCCGCTGGGTGGCTCCACTGCCAAGCGAAGTCGATCCACTGTCGGCCGGACCGCTCTTTTGCGCGGGCCTAACCGTGTTCAACGCGATCGTCGAGTGCGGCGTCCAGCCGACGGACCGGGTCGGGGTGATCGGCATCGGCGGCCTTGGACATCTCGCACTCCAGTACTTGGCCGCTTGGGGATGCGAGGTCACCGCCTTTTCCTCAAACGCCGACAAGGCAACCGAAGCCCGCGAAATGGGCGCCTCGCACTTCGTGAATTCCCGGGACCCGGCTGCTCTCGCCCAGGTCGCCGGCTCGCTCGACTTCATCATGAGCACGGTTGACGTCGCTCTCGATTGGACAGCGTACCTGACCGCGTTGCGGCCCAAAGGCCAGCTCCACATGGCGGGCGTCGTGGATGAGCCCATAAAGCTCCCCATTCTTCCCATGATGATTGGTCAGAAATCAATCACGTCGAGCCCCGCTGGAGGCCCGCTCGCGACCCGGCAGATGCTTGAGTTCTCGGCGCGCCACGCCATCGAGCCCATCGTCCAAGTCTTCGATTTCGATCAGATCAACGAAGCACTCGAAGTGCTGCGCACCGGCGCTCCGAGATATCGGCTGGTCTTGAAGGCGGCCGAAGGCTGAAGATGCCCTCCTCTCCCATCGGACTGCGCAACACCCCAACCTCCCTCGGAATCAAGGGGAACCTATGAATCTCTTCAGTTTGGAAGGAACGGTTTCGCTCATTACCGGCAGCACCAAGGGCATCGGACGCGGTGTTGCGGAACGAATGGCAGCGGCTGGCGCCAAGGTTGTTGTGTCAAGCAGAAACCAAGCGGACTGCGATGCGACGGCAGACGAATTGAACTCGAAGTTCGCCCAAGGGCGCAACATCGCGGCAGGCATTGCCGCCGACATCGCAGATATCGGCCAGTTGCAGCAACTCGTCGACGGCACCTTGGAAACCTGGGGCCAAATCGACACCCTGGTTTGCAGTGCCGCCATGCTCGCCCCAATCGGGCGATCTGCTGCGACCGGATACGATGAATTCCAGCGCGTGGTGAACACCAATGTCCATCACACGTTTCGACTGTGCCATATGGTGCTGCCCGGCACGGTCGCACGTCGAAGTGGCTCCGTGATTGTCATGGGCTCAATCGCCGGTCACGTCGCCTTGCCCACAACCATGGCGTACTCCGTCTCAAAGGCGGCGCTGGCCCATCTTGTCCGGTGCCTAGCCGCCGAATTCGCGCCTCACAACGTCCGTGTCAATTGCATTTCGCCCGGCCTCATCCGCAGCTTCGCCTCCCAGCCACTGTGGGAAAACGAAGAAGTGCTGCAAAGCTTCACAAGGAACATTCCCCTCGGACGCATTGGCGAACCCGACGACGTAGCCGCCACGGCAATCTTCCTGTCCTCGCAAGGCGGGAGTTTCGTCACGGGAGCGGTGATACCCGTGGACGGAGGCGCCATCTCCCTTCCAAGGCCCGCCGACAGCGATCCACTAACGGATGTTTGGGACGAAGAGCATCGGTTTGATTGACTTCGCGCTGCCGCGGGAGAGCCTCAACGACCTCAAGGTAGCGCCATGTGCGCCTGCCTCTAGCGTGCCTAGCGGCGCTCTCGCTCCGGGTCGTTAGAACATCGAACCGCCATCAACATTGACCCAGGCGCCGCTGACGTAACTGGCAGCCTCGGAACAGAGAAATGCGGCAACTCGGGCGTATTCATCAGGCTCGCCACCACGGCCGCAGAAGGTGACGCGATCAATGTCTTCGTTCATTTGATCAAAAATCTCCTGGCGGGACTTGCCCTTCATTTCCGCATCTTCAGCGTACCGATCAAATATCGCTTCAACTTGCTCGGACATGATCCAGCCCGGCAGAACGATGTTGGCCCGGATGTTGTCCTTGCCATAGTGTATGGCCAAGTTCTTCGTAAAATGGGCAACGGCAGCCTTCAATGCGGAGTAGTGTGCGATCGACGGCAAATAGTGCCGCGCGGACATCGCCGACGTATTGACGATCGCCCCCCCGCCGTTTTCCTTCATGACCGGCACCACGGCGCGGCAGGATCGCACCGCTGCCATCAGCACCGATTGGAAGGCGTCCTCCCACATCGCTTCCGCCGCCAACGGATCCCCGTCGGGATTTGAATTGCAAACACCAATGGTATTGACAAGGGCGTCGATCTTGCCGAAACGTTCGACGATCTCGGCGACAACGCGCGGCGGATCGTCCGGATTCATGAAGTCGGAGGGAAACACTTGAATGGGAACATCCCGGACCGCCCGCGCCTCCTTGGACACCTCCTTGAGCTCATCCGAGTCTCTGGCGATCAACGCCAGCTTCGAGCCTTCTTCCGCGAAAATGCTGGCGCAGGAGCGACCAAAGCCGCGTGTGGCGCCGACAACCATCACGACTTTGTTTTCCAAGTTAAGCTTCACGTGCACCTCCCATCGGGCTATGGTTGAAACCTATGCGCACAGCACCGCCGCCGACGTTACCGGCGGACCGCCGGTCGCGACGACGCAGTTCGAGGCATCACGGATCTGGCGCTCCCCGGCGCTGCCGCGCAGTTGCAACACCGCTTCGACAATGCTGCCGGCTCCTTGGGTACGGCCCTCGGACAGGTTTCCGCCGTGCGGATTGTTGATGAGCCTGCCATCAGCGCCCAACTCCCCACTGCCTACAAAGTCCGCAATGTCCTCCTTGCCCACGAAGCCGAGTGACTGAAGCCAGTACGGAGTGTAGATCGAGAACCCATCGTGAAGCGCAGCGAAGCAGATGTCCTTTGGCTGTACGTCCGCATCCCGCCAAAAGCGTTCCATCACGGGCTGAGGGATCATCATGTCCGTGTAATCCTCATGGAAGACGAAATCCGGACGTGGTGGAAGCCATGAAGCGACATTGGCGACGTAGACGGGCTTCTGCTTGAGGTCTCGCGCCCGATCCGCTCCGGTCACTATCCACGCGATGGCAACGTTCACGGGCATGTCGGCGTCATACAGGCACATGGGTTCGACAATCCACCTTGACGCCATGTAGTCATCGATGCTGAGCGGTTTCTTCATCACCGCCTTTTCGTTTCGAAGCGCCATGTTGCGTTGATCGACGACCATTCGGCCAAGTTGTTCGCGCTTCAAGCCGGTTTCGTGCTGGAACCGTCGCTGCCAAGCCGCAATCCACTGAATGAACACACCGTACCCATAGGGTGCGAGATACGCCATGTTGCCGGCTGCGTGTTGAAACGAAAAATTGTTTGATGGGCTCGCTTGCGGTGTCGGCTGACGCTCCATGGTGTAAAGCACAAGCACCACATCGCAGACTCCGGCAACCACCGCAGAGGTCGCAGCGGCGAGCAGGCCCGGCCCCGGCCCCCCGATTGCGCCGCCGTTCCATCGAATGGAATCCAAGCCCAGCGCTTCCGACATGTAGTGAGGGGTCGGTGCCAACTCGGTGGGAATGGGTGAGGTATCAAGGCTTACAATGCCGTCCACCTCGCTCAGCGGGAGCCCGGCATCCTGCGCAGCTTCCTGGCAGGCGCGCACCCACAAAGTTGACCGCGGCACCGGGACTTCCTTTTTGCAACCGGTGTGGCCCACGCCAACAATTGCGCTCTTGTTTCGAAAGCCACTCATCGCCAATCCCAGTCCCCGATCCGTCCCCTGATGGGCCTTCCAATTGTTGCACACCCTGTGCAAATTGAGCAATATAAGGATGGCACACGGCTAGACGGTGGAGGCCCGGTTGTTCAATGTACGACGTAATGGAAGGGATAAAGGTTGTCGAGGTGGCCGAGTGGACCTTTGTTCCCATCGCCGGAACCATCCTCGCGGACTGGGGTGCGGATGTCCTGAAGGTTGAGCACCGCAATGGGGGTGACCCGCAGCGGGGGCTCATCACTTCGGTCGCCACGCAAGGTGCCATCAATCCAATGATGGAGGTCTCCAATCGCGGCAAGCGAAGCATCGGCATGGACCTAAACACACCGGGAGGCAGGGAAACCCTCTACAAAATGGTCGAATCGGCGGATGTGTTTCTAACCAGCCTGCGAACCCGGGCCCGCCAAAAGCTCGGAATTGAACCAGAGGACATTCGCAAGATCCGGCCCGACGTCGTTTATGCTCGTGGCACCGGTTACGGCCTGCGGGGACCGGACGCCGATAAAGGAGGCTACGACTGGCCATCCGCTTGGTGTCGCGGGGGCATTGCGCACCGGATGACGCCCCCCGGGGGCGAGCCGCCGTTCATGCCGGGATCCGTCGGCGACATCAGCGGAGGCACCCATCTGGCCGGCGCAGTGGCCGCCGCCCTGCTCCGGCGGGAACGAACCGGCAAAGGCGCGGTTGTGGACGTTTCCCTCTACAACACCGGTGCTTGGATTATGTGCCAGTCCATCGCCGGAGTGCACAACGGTGGGGAATCACCCTTTGTCACCCGGGCCAACCCACTCAACCCGATCGTCAACACCTACCCCACAAAGGACGGGCGCTGGATCTGCCTGTGCCTGCTTCAGGCAGATGCTTGGTGGGCCGACTTCTGCCAGCACATTGAACGCGAGGATCTGGTCGATGATCCCAGGTTCTCCAACATGGAGGCACGAAACCAGAACCGCGACGCGTGCGTAGCGGAGCTTGAGCAAACCTTCCTGCGCAAGACCTTTGATGAGTGGTTGGTTGCTTTGGATTCCATGCAAGGCGTCTGGGCACCCGTGCTGAGCACCGCAGAAGTCGTTGCCGACGAGCAGGCGTTGGTAAACGGCATCGTCACGCCGGTCATGTTGGGAGACAGCTCAAGCTACCTGGCCGCCGCATCACCGGGGCAGTTCGACCAAGAGCCGATTGGCGAACTCAAAGCCTGTCCAGAGCCTGGTCAGCATACGGAGGAAGCCTTGCTGGAACTGGGGCTGGATTGGGATGAGATCATGGCCTTGAAGGAAGCCCGGGCCATTCAGTAGTCGCCCTACTTGCGGAGAATCCGAATATGAGCCAGTTGCTTGTCGAGAAAAAAGGCCATGTGGGCGTGGTCACGCTCAATAATCCGGAAGCACTGAACGCGCTGAACTCGGATATGTTTCAGGGGCTCAGGGATGCTTGGGCGGAGTTTGAAGCTGACCGGACCATACGCAGCGTTGTCCTTACCGGCACCGGACGCGGCTTTTGTTCAGGTGCGGATGTGCGCGCGCTCGAAGCCAGCGCACAGGCCAGGCAAGGCGACCAAGACGGTGGCGACGACCCCTGGCCGCTGTTCACCGCCAGGCACGTCGGGTTCTTCAAGCCGGTCATAACCGCCGTCAATGGGGTTTGCGCCGGCGCCGGACTGCACTTCGTGGCCGACGCCGATATCGTCATCGCCAGCGACAAGGCGAGCTTTGTGGACACCCACGTCAACGTCGGCCAGGTCACCGCACTGGAGCCCATCGGACTATCCAGGAAAATTCCCCTCGAACGGCTGCTGCGGATGGTTGTGCTCGGCAAGCACGAGCGCCTGTCCGCCGAAATGGCGGAACGCATTCACTTGATTAGCGAGGTCGTGCCCAGCGACGAGTTGATGACACGCGCGATGGAACTTGCCGGCCTCGCCGCCCAAGCATCACCGCAAGCGCTGCAGAAGTCCCTCAAGGCGATTTGGGGCAGCCTGGACTACGGTTTGGATGCTGGCTATCGGTATGGCTGGCAGCTGCTCGCGGAACACCGAACCCACCCGGATGCCGTCGAGGGTCCAAGGGCGTTTGCCGAAAAGCGCGATCCCAACTGGACCCCATAGCCGAGTGCATGTCGATCTTCCTCGAACTCGATGCTACACTTGAACTCTAGCGTGAGGGTGCGTTGGATTGAGTAGCGCCTTGGTTCTCGCCGCTGTCACAAAACTGCTTCTATCCGGAACAACAGGCCGGAGCATCCTTCACCCGATCAGGCATGTACGCGGAAACGGAAAAACAACCCGCCGTTGAGGTGGCCAACAACGCCCGCCCCACCCGCGAGAACGGTCGCGAAACCCGACGCCGCCTCACTGATGCGGCGGTGCAGCTGCTCGCGGAAGGCGGCGAATCGGCTGTCACCATTTCATCGGCCGCTAAGCGGGCGGGAATAACACGTCGTGCGGTTTACTACCACTTTGACAACGTGAGTGAACTAATCGCTGCCGCGCACGAGGCCTTGACTGAAAAGTTCTTTGCCGCCCTCAAGAAAAGTCGCGCACCGACTGAACCGGGCACGTTGCTGATGGTGCTCGCGGATCAGCACGAATCGATTCTTCGCTCACAGGTGTACAAGATCCTGGAGAACGGCCTGCAACACAACGATGTCTATAAGACCATCCTGTCGAGTCACATAGAGTCTCAGGAGGCAGGGGAAATCACAAACGACATGGATGTTGAAATGTTTGCCGTAGCAACAACGTCCATGGCGTTTTTCGGCACGCTAGCGGCCCTGTCGCTCGCGAAAACGAAGGCAGAGCGGCGGACGATCGCCAAACGCTATGTGCTCGAGATGGACCGCTTGGTCCACCATCGCTCCTATCGGGACAAGGATCACTTCAAGTAACGCCACACGGCGTCCCCGCCTTTGACAGCGTGCGGGTTCCGTGATCTATTTTCACAGTATCGAGTAGGTATCGTGGTACACTTGCCGCGGGCTTGTCAACGTGTACTCGGCGGCATGGATTCGGCGGCAAAGGGAGGCCATCAGTGACTGACAAGGGCTTGATCAAGGGCAGGATCACCGATGCGGAAATCGACCTCATGCGAATGCGCATCGGCTACCCCAACCCCACGGTTCGAAGCGGGACCGTGCATCTCCCTTGGAACACCACCGCCACGCCGGATGCCATTCGACATTGGACCGAAGGCTACGGAGACGCCAATCCGCTGTTCGTCGATTCCGACTACGGGCTCGACACCCGCTGGGAGTCGCAAATCGCCCCCCCTGGCTTCGAGAACACGATGGGCTACAAGCGCTCACGGAAGATGCCCGAGGACTTGGACAAGCGAACCCGCGTCGCGTTGAGGGGCGTGCAGCTGTATCACTCCGGCAGCGAAAACACCTACTATCGCCCAATCGTTCCCGGAGACAGCTTGTGCCACTCGGAATGGGTGGAAAGCTGTGAGCCAAAGGAATCGGAGTTTGGGGGCAGGTCGGCCATCGTGACCAACGCGTCGGCCATGTGGGATGAATCCGAGACGGTAACCTCCACGGGAAAAACCTGGTTCGTCCATGCCGAGCGACGCAAGGCGAAGTCCTCGGACAAGTACGCCAAGGACGAACCGGCGCTTTACACCGATGAGCAACTCGCTTCGATTGAGGAAGCCTACGACCAGGAATACCTAAGGGGCGCAGACACGCTGTTTTTTGAAGATGCTGCGGTGGGCACGGAGCTTCCGGTGATGGTCAAGGGCTGCATGACCATCACCGACCAGATCAACATGTACATGGGAGGCGGGTGGTTTGGATACGGGAATCCGCCGTTTCGTCTCGGATACGAGAACAGGAAAAAGCTCAGGGGCTTCTATACGCGAAACGAGTTCAATGCCTGGGACGTCGTGCAAAGAGTCCATTGGGACAAGAACCTGGCCCGGGAAGTGGGTGTTCCGTTGATCTACGACATCGGACCGATGCGGGCGGCGTGGTCGGCGCACTATTGCACCAACTATGCGGGAGACGACGGGTTTGTTCACCGTCTGAGGTACGAATTCAGGCGCTTCAACTACTTTGGCGACACCACTTGGATTCGCGGCCGAATTTCGGAAGCCCGCGTTGATGGCGGGTTGGGCCCCCTCATCGAAATCGAGTTTTGGGGCGAGAACCAGCGAGGCTCGGAGAACCTGAGGGGGTCCGCGACGATCCTGCTGCCTTCGCGCGTCCATGGCGAAGTGCAACTCCCGCAACCGCCCGCCATGCCGGAATTTCGCAGCTAGCGAGTTGGTCAAAGCAATCGCGTGAGGCACTGAGGACATGGATCTTCTGCTCGACGAGGAACAGTCCCAAATAGTTGACTCAACAGCCTCATTCGCTCGCAAGGAACTGCCGCTTGAGCGTCTCCACGAGAAGACGCGGGCAAGCGATTTCGTCGATGATTCAGTCTGGTCGCGGATTGCCGGCATGGGGTGGCTCGGCATGACGCTGAGCGAAGCGTCCGGCGGTGTCGGGTACTCCGAGATCGAAGAGATGCTGGTGTTTCACGAGCTCGGGCGCGTTTGCGCGCCGCTGGAGATCATGTCCACCGTCCTTGCAGCGAAAATCGGCGACGCGGCGGGCCAGCATGAACTGGCCGCCTCGCTGGCTGCCGGACAGGCCGTCGCCGCGTTGACAGTCAACAGGGATCCGACCCTTGATGCCGAGGATCTGTCCTCGCAGATGCTGTTCGGCGGGTCCCAGGCGGGCTATGCCGTGCATCTGACGAAGGGCTGGGCCCGACTGATCGATCTGCAGGGTACGGACATCATCCCAGTTCCCAATCTGGATAAATCGGTTCGATTGGGCGAGACGGACCTGCGCAACAAGAAGATCGTCGCCCAAGCGCCCGGTGAGCGCATCCTGCAAACGGCGAATCTATTGGTATCAGCGCAGCTCCAAGGCGCAGCCGAGGAGGTCATGAACCTAATCACCGAATACGCAAAAGTCCGTGAAACATTCGGACGCCCGATCGCGGCGTACCAGGCCGTGAGCCACCCGATTGCCAACATGAAGGTTCGCTGCGAGGCAGCCCGCGCGCAGTTGTACTACGCCTCCCTGGTCTTGGCGGAAACATCAAAAGGCGGAACGCGCGACGCGGATCTGCATGTCTCGTCGGCCCGGCTGTTGTGCGAGGACACGGCGCTGCGCAATGTCGAGGACAACATTCAGCTGCATGGGGGCATCGCGGTCACGGATGAGTTCACTGCCCACTTCTTCCTAAAGCGCGTTCACGTGCTCAAGCGGATGGTCTCAAATGCGTTCACTCAGTCCGAAATCGTGTTGAACGCCAAGATGACTCCCTTCTAGGGGCGATTGATTCCATGGATCTTTACGAGACAGCAGAAGACAAGGCGTTTCGCGCTGCAGCGCGGGACTGGCTAATGTCCAACGTGCCCAAGGAAAAGCGACCGGAGGATATCCAGGGCGCTCTTGAATTCGATTGCAGTTGGCAGAAGACCCAGTACGAAGGCGGGTGGGCAGGCGTGAACTGGCCCAAGGCCTATGGCGGCCAGGAGCTTTCCGGGTTCCACTACATGATCTGGCTGCAGGAGCTGTGGCGGGCACGGGCACCCGGCCAGCATGCCAACTACACCGGGCTCAATCACGCTGGGCCGACGCTGATCGCGTGCGGAAACGAAGCGCAGAAGAGCGAACATCTGCCGCGAATACTGAAGGGCGAGGAAACCTGGTGCCAGGGGTTCTCAGAGCCGAACGCCGGGTCCGATCTCGCCAACATGCACTGCAAGGGTGAAATCGATGGCAACGAAATTGTCGTCAATGGCCACAAGACCTGGACATCAAACGCGCACTTTGCTGACTTCCAGGAATTGGTGGTCCGCACCGATCCCGCATCCAAACGTCATAAGGGCCTGACTTGGATCATTGGCGACATGCGGGTTCCGGGCGTCACAGTGCGCCCGATAAAAACCATGACCGGCGACAGCGAAGTCAATGACACATTCTACGATGATGCACGGTTTCCGATCGCCAATATCGTGGGTGGAATCGGCAATGGCTGGTCCGTTGCCATGTCAACTTTGTCGGCCGAGCGCGGAACCGGCTTCATCAACAATCAGATGGAAGTTTCTGAGTGGATCGAGGACCTCATTGGAATAGCCCGCAAAACGCGCCTAGCGGATGGTCGCCTTGCCATCAAGGATGACCGCATCGCGCAGCGGCTCGCCTTTCTGAAGGCCCAGACCGTGTCGATTAAATCGCTGACTCTATCCATGCTCGGCGAGATTCAAAGGCGCGGCGCGCCGGGTCCGGAAGGATCCATCATGAAGGTGCTGGTGACCACCGTGTACCAGGAGATATTCCGGCTGGCCTCGGACATACTCGGTCTCGACTTCCTGAAGTACAACTATCAGCGAAGCGGCAACATGTGGCCCCAAAAGTACATGTGGAGCTGGGTGCTGACCATCGCCGGCGGCTCGAACGAAATTCAGAGAGACATCATTGCGACAAGGGTGATGGGTTTGCCGCGAGGGCGATAACGCCATACTGCAGCGACGATAGGAGCATATGGTTCAGGCAGCTTGGCCTTGGGTCGTCATCGCAGCGCTGAATCCTCCGTCGATCATCAGGTTGGAACCGTTGATGTAGCTCGCCATTGGAGAATTCAGGAAAATCAGCGGATTGGCAATCTCCTCGGGTTCCGCCATGCGACCGGCAACCTGTTTCACCGCATCTACGGCATCCTGACCGGCGATTTCAACGAAGCGAGGCATCAACGGCGTGTTCGTTGCCCCCGGGCTGACAACGTTGATGCGAATACCCTTTGCGACGAGCTCTGCAGCAGCAACCATAACGTACACCACCATAGCCGCCTTGGAGGCGGCATAGCCATCGCCGATCAGCGCTTCCCGATCGGGGTCGGCGCACCAGGCCTTGGCTGTGTCGAAGTCCGGCGTCTGCGCCAATTCAAGCCAAGCCGGCAAATCCGCCGGCCACCCCGACCCCGCAACAGACGAGACGCAGGCAATGGCTGAACTCTCGGGCATTCTCGGCACGAGACCTTGGATCAGGTGTCTTGCGCCAACCACGTTGACCAGCATCAAATCCAGCGGCGGGAAAAACTGCTGGGGCAGACCTGCGCAGTAAAAGACGGCATCCACTGGCCCTTCGAGGCGATCGAGGGTTGCATCAATGGCCACCTGTTCTCTCAGATCGGTTTCATGATAGGCCTTCACATCAAAATTGGGCGCTTTGATGTCCAGCGCGACAACATCGGCACCAAGCTGCATGATTTGTTTGCTGGTGGCCTCGCCCATGCCAGATGAAGCGCCCGTGACGACCACCTGTTTCCCTTTGAATTCCAGATCGTTGGACATTGTCGCCCTCCCGTGTTCCTAACTTGTTATGATAAAACTATTTGCACAGGCCTGTACACTTAGAATCGCCGAACGAGGAACACGGAGGAGTTTATGAACGACACAAAGCTGCAATTCGGGCATGGTCGCCTGCTTATCGGCGGCAAACTGGTCGAGGCGCTTGATGGGGGCCTGTTTGACGACATCAATCCGGCCACGGAGCAGGTGATCGGAACCGCTGCCAACGGGGGTCCGCCAGACATGGATCTGGCCATCTCGGCTGCGAGAAAAGCCTTCGATGAGACGGATTGGGGCACCAATCGCGCCTTTCGGCGTCATTGCCTTCTGCAATTGCGCGATGCGCTGGAACGGAACAAGGAGAACTTGAGGCAAGTCGTCGTTGCCGAAGTCGGGGCGCCGGTGAGCCTGACTCATGGCCCGCACCTCGATCACCCGATCGATGACCTCACCCGGGTCATCGAAATGATCGACAAGTTTGAATGGGAGCAGAGAACACCCGCACCCGATGGCGCGCCCTACGACCAGGCGATTATTCGGGAACCCTTCGGCGTTGTCGGCGCCATCACGCCTTGGAACTTCCCCTTTACCTTGAACGTGTGGAAAGTCGGTCCCGCCCTTGCCGCCGGCAACACGGTTGTCCTGAAGCCCGCACCAGACACACCGCTGGCGGGCACGGAAATCGCTAGGATTGTCGCCGAACAGACGGACATTCCCGCTGGCGTATTCAATGTGGTCACCTCCGCGGATAAGGCTGAGGTCGGAGAGATACTCACGAACGATCCGCGGGTCGACATGGTTGCGTTCACCGGCTCCGTCCCCGTCGGCAAGCGGGTGATGGCCTCGGCGGCGCAAACCGTGAAGAAGGTGCTTCTCGAGCTCGGCGGCAAGTCGGCCAACATCATCCTGGAGGACGCCGACGTGCCAAGCGCGATGAGCAACATCGGCATGATGAGCTGTTACCACGCCGGCCAGGGCTGCTCTCTCGCCATGCGGTCATTGGTGGTGCGCGAACGATACGACGAAGCTGTCGAAGCGCTTCACAGTGCGATGCGTGATGTGGGCTGGGGAGACCCGCTCGACCCGGCGAACATCATGGGGCCTGTGGTCAGCCGAGCCCAGTTCGAGCGGGTGCTTGGCTACATCGACAAAGGCAAGGCGGAAGGGGGACGGGTCGTGCTCGGCGGAGGCCCCTCGGACAAACACGAGGACGGGTACTTCATCCAGCCCACCCTTTTTGCGGATGTGGATCCCTACGCGACCATTGCCCAAGAGGAGATCTTCGGCCCGGTCCATGCCATGATTCCGGTTGAGGATGCCGAGGAGGCCATCAGGATTTCCAACGACACCCGCTACGGACTGGCCGGCGCGGTGTACACAGGCGACAACGCCCGTGGCGTCGAGATTGCGAGGCGCCTGCGGGTCGGCGTGCTGAGCGTGAACGCCATGTCCGGGGGTGGGTCGCACATGCCGTTCGGCGGCTACAAGGAATCCGGCCTTGGCCGCGAACATGGCGTTCAGGGCTTCGGCGAGCACCTCGAAACCAAGGTCCTGCCGATTCCGCACTGATTGAGGTTGCTTCCCCTTCCATGGAAGGGGAATGGCGTCTTAATTCTAAGGCTCGGTTCAACCCGCAAGCATCGCCTGCTGTTCCCAATTCAGCTGTTGCACCTTGTCCGTGATTCGGTCGGGCGGCGTCGGCAGTTTCACCGGGCCGTGCTCACGGGAAGCCAGCAGAATCACCGCTTTGCAGGTTGTGTTCTCCACCCCGCGTTGATTGACGCCGGAGATTTTGATCTCCATCAACGGGCCGATGGCGGCATCCACCCGTTTGCCGGTCACCGTGCCGGAGTAGAAGGTGGTATCACCGAAGTAGTTGAACGAACGAAGCTCGTTGTGAATGGTGTAGAGCCATGCATCGTCGCCCATCAGATTGGTGCAGTAGTGAAGCACCCAGGCGTTGCGCATGGGCGCGATGTCGTACATGAGGGGAACGCCAACTTCCTGGGCCAGCGCTTCGTCCCAGTGAACCCGCTGAATGACATCCCAGGAGTTGTACTGGGTTCTGCTGTAGAAGCCGCGCATTTTCTTGCGATTCTCGTAACCCAAGCGGAGCGCGGGGTTGCCGTAGCCAAACCACCCCGATCCCATGTGTTGGTTCCACATGTCGGTCAAGTGCAACGGGCCCTTGACCATTTCAGGCAAGGCGCTGCCAACCTCCACATCTTCAAACCAGAGCGTGTCCGCGCCTCGGTGCCGTTCGGATTCGTAGAGCTGTTCGATCCTGTGCAGATCCTCGTCGCTGTAGTGCGCCCTGCTCGGTTTCGGCCTTTTGCTTTTCCGGCTGCCGGACTTGCGCCGTTCGGCGTGAACAAACCAATGACGCCGCTCCCCCAACGCCTCGCCACGCTGATTCCAGGAAAAGGTTCGATTGGCGACGATGACCGAGCGACCCGCGAATTCAGATTCCTTCTCCTCCACGGAATAAACGCCGCCGGCCAAACCCGCTTGGTAGTCGCCCACGAAGTAGGGGCGATAGTAGGTGGTCTCATTGCCGGAGGAGTAAAGCTGGATGCCGCGCAAGGCCCGTCTGGTTCGCTCATGAAACTCCGGCGGGATCGACCGGCCCAGCCGCCGGTACCACGCATCCTCCTCCTCGCCGGGAGCAACTGAATTCGCATCCCCTTCGGGCAGCGCTGGCCTTTCACGATGCGCGTGCGGTCCGCCGGCGGCATCGAATCCGGGCGGCGCAATCTGCCCGCCCCAGCGGGTGCGCGCCCCATAGTCCGGATCGACATACAGCGGGTTGTCGTCGCCATAGCCGTTGACGTGATGACGGATGGCGTCAGGGGATGCCAGGGTCCACCATGGCAGTTGGCGGGTGCCCGATCTTACCGTTGGATTGGGGTAACCACAGCGGTCCCGCATCAGCCCGATCCCTTCATCGGTGATCTGGTGACGCATCATGTCATCTTGGGTCATGCGGCCTCGAAACCCAGTGTCTGGATCGACGGTGCAGTTTTACCACCCCTGTCACATTAAGGACCGGGAGAAAGCTTGTCAATCGTCTGTGTACCAGGAAATATTCCGCCTGGCCTCGGACATACTTGGTCTCGATTTCCTGAAGTACAACTATCGGCGAAGCGGCAACATGTGGCCTCAAAAGTACATGTGGAGTTGGGTGCTGACCATCGCAGGCGGGTCGAATGAAATACAGAGGGACATCATTGCGACAAAAGTGATGGGTTTACCACGAGGGCGATAGACTGCTTATTGTCAGTTGGATGGGGCACGAGCATTAATTTTAGCGAGATTGTGCGATGAGTGATTCGTGACCGGTCAGGATCCGCAAGGTGCCGCCCATGACCACACACCGCGCTCCCTGAGGCGCGGCTCTGGATTTGGCATCATGCACGCCGACAACTCTCGCCGGGTTCACCAGACCATCCGGGCTCCCCATAAGGCATCGAATTCTCCGTATCTTGCTCGCCTTCAGGCGCATTGACCTGCCCCCACGCAACTGGATTCCGGCCCTTTTCATGTAAAATGAGGCTGCGGCCAGCGCAAGTCTTATTGGTCGTGCGTTCACGGTGTCAATGGAGGAAGGGTCGAGGTGCCACGCATTTCTGACTGTGAGGACAAATCGGTCAATCGACCGGGGAGCATGCCGCTGCCCAATACCAATCCGGTCGAACTGGGCATGTGGCAAGCCGCCGCGAAAGGCGTGCTCGCAATCCAACGATGCGCGGCGTGCGGCCTGCACCGCTATCCGGCGACGATCGCTTGCTGCCATTGCGGCTCTTTTGATTGGAACTGGGATGAGATCGACGGCTCCGGTGCCCTTGTGAGCTTCTCGTGGCTACCCGACCACTCCCGAAAAGACGACAACGACTGGCCATCCTCCTGGTACAACGTTGCGATCGTCAAACTTGAGAGTGCGAACATAGAAAACGCCCACATGGTCACAAACATTGTCAATGTTTGGCACCCCGGCGAACTGAAGGTTGGTCAAAAGGTTCGGCTCCATTGTGTCCGATTGAATGACGACCTGGGGCTGCCTTGTTTCGAACTGGTGTAGGCGCGCTTTCATGGATGATTACTGGCTTCGCGACAAGGCATGTATTGTCGGCATCGGAAACTCCGCCTATAGCAAGCGCGGGAAGCAGCGCTCTGAAGGCACGTTGAAGCTCTCGCTGCTGGCGATCCGGAATGCGGCAAATGACGCTGGTATTGAACTCAGCGAAATCGACGGGATGACAACGTTCTGTTTCGATTCCAACACGCCCGGTTCAGACAAGGTCATGGGAAATCTACCCATCAAGCACTGCAGATACACCTCTTCGGTTTGGGGTGGAGGTGGTTCAGGCCTGCCGACAGCTCTAGCGGATGCGGCGATGGCTGTAGCGACCGGCCACGCAAACTGCGTCGCCGTTTTCCGCTCCATCGTTCAGGAAGATTACCGCATGGGCGGTGCCATGGCCGACTTGTTTGCCGACGGCATTCCCCCAAGCGTTGCCCATACCGTACCGTTTGGCTACATCCTGCCCCCGACCATCTACGCACTGCGCGCGCAGCGCCATATGGCCTTGTACGGAACGACCACGGAAGATTTCGCAAGGCTGGCGATTCACCAGCGCAACATGGCCATGAATAATCCCGATGCCGTGCTTCGCAAGCCCATGACGCTTGAGGACCATCAATCATCGAGAATGATCTCCGACCCGTTGCGAATGTTCGACTGCTGTCAAGAAAACGATGGCGCCGCGGCCGTTATGGTGATGAGCGCCGAGCGAGCCAGAGATCTTGATGTCAAGCCCGTGTTCATTCACGCGATCGCCACCGCAAACGTTCCCGGATGGACATCGGCAAGCGTTTATTCCGAGCTGACCTCCGACATCGGCACGGCCGGTCATCGAGTCGCTGCGAACGAGCTGTACAAGCGAGCGGGGCTTGGGCCCGAGGATATCGATGTCGCTGAACTGTACGACGGCACTTCCGCCGGCGTGCTCCTCCTGCTCGAAGACTGGGGATTTTGCGGGCGCGGCGAGGCGGGGCCATTTGTCAGGGACGGTCAGATCGGCCTTGGCGGCAAAATCCCCACGAATACCCATGGTGGCCATTTGTCCGAGGTTTATCTGCAAGGCATCAATCATTTACTGGAAGCGGTTCGCCAGCTCAGAGGCACATCTCACAACCAGGTCAGCAACGCGGAAACAGCGCTTTACAGTTCAGGTGTCGGCTGGCCGCCCGGTGGCGGAATACTGCTTCGGCGATAGGACAACCGGGATTGCCGGCTGAAGGGTGCCAGCGCTGCACCCCAAGGCGAGAGCAGGGTGCAGCAATCTGAAACGAGACAATACCCAGGGCGAGCGCAGAAAATGACGAGCAAACACGAGAATCTTCATCTCGCACCATCGGAACTCTTCGACATGACGGGCAAGACTGTCGCCGTCACCGGCGGCAGCAGAGGGTTGGGACGTGCCATGGCGCATGGCTTTGCCCGCGCTGGCGCCGAAGTGATCGTTGCCAGTAGAAAGTATGGGAACTGCGAAACGGTCGTCGCCGAACTTGCTGAGTTCGGCGCGAAAGGCAGCGCTTTTCGGCTACACGTCGGCAAATGGGATGAATGCAATCAGTTTGTTGAAGATGTCTATCAACGGCATGAAAATGTTGATGTATTCATCAGCAATGCCGGGATGTCGCCGATTGCGCCGTCAACGCTCGAGACAAGTGAAGAACTGTTCGACAAGGTAATGAGCGTCAATTTCAAAGGTCCTTTCCGGCTGATGTCATTGTTCGGAGCGCGCATGGCGCAAGCCAATGGCGGCAGTATTATTTCCGTGTCCAGCATGGGGTCGGAAAATCCCCAGCCGTTCATTCTGCCCTATGCATCGGCAAAAGCGGCCCTGAACAACGCAACGCGGGCCTTTGCGAAGGAATACGCCGGAAAGGGTGTGCGGGCAAATGTCATTGTGCCCGGCGGTTTCCTGACGGATGCCTCGGACGCCTGGCGCGACGATGAGGAATTGAAGGCAAGGGTGGCGTTGGGCCGGTTTGGCGAGCCGAACGAGATCATTACCACTGCGCTGTACTTGGCCAGCGATTATTCAAGCTATACGAACGGCGCGGTTGTCCATGCATTTGGTGGATAAAAGGGGCGCACGGATGGTGGCGAACGATCACGTATCGCGCTTGACCGCCCTGCGCGTAAACTTCCAGCCATCGCCGAATCTCGCAAATTCATCTTCATAGGTTCCGGCGTCGAGCGACCCATCCGCACCGGTGAATTCATATCTCGACACCGCAGTTGCGGTATCCCCGTCAATCTTTATTTCGCTCTTGCCAGGCCTGTGCTCTCCACCAGGCGGCGTCCTGCTAATGACCTTGATCAGGGTCTCGCGGCCGACCAATGCCCTGCCGTCGAGGCCGGGTGGGACCATGACACCGTCCGGTGCGAACAAATCGGCAAATTTCTCGGCGTCCCTGGCGTCAAAATGAGTTGCATAGAGCCGCTGCAAATTCAAAATCTTTTCTTTGTCGGACATC
>CAZRBP010000061.1:0-20089 GCA_964598305.1 uncultured Pseudomonadales bacterium | reverse complement strand
CCTCAGCGTCTTCTCCCGCGGAGCGGTCGATCAGCCACGGCAGGTACGGCTTGCCAGCATCGAGGTGGGCCTTCTTTTCCGCCGTATCCGGCAAAAGGCCCAGATATCTGTCCGGCCGATTGGGCTCGACCTTCCAGGCCTCGGGAAACGGCGCCGCTGTTGGCCCGTTTTCGTCGCGCAGGTTCATGCCCTCGGCGAGCCGGGCGCTGAACGGCACCGTGCGCCGGCCATCGTTGTCGGCCAGTTGCTCATGCAGCGCGAGGCGCAGTTCCTGCCGAGCGCTGTAGTAGGCGGGGTCGTTGATGAGGTTGTGCACCTCGAGCGGGTCGGCATCCACGTCGTAGAGTTCCTCGATGTCCCAGATGCCGTGGTACTGTATGTACTTCAAGGGTCCGCGTTGGATGGCGAAGGTCGTTGGCGTCATCGGGAAAGTCCACTCCCATAAGTACTCGTAAACGAAATCGGGCTCGCCCCACTCGGCAACGCTGAGTTCGCCGGTGGCCACCGGCAGGAAGCTCTTGCCTTCGAAGTGCGCCGGGGATTCGAGGCCAGCGGCATCGAGAAAGGTTGGTGCCAGGTCCAGGTTGCGGACCAGGGCGTCGTTGGTGACGCCTTCGGGAAGGCGTCCGGGCGCCGCCGCCAGCATGGGCACCCGCACGGAGCCCTCGTACGCGTTGCGCTTGTCGATCAGGCCGTGGTCGCCGATGAGGAAGCCGTTGTCGCTGTAGAACACGACCAGGGTTTGGTCCTCAAGACCGTGCGTCTCCAGAAACCGCCAGATGCGTCCGATGCTGTCGTCCACGGCGCTCAGCGCGCCATAGTAGTCCTTCAGGTAGTCCCGCATGCTGCGGTCGCTGGCGTAGAAGAAGTCGATGCCGTGCCAGGAGTTGCGCTGGTTCTTCACCCACATGGGTTTGCCGTCCAGGTGTTCCGGGGTGATTTTGACGGTCTCCGGCAGCGCAAAGTCGGTGGCCCGGTACTGGTCGCGATGACGGGGTGCCGGCTCGGCGTCTGAATGCACGGCCTTGTGGCTGAGGTAGGCGAAGAACGGCGTGGAGGCGTCGCGGCCCGCTTTGAGCCAGTCGAGCAGGTAGTCCGTCAGCTCATCGGTGATGTAACCCGTCTGGTCCACGTGCGTTCCGTCCACGTTGATCTGGTTGGCCCGGCCGCTTGGGCCCGTCACCGGAAAATAGAATCCCTGGCCGGCAAAGCTTACCCAGCGGTCGAACCCGTCGCGCGGCGCATCGGTTGCGTTGCCCATGTGCCATTTGCCGAAAAACCCGGTCTCGTAGCCCGATTGCTGGAGGTACTTTGGAAAGAACACCAAGCCCTCCTCCGAACTGTTGTTGTTATCGACCACGTGATGATTGCGGGTTGTCTGACCGGTGAGAATCGTCGCCCGGCTTGGAGAGCACAACGACGAAGTGACCACCGCGTTGGGAAAATAGACGCCGCGGCTGGCGAGCGCGTCGATGTGGGGAGTCTGCAATTGCTGCTGCAGGAACCCCATGCCGTCGAAACGCAGGTCGTCAACCAGAATGAAGATGATGTTGGGCGGCTCGGCCAGCTCATTCGGGACCTTGGCGGCTGCTAGGGATGGGACGGCAAGGGCCATGAGCAAGGCGATCACAGTGCCGATGTTGAGGATGACCATGGCTTTTTCCGGGGTTAGGTTGACATGAGGATGTTGGTAGCGGCTCAGTTTGAATTGCATCACACTGAATTTACAGGCTGATGCAATTCAAACTGAGCCACTACCAGGATGTTGACCTATTTTGCCTCGCTTCGACTACAGACGGGACTGCTCGCGGAGTTTCGCGCTAGCGAAACTCCAACGCGAACCGAAGGTTCGCGCAATTGCCTCATAGGGCGTTGATTCCCTAAAATCCGCAGCCCACCAAGTGAACAAGAGCTTGCCGACGTGCCCGAAATTGATGAGTTCCGCGCCGAGACCCGAATCTGGCTCGAGGAGAATTGCCCGCCGTCCATGCGCACCCCGACGCCGGATGATGAAGTCGTCTGGGGCGGGCGCGGGGAGCGGTTCAAGAATCCGGACTCCAAGGTCTGGCTGGACCGCATGGCCGAGCGCGGCTGGACTGCGCCACGATGGCCGGCGGCCTATGGCGGCGGCGGGCTGTCCTTCGAGGAGGACCGGGTGCTGCAGCAGGAACTCGGGCGGATCAACGCCCGTACGCCGCTCAACAGCTTCGGCGTGTGGATGCTGGGGCCGGCGCTGCTGGAATTCGCCAGCGAGGAGCAGAAGCAGGAGCACCTGCCGAGGATCGTGCGCGGCGAGATTCGGTGGTGCCAAGGCTACTCGGAGCCCGGCCATGGCTCGGACTTGGCGGCGCTGCAAACCAAGGCCGAGGACCAGGGGGACTACTACTTGGTCAACGGCGCGAAGATCTGGACTTCCTACGCCGATCAGGCGGATTGGATCTTCTGCCTGGTGCGCACCGATTCGGCCGCGCCCAAGCACCAAGGCATCAGCTTTCTACTGTTCGACATGGCCTCGGAGGGGGTCAGCACCTCCCCGATCGAACTCATCAGCGGTTCGTCGCCGTTTTGCCAGACCTTCTTCGACAACGTGCGGGTGCCCAAGGCCAACTTGGTGGGCGAGATCAACCAGGGCTGGACCATCGCCAAGCGCCTGCTTCAGCACGAGCGCAACATGGTGGCTGGCATCGGCGGCAACTCGGCGCTCGGCGGCACAGGGCGCCGAATGGAGGACATTGCCAAACGCTACGTCGGCGAGCAGGACGGACGCATCGGCGACCCGATGCTGCGCGGCAGGATAGCCAACCACCGCATGAACGACCGCGCCTTCCAACTGACCCTGTCCCGAGGTGGCGAGGAAGCCAAGGCGGGCTCGGCCAGCGGCCATCTGGCGTCGATGTTCAAGTACTACGGCACCGAGCAGAACAAGCGCAAGTACGAACTCATGGAGGAAACCATGGGCTTGGCTGGCCTCGGCTGGGACGGCGCTTCGTTCAGCGAGCGGGAACTGGCCACCACCCGCCAGTGGCTGCGCTCCAAGGCCAACTCGATCGAGGGCGGCACCAGCGAGATTCAACTCAACGTCATCGCCAAGCGGGTGCTGGGCTTGCCTGACTAGGCCCGGGCCTATCCATTTGCCCGGCGGCGCACTAAAATGCGCCTTTCCGGCAGCGAGCGTTCCATGGCCGAACCTGCCCTTCCTGCCAACGGAGCTCCCCGGGAGCTCGCTGCCTTGGACTTGGGCTCCAACAGCTTTCATCTCATCGTCGCGCAGGAGTCGGGCGGCCACCTGCAGACGCTCGATAAGATCCGCGAAATGGTGCGGCTCGCCGAGGGGCTTGACGACCGTCAGAGGCTGACTGAAGCAGCGAGCCAAAGGGCTTTGGAATGCCTGGAGCGATTCGGGCAGCGCCTGCGCCACCTGCGCCGCGAAAACGTGCGCGTGGTGGGCACCAACGCGCTGCGCAAGGCCCACGATTCGGAGGCCTTCATCGAAAGCGCCGAGCGGGCCTTGGGGCACCGGGTGGAGATCATTTCCGGGCGCGAGGAGGCGCGGCTGATCTACCTTGGCGTGTCCCACGCGCTGGAGGACAACCACGACCGGCGGCTGGTGATCGACATCGGCGGCGGCAGCACGGAGTTGATCCTCGGCCGCCACTTTCAACCGGAGGTCATGGAGAGCCTGTACATCGGTTGCGTTGCCCAGAGCCAGCAGTGCTTTGCCGACGGCGCGCTCACCCGGTGCGCCTTCAAAAAGGCGATCGACCACTGCCTGCGGGAATTGGAGGCGGTGCGCAGCCAATACGTGGATTCCGCCTGGGACGTGGCCATCGGCGCATCCGGCACGGTGCTGGCGGTGAGCAACGTGCTGGCTGGGTTGCAAAACGGCGAGGCCAGCGATATCCGACCGGCGGGCATCGCGGACCTGATCGACCGCCTGATCGACGCCAAGCACATTGATCGGATTGACTTGCCGGGCCTGTCACCGGAGCGGCGGGCGGTGTTTTCCGGCGGGGTGGCGGTGCTCGCCGCCGTCATCGAGTCATTGAACCTCAAGTCCTTGGAGGTCAGCCAGGGTGCCCTGCGCGAGGGGCTGCTCCAGGACCTGCTCGGCCGGGTGCATCATCAGGACATTCGCGATGCCACCGTGCGCAACCTCATGGGCCGCTACCACGTCGATGCCGCCCACGCCAAGCGGGTGCGGGACACGGCCTTGGCCCTGCTGGCCCAGGTCGCGGTGTCCTGGCGGCTGCAGGCTGCGGAGCACCGTCTGCTGTTGGCTTGGGCGGCGGACCTCCACGAGGTCGGCATGGACATCGCCCACAACCAGTACCACAAGCACGGCGGCTATCTGCTCGCCCATATGGACATGCCTGGCTTCTCAAGGCTCGATCAGAGCCAGCTCGCCACCTTGGTGCGCCTGCACCGCCGAAAGTTCGCCATTGACGACGAAGCGCTGCCGGCGGAAGGTGCCATCCTGAGATTGACGGCGCTGCTGCGGTTGGCCGTCATCCTGCACCGCAGCCGCAGCAGCGACCCCCTGCCCCACGTCGCCATCGAGGCCGATGGCGGGCAGATGGAGGTGACGCTGCTCAAGGAGTGGCTGGCCAAGCACCCCCTAACCAAGCTCGACCTCAAGGAGGAGGCCCACTACCTGCAGGCCTCGCCGCTATCCTTGAAGGTCAAAACCCGCTAGACGCCGCGGCTACTGCCGGCGCCACTATTGCCTTCGCCACATGGCCTTAACGTAGTAGTAGCCGCCGTTGAATCCGAAAGGCGAGCTTTCCGGATAGATCAGGCCGGCCACCTCGCCTGCGGGGTTCTTCTCCGGATAGGTATCGAAGGCGTTTTGCGCGCCGACCAGCACGCTCACGGATTCGCTGATGTCGTATGACGCCTCCAAGTCCACCAGGAACTTCGGATCCGGGTTGTAGGCTACGGAGGCGTCGTTGGTGGGCGCGTCGTAGTAGTCGCCGTAGTAGCGCCCGCGAGCCATGAACCGCCACGGCCCCTGCAGATGGGTCCAGGTCAGCACGAAACGGGTATCCGGGCGGCCCTCTTCGATCTGCAGCCGCCGGTTGTCGCTGGTGAAGTCCGGATTGAACTTGCTCAGATCGATGTCCGACCAGTTGGCCACCGCGGTTAGGGTGGAGGTGCCGCCCCCTAGATCGAAGGGCAGCGTGGCGACCAAGTCGATCCCGGACGCCTCCACGGTTTGCTGGTTGGAGAAGAAGCGCACCGACGTGAAGCTTCTCGCATCGCTGACGCCTGCCGCCTCCAGTGTCGCGATGTCCTCGGGCGTCAGGTTGAAGCGGCTGGTGAAGGCGATCCGGTCCTTGATTTCGATGTTGTAGTAGTCGAGGGTGATATCGACGGGCCCGGCGTTGAACACCGCGCCCACGGTGATGTTCACCGACTCCTCAGGCGTCAGGGCCTCGGCGCCCTTCTGCTGGGCCACCGGATTGGTGGGCGGCAGGGTGGCGATGTCCGCTAGGCGGCCCATGTTGAACTCGGTGGTCACGTTGCGCAGGTTGGCCTGCCCGGCGGTCGGCACCCGGAAGCCGGTGCTGACCGCGCCGCGCAGGGCGAACTGCTCGGCCACTTGGAATCGAACCGCGCCCTTGACATCCAGGGTGTCGCCGAAGTCCTTGTAGTCCTCGTAGCGCAACGCGGCGCCGAGCAGCAGCCGGTCGGTGACGTTCGACTCCAAGTCGATGTAGGCAGCGATGGAGCTCGACTTGTGGCTGCCGGCGTCGCCGGGTTGGAAGCCGGGAAAGCCATTGGAGCCGATGCCGAAGCCCTGGGCGGACAGGTTGGGGTCGATGAAGAACGAGTTCGGTTCGCCGTTGGTGATCTTGAAGGTCTCATCCCGGTACTCGAAGCCGACCGCCAAGTTGACCGGCCCGTAGAGGTTGCCGATGTCCAGCGGCCTCGACAGGTCGATGTTGACCACTCGGTCGGTCTCGGTGTAGGCGCCCGCTTCGTAGTAGGTGTCGATGTCGTTCCTCTGGCCCAAGAGCTGCGGGTTGATGGTGTTGTATATGTAGAACTCGGCGTTGCTGCGCCCGGCCGCCGCGCTCAGGTCGAAGTACCAATCGCCCAACTCCCCGCGCAAGCCCCCGGCGAGCGCGTAGTCGTCGATGTAGGCGCCGAACTGCGGCGTGAAGCCGCCGGGGAACTTTTCGTAGAGGGTGTAGCAGTTCGGATCGGCTTGCACTGCTGCCAAATCGCCGGAATCTGCCATGTTGTTGCGGATGTGAACGATCGGGCAATTGTAGGACAAGTCGCCGGAAAGGTTGGCCACCTTGACTGTATTCACCCGGCTTGCCACTAGGTCAGCGGGAACCGGCGATCCATCGTTGTAGGCCCAGACATCCGGCCTAACCTGCGAAATGATTCGATCGTTGATGTCGCGAGTGGCACCCCGAAACACCCCGTTTCTGGTGTGCGGGTTTCGGAAGTAGAACCCGCCTTCCACTTGGCGCTCGGCCCAGTTGCCGAAGGCGTAGGCCTCCATGCCGTTGCCGAGTTCAAGGCCGAAGTTGCCGAACAGCTTGAAGTCGTCGGAGTATTCCGGCGCCCCCCAGATCTGCGCCGCCGGCTGGCGCACGTTGGTGTTGCCCGCATCGATGAGCCCTTGGGCGTCGCCGCGCTGACGGCTGCGGCTGGTGGGGTCGGATTCCTTCCACTCGAAGCTGAAGTTGGCGAATCCGTACTCGGTCAAGGGCAGGCCGACGTTGGTGGACAGCGTCAGCGCATCGCCGTCGCCTTCGTAGTGGCTGCCCCACTTGGCGTCGAAGGCCATGCCGGAGTTATCTTCCTTGAGCACGAAGTTCATGATGCCGGCGATGGCGTCGGAACCGTATTGGGCGGAGGCGCCGTCGCGCAGCACCTCAAGCCGGTCGAGGGCAATGGCGGGGATGACCGAGACATCGGGCCCTTGGGAGCCGCCGGAAATGCCCGCGCCGAGCAGCGCGATCACGGCCGCCCGATGGCGCCGCTTGCCGTTGACCAGCACCAGCGTGGCGTCTGGCGCCAAGCCGCGCAGCGTGGCTGGGCGAATGAAGGTGGCGGCGTCGCTGATGGGTTCCTGGCTGACGTTGTAGGAGGGCACTAGGCTGGCGATCAGGTCGTCCATGTTGGAGCCGCCCTGGGCCTCGAAGTCACTTCCGCCGATGACATCGACCGGCACCGGCGAATCGGCGGCCGACCGGTCGCGGCGCCGCGAGCCGACCACCACCACCTCTTCAATCTCCCCGGCTGCCGCTTGAGCGACTTCCGCCTCCGCAGCCTTGGCTGTGGAAGCGCCTAGTGAAATCAGCATGGCCCAAGAGACGGCCAAGCCAGCTACCGTGGCTTTTGCTACCTTCAACATTGGAATCTCCTCGGTTGTTTTTGAAGCCATTATGTCAGTTTAGCGAACCCAGTATTGCCTCGATCCACACTACTGGTCGGACAGCATGGTCAGCAACGATTGTTGGGCGCTCCTTCGCTTTGTTGGCGGACTGCTTGCGGCTCGGTAGGCCCCGTCTTCGCCAAGTTGCCAAGCTTGGCAATTATCTTGCAGGTAATTGTCGATGGATTCAAGTACCACGCGCTTCCTCAAGTCTTCGTCCTCGACGGGGAAGCACACTTCGACCCGGTTGAAGAAATTGCGCCCCATCCAGTCGGCGCTGGACAGGTAAACCTTGGGTTCCCCGCCGTTCTCGAAATAGAACACCCGGGTGTGCTCGAGGAAGCGGCCGACGATGGAGCGCACCCGGATGTTCTCCGACACCCCCGGCACCCCAGGGCGCAGGGCGCAGACGCCGCGCACGATCAGGTCGATGGTGGCGCCCGCTTGGCTTGCCCGGTAGAGCGCCTCGATGATGGTGCGGTCGATCAGTGAGTTCATCTTTGCCGCCACCCGGGCGGGCTTATTGTTGCGGGCGTTCTCCGCCTCCGCGTCAATGTACTCCAGCATCGACTTGTGCATGGTGAACGGCGACTGCAAGAGCTTCTTCAGACGCCCGGCCCGGCCCATGGCGGTCAACTGCGCAAACACCTTCTGCACGTCGTTGCCCATCGCCGGGTCGCAGGTGAACAGGCCGTAGTCGGTGTAGAGCCGCGCCGTGCTGGTGTGGTAGTTGCCAGTGCCGAGATGCACGTAGCGCTTTAGCGCCCGCCCCTCGCGGCGGATCACCATGCACATCTTGGCGTGCGTCTTGTGCCCCACCACCCCGTAAACCACTTGCGCGCCCGCGCTTTGCAGGTGGTTGGCGAGCTCGATGTTGGCGGCCTCGTCGAAGCGCGCCCGCAGTTCGATCACCACCATCACCTCCTTGCCGTTGGAGGCGGCCTCGGTCAGCGCCTCCACCACCGCCGACTGGGCGCCGGTGCGGTAGAGGGTTTGACGAATGGACAGCACGCCCGGATCCTTGGCGGCTTGGCGCAGAAATTCGAGGAATGGCGCAAAGGACTCGAACGGGTGGTGCAGCAGCACATCGCCAGCGGCGATGGCCTCGAACATGTCGTTGGCGCGGCGCACCCGGTCCGGGACGCTGGGCCGAAACCCCGGATACTTGAGGTCCGGCCGGTCCACCAAGTCCGGCACGGTGGCCAAGCGCATGAGATTGACTGGACCGCTGCAGCGGAACACGTCCTCTCGGGAGAGATGGAATTGGGCGGTTAGGAAGGCCTCGAGCTCCTCCGGACAGTCTTGGGCCACTTCGAGGCGTACCGCGTCGCCGTAGCGGCGCGAGGGCAGTTCCCCTTCCAAGGCGCGCAGCAGGTCGTCCACCTCCTCTTCGTCAACGAACAAATCGCTGTTGCGGGTGACCCGGAACTGATAGACCCCGGTGGCCTGCATGCCGGGAAACAGCTCATCCATGTGCGCGTCGATGATCGATGACAGCAGCACGAAATCGTTGGGGCCATCGGCGCAGGACTCCGGCAGCCGCACCACCCGCGGCAGGGCGCGGGGCGCCTGCACGATGGCCTTGCCGCTGTTGCGGCCGAAGGCGTCCTTGCCCTTGAGGTTGACGATGAATGCTAGGCTCTTGTTGAGCGGGTCGGGGAAGGGGTGCGCGGGGTCCAGTCCGATGGGGCTCATGATGGGCGCCAGCTCGTGGTTGAAGTAGCGCTTGATCCACTTGCGCTGGGCAGCGTTCCAATCGGCCTTGTTGATGAAGTGAATGCCCTCTTCGTCCAGGGTGGGCAGCAACTCCTCGTTCAATACCCGGTACTGCTCGTCGATCAGCGCCCGGGCTTGCGGCGCGATGCGGCGCAGTTGTTCGGACGGCGACAGGTTGTCCGGCCCGCGCTGCACCACCCCGTAGGCCTCCTGTTGCTTGAGTCCCGCCACCCGAATCTCGAAAAACTCATCGAGCACGGAGCTCGATATGCAGAGGAAGCGCAGCCGTTCGAGCAGCGGCAGGGCCTCGTCCCGGGATTGGGCAAGCACCCGGCCGTGGAACTCCAGCAGGGAGAGCTCCCGATTGATGTAGAGGTCCGGACTGTTAAGCGCTTCGGCGTCCACGGGCTGCGGCTAAAATAGGCTGTGACCGAACAACCAGTCTATCACTGCCTACAGCCCGCTCATGAACCACAAAGACCGCCTCTTCCAGCAAAAGCGCCCGCAGATCGTGGACTTCGCCTTCGACGAAGCGGTGGCCGAGGTGTTCCCCGACATGATTCGGCGCAGCGTGCCCGGCTTTGAAACCGTCGTTCCCATCTCCGGGCTGATTGCCGCCGAAAACCTGCCGGAAGGGGGATTGGCCTTCGATCTCGGCTGCTCCCAGGGCGCCACCACCTTGGCGCTGCTGCACGCCTTGGGCAGCAAGCCCTGCCGAATTGTCGCCGTGGACTCATCGGTGCCGATGCTGGACCGGGCGGCGGCGAACATCGAGGATGAGCGGGTGACTTTCCGAGAGCAGGACATCCGGCAAACGGACGTCGCCGGCGCCAACGTGGTGCTCCTGAACTACGTGCTGCAGTTCATTGCGCCGGCTGACCGCCAAGCCTTGATCGATCGCTGCTGCGAGGCCTTGCTGCCCGGCGGCCTGGTCATTCTCTCCGAGAAAATCCGCTTCAGCGGCAAGGTGGACCAAGCTTGGTCGGAATCACTGCACATCGCCTACAAAAAGGCAAACGGCTACAGCGACTTGGAAGTCAGCCAGAAGCGCGAGGCGCTGGAAAAGGTGATGATTGTCGACACCGAGGCCGAGCACCGCCGACGGCTCGAAGCCGCGGGGTTCAAAACCGTGCGCACTTGGTTTCGCTGCTTGAACTGGTGCTCCATGGTCGCCATCAAGGGCTGATGGAGGCCTCAACGCCGGACGCCCGCTTCGCGGCAGTCTATGAGGCGCTGCCGGATTGGGCCGAGCTCGATGCAGCGCTGTTCGCCAACCTCAACCGGCATGGCGACTGCCGCCGTTGGCAAGCCGCGTTGGACCGTTTGCCGACGGCCCGCGGCGTTCGGGCCGAGTACGGCGATGTGGTCGCCGTTGCAGGCGGTTTGGATGCTGAGGACCGCACCCGGCTGCGGCAAGCCCTCCAAGCCCTGCATCCTTGGCGCAAGGGGCCGTTCGACCTGTTCGGGGTGCGCATCGATGCGGAATGGCGCTCCGACCTGAAGTGGCGCCGGGTGGCGCCGGCGGTGGATTTGGCGGGCGCTTACGTGCTCGACGTGGGTTGCGGCAACGGCTACTTCGGTTGGCGGATGCTTGAGGCGGGCGCCGAGCGGGTGGTCGGCATCGACGCCACGCCCCTGTTCCACGTGCAGCACCAGGCCATCAACCACTATGCTGGCGACCGTCGCAATGCGGTGCTGCCGGTGCGTTTCGAGCAGTTGCCGGAGCGGCTCACGGAGGCCCGCTTCGATGCCGCGTTCAGCATGGGGGTGCTCTACCATCAGCGCACCCCCGACCAGCATCTCAAGCGCTTGCGCCGCAGCCTCAAGGCCGGCGGTCAAGTCATCGTGGAAACCCTCATCGTCGAGCGCGCCGCGCCGCTGCGCCCAGCGGGACGCTATGCCCGCATGCGCAACGTGCCCGAGATTCCGACCCCGAACAGCTTGCTGAACGCCTTGGCTGCGGCCGGGTTCGAGGAAGCGCGGATCATCGACATTGCCGCCACCACCCCGGCGGAGCAGCGTTCGACGTCTTGGATGCGCTTCGAATCCCTTGCCGAAGCGCTGCATCCAGACGACTCCGGGCAAACCATCGAAGGGCATCCGGCACCCAAGCGTTGCGTTGCGGTGGCAAGGAACCTAAATTGAGGTGCCATGTTTGGCCTCATTCCCTTCAACTTCAGGTTTCGCGGCAGGATTCGCCGGCTGTTTGACCTGTACCAGTGCTTTCTGAGCAATCCGGGAAAGGGCTTGCATCCCACCCAGTTGTCCCGCCACACGGGCATCGCCTTTGCCGATGTGGCCCGCATGCTGGACCGCACGCCGGAACTGTTCGTGCGGCTGCCAAAGCGTGACGGCATCACCCGCTACCGCCTCACCAGCGCCATGACGGCCCGTGAGCCGGAAGAGGTGGAACAGTTCCTGAAGGCTCAAGCGCGCCGGGAGAGCCTGGTCTTCTATGCCTTTGCAGCGATGGTGCTGTTCCTGTTGCTGATCGTCGCCATCTTGGTCGCGCCGGCGCTGTAAGACCTCCTCAAGGAGAAACCCCCAATGCCCGAATCCCTGGACGCCGAACTTGAGGCCTTGCGCCAGCGCGCCAAACGCTTCGCGGAATCGACCCTGCTGCCCTTGGCGGGTCAGGCCGACGCACGGGCCAAGGTAGTCGCAGCCGCCCAGGCGGAAGGCTTCCACGCCATGACCCAACCCCGGGAGTATGGCGGCACGGCGGCGGGACCGTTGGCGCTGACCGTCGTGCGGGAGGAACTCGCGGCCCACAATCCGCCTTGGCTGGAGGCGGTTTTCGGCCCCGGCCCCGGGGTGCTGGCCAACTGCGGTGAACCCTTGGCGAGCGCCTTCCTCGAGCCCATGCTGCGCGGCGACAAGCGGGCCGCGTTCGGCTTCACGGAACCGGAGGATAAGCCCGTGACGGGCCGCTTCGATGGCGAGACGTTGATCGTCAACGGCTGCAAGTCCTACGTCACCGGTGGCGCCGACGCCGATTTCATCAACACCTTGGTGCGCATCGAGGAGGCCGGCCCGGCGCTGGTGGTGGTTGAGACGGCCAGCCCTGGCCTCGAAATGACGCAGCGCTTCGAATCCCTGGACGGCAGCCACCATGCCGCTTTTGAGTTCAATGCCGTCCGCGTGCCCAAGGCGCACATCATCGGTCAACCGGGCGAAGGGCTGCCCCGCGCGCTCGGCCAAATCGGCAACACCCGGTTGCTGATCGCTGGCCAATGCGTGGGCCTCGCCCGCTGGGTGGTCGATGAGGTCACCGCCCACCTGCACCAACCGGACCGCAAGGGCACGCCGAGGGGCGCCAAGGAGGGTGTGCGGCTGCGCTACGCGGACATGCGCATCAAGGCGTTCGCCGCCCGCAGCATGCTCTACCGCACCGCCCGCTTGGCGGAAAGCGGCGTCAACACGGTCAACGAAGGCATCATGTGCAAGGTGTTCGCCACCGAGGCCATCACCGAGATCGTCGATGCGGGCATCCAGTTGGTCGGCGGCAGCGCCTTGGTGGTGGGCCACCCCTTGGAAAGCCTGTACCGCCGGGTGCGGGCCTGGCGGCTGGCGGAGGGCGCCTCCGACGTGCTTCGGCTCAATCTGGCCCGCGGCAAACTGGATTTGGACAAGGGCGTGATTTAGCTCAACGGCAGCCCCGGGTAGCGGTCCGAGCGCGTGTTGGGGATCGGGCGGTTGTCCGCCGCGTGGTAGGTGAACACGCAGGACAGCTTGATCCGGTTGCTGCGGTTGACGCCAGCGGCGTGCATGGTCCGGCAATGGAAGAACAACACGTCGCCTGGCGCTAAGGCCACCTCCCGGGAGCGGCGGATGAGCGCCTTGTTCTCCAGCAGGCCCGGGCGCAGGAAAAGGTCCCGGTCGAAACGTCCCCGGTCGAGATGCAGCCGATGGCTGCCGGGAATGATTCGCAGTGCGCCGTTGCGGCTGTTCTCCTCGCCCAGCGCCAGCCATACCGACAGCAGTTCAGGCCGGTCGAAGGACCAGTAGCGAATGTCCTGGTGCCAGAGGGTGGCGCTGCTGTAGCCCGGGTGCTTGGTCATCACGCAGTTGTGGTGGCATTGGGAGAGCAGTGCCTCGGCACCGAGCCAGGGTTTGAGCAGGTTGGCCACTTCGGCGCTGCGCGCCCAATCGCCGAGCGCCGGAAAGCGGGAGGCGGCGTGCAGCAGCCGGCGCGGCGTGCGGCCACCTTGGGATTCAAGGTGCGCGGGAGCGCCAGGGTAGCCCACCTCCGCCTCGAACTCGACTGGCCCCATGAGCGGATGCAATGCCGCCTCAACTGCTGCGCGAACCTCCTGAATGAAATCCGCATTGACCAGCCCTCTGGCCACAAAGTAGCCGTCGCGCTCCAGAGCGGATGCCGCCAACGAGACGGCTTGATGGGGCGGTGCGCTCATGGCCCCAGTAGAGGGAACAACGCACCGGCAAACGGCGTCCCATGCTGGCGGTCATCGCCCAGGAACAGGCTGTGCGGGCAGGGTGATTGCCCTTCGGCCCGGTAGTAGGTTCCGTCAGCGATGTAGGCGGGTGCGAGGACCAAGCGCGGGGATGCGCTGGTGTTCGGCCCCGAGGCATGTACCGTCAGCGAGTGGTGGAATGAGACTTGACCGGCCTTGAGTTGGAGCGGCACATCCTCCTGCAGGTCCAGTTCGGCATGCAGTCGCTTGCGGGTCTCGCTTAAGTTGCTCTCGAAAAACCCGCCTACTAAGACATCGATCAACCCCAGTTTGTGCGAGCCGGGAATCATGCGCAGCGCGCCGTTCTCCGCCGTCACGTCCTGCAATGCGATGTTGGCGCTGACCATGTTGGTCGTCGAGCTGTCCTGCCAGTAGGAATAGTCCTGATGAAAGCCAATGTTGCCGTCATCAACCAGCACGCCGCCGGTGCCCGGCTTCCAGATGGCTTGGTCCTGCCACAGGCGCACCGCTTCGCAACCCAACAGGGTTGCCGCCATCCGTACGAGGTGTTCATTCGCCGCCAGGGATCGGATCGTTCGGTTCACATAGGCTGAGAACAAGGTGGTGCGAACATCATGCGGCCCGTTCCCCATCACCGGGTCGATGAAGGGCCACGATCGCCCGTCGTCCAGATCGCCCGAATAGACCCGGTCCACGGCACGGTGTGCTTGGCGTATCTGTTCCGCATCGAACACGACTGGAGCAATGCAATACCCCAATTCGTGGAATTGCTTGATGTCCTCCGTGCTCAGCATCTCTTCACGCCAATGCCCGACTTGGTTATGGTGACACCATGAAGCTTGAAACGCGAGCCATTACCTGATGCGCGCCGCGCTGATGCAAAGGGGCCGCATCTGGGTGGACGATCTGGAGCTGCCCGAACCGGGGCCGGGGGAACTGTTGGTGCGCTCCTTGGCTTGCGGCATCTGCGGCTCCGACCTCCATGCCGCCGCCCACACGGACGAGTTCGTGGCCACCAGCCGGGAGGCGGGCGGCGCCTTCAAGCTCACCACCTTTGATCCCGTGGTGCTCGGCCACGAGTTTGCCGCGGAGTTGGTCGACTACGGGCCGGATACCGAGCGCCGGCTGCAGCCAGGAGCCGTGCTCTGCTCGGTGCCGGTGCTCACCAGGGCTGCGGCCTTGCCCATTGGCTACTCGAATGAGGCCCACGGGGCGTTTGCCGAGTTCTTTTTGCTATCGGAACGCTTGGCGCTGCCGGTGCTCGCAGGCACGCCCGCCCACTTGGCGGCGCTGACCGAACCCATGGCTGTGGGCCTGCACGCGGTGCGCAAGGCGGCGGTGGGTGAGGGCCAGACGGCCCTGGTGCTCGGCTGCGGGCCGGTGGGGCTGGCGGTGATCACGGCGCTGAAGGCTGCCGGAGCCGCCGCCGTCATCGCCACCGACTTCTCCCCCGGCCGGCGGGATTTTGCCGCCGCCCAAGGGGCCGACCTGCTGCTCGACCCGGCGCAGGCGGATCCGTTTGAGCAGCCAGACATCCGCGCCGCCAAAGATCTCGTGGTGTTTGAGTGCGTCGGCGTACCCGGCATGCTGGACGGCGTCTTTCTTGGTGCGCCGCGCAACGCCCGCATCGTGGTGGTGGGCGTGTGCCTGCAAACCGATCACATCCGTCCCCTGATCGCCGTCAACAAGGAGCTCAACGTCCAGTTCGTGCTCGGCTACAGCTTGGCGGAGTTCGCCGAAACCCTGAAGGGCATCGCCGAGGGCGCCTTGCCAGTGGAGGGCCTGGTCACAGGACGGGTGGGCCTCGACGAAGTGGCGGATGCCTTCGAGGCGCTGGGCTCGCCGCAACGGCACGCGAAAATCATCGTGGAACCGCGGCGTTGAATGCCGCAGTTTGAGTGCAAGCTATCCTGCCCTAGCGACCGCATCATCGTGCAGCGGCTGTCCGTTCGCCGTGATGCGCAGCCGTCCGCTCGTGGCCCAGTAGCGCACCTCGATGTAGTGGTGTTCCTCCCACTCCATCTCGACGTTGGTCCATAGGTATTGGGGCTCCCGGTCGGACGGCGGGCACTGCTTGCGCACCACCTTGCCGAGCATCAGCGCCAGCTCGCCCTCTGCGGTCTGGTGGACGGCGAATTCCCGGCCCCGGTAGGTGAAGGCGTGGCAGAACATCGCCGCATGGTAGCACCGGCGGTGCCGGACGCCGGTTTGCAGGACGGTGCGCCAGCGTTTAACGTGCGTCGACGTTCCAAGCCGCCAAGCCATGCCGCCCTCTGCCGCCACAGACATTCCGCGCTTCAACAAGGTGCTGCGCCGCTGGGACGTGGTGCTGCTCTCCTTCGGCGCGATGATCGGCTGGAGTTGGGTGCTGATCAGCGGCTACTGGATTGAATCGGCAGGATCGCTCGGCACCTTCATCGCCTTCGCCGCCGGTGGCCTTGCCATCATTCTCATCGGCCTCACCTACGGCGAACTGGCCTCCGCCATGCCCAAGGCGGGCGGCGAACATGTTTACACCCATCGCGCCCTTGGCCCGAACTGGTCGTTCGTCTGCACTTGGGCGCTGCTGTTCGCCTATTTTGCGGTGTGCCTGTTCGAGGCGGTGGCGTTGCCCACGGCCATCGAATACTTAGCACCCGGCATCCGCATCGGCACCCTGTGGCGGGTGCTCGGCGCCGATGTGGACCTGGGCTTCGTGCTCATCGGGGCGGGCGGCGCCATCGTCATCACGGTGGTCAACGTGCTCGGCATCAAGGCCGCCGCCCGGCTGCAGAACCTGATCGCCCTGCTGATCTTCCTGTCCGGGATGCTGCTGTTCACCGGCGCGATCGGCTTCGGTGAACTCGACCGGGCGCGGCCGTTCATCGCCGAGCCGGCCACCGGCATCCTCACCGTGCTCATCATGGTGCCCGCCCTGTTGGTGGGCTTTGACGTCATTCCGCAATCGGCGGAGGAGATCAACCTGCCACAGTCGCGGATCGGCGTGCTGTTGGTGGTCTCGGTGGTGATGGCCGTGTTGTGGTACGTCCTGATCGGCCTCTCGGTGGCGGTGGCGCTGCCCCGGGAGACCTTGGTCGGCAGCGACATGGCCACCGGCGAAGCGGCCTCGGCGCTTTGGGGCGGAAGTTGGGCGGGGAGCGTGCTGGTGCTCGGCGGCGTGGGCGGCATTCTCAGCAGTTGGAACGCCTTCGTCATCGGCGGCAGCCGGGTGATGTTCGCCTTGGCTGAATCGGGCCAAATTCCCCGCGTCTTCGCGCGTGTGCATCCCCGCTACCGCACGCCTTACATCGGCATCATCACCATCGGCCTCTTGTGCTGCATCTCGCCGCTGTTCGGACGCACCATCCTCGTGTGGCTGGTCAACGTGGGCAGCTTCGGCGTCACCATCGCCTTTCTGTTCGTGGCATTGGCCTTCCTGCGCCTGCGCAAGACTGAGCCGAACCTGTCCCGGCCCTTCAAGGTGGCCAAGGGCACCGCCGTCGGCTGGGGCGCCGTGCTGCTTTCATTGGCGCTCCTGTCCGCCTTCCTGCCTTGGAGCCCGTCGGCGCTGCTGTGGCCTTATGAGTGGTCCATGATCTTGGGTTGGGCGCTGATCGGCTTGCTGTGCTTCGCCTTTTTTCGTGGCCGGGGGGCGAGTCTTTCCAGCTTGGAAAAGAAAGGTTGACAACGTCCATTCGACACACTTGGAAACGGAGCAAACGAACAGAATGAAATCTATGTTGGAACAGGAAGAGGCACTGTTCAAAGAGTGGAAGCAGGCGAATCAGGCGGAGCTTGTCCTCGACGGCGTGGTAAATGAAAAACAATACTTGAGTATGCCAAAACGAAAGCGGCTGTTGTTCATCCTCAAGGAAGCAAATGATGACCCAAAGAAAGAGTGGGACGGGAATCTGAAGGGGTATGTGGCGAAGGGAGCGAGGGCTGCGACTTGGAACAACATAACCCGTTGGACTAGGGCGATTCACGCGCTCCCCAATGAACTGTCATGGGGATGCTTGTCGAAAAAGTTCGAGCCAGCTGAGAGAGCGGAAACCCTTGACAAGATCGCATTTATGAACTTGAACAAGCGTAGAGGCGGAATCGGGACCGCGAACTTGAGCAATGTCAAAGCCGCAGTGGAGGAAGATGAAAACGACATCATCCGCAAGCAAATTGCCATCTACGGCGCAAAACACCTCATTTGTTGTGGCAAAGGCGGTTTCGATCTTACGATGCAAGTCATCCCGGCGCGGGATTTGGCCCGGAAATGGACCAAAAGGGGGGGGTCGCTTCGTGGACTTGCCGGAAGGCGGTCACTTGATTGACTATTGGCACCCTCAATATCCGATTCCCGCCAATCTGCTCAGTTTCCATCTTGTAGATGCGATTCGCGAGATCGAATCTAAAGGGACTTATATAGCAAAGTTGACAAAGGCGGGGGGCGCTTGCTGTCCGAAGCTTCAACCGCCTTTCCGCCCTGTGTATAATTACAGCATGCGGAAAGGGAAGGAAATTCGGGCGGTCCGCTACCGCGTCCTGCCCGGCACGCCCGCCAAGGCGCGGGGCATGAACCGCATCGCCGGAGCGTACCGCCACGTTTGGAACGTCTCCCTCGACCGCCAGCGCAACGCCTACCTGGGGTGGCGGTTTTCGGGTTGCGGCCCAAGGCCCCCATACCCCAGCTTTTTCACCTTGGGCAAGGCGTTCACCCAACTGCGCCGCTCGCCAGGCCACCAATGGCTCAACGAGCTTTCCTTCACGGTTGTTCGGCATGCCCTGAAGCACCAAGCCGACGCTTGGGCGCGGTTTTTCGAGCGCCAGGCGGGCATGCCCAAGTTCAAGGGCCGCGGCTGCGGGATGGGCTTCACAATCCCCGATGCGGTCCGCATCGACAGCGGCTCGATCCACATTCCAAGGCTCGGCCGCGTCCGGCTGCGGCGCCGGGGCGGAAACCCGCACCCGGACGGCGTTCCCAAGCAGGCCGTGTTCACCCCCGAAGGCGGGAAGTGGTTTTGCACCGTCTTTTACGAGATTCCCGCCCGGCAACGCGCCGCAGGGGGCGAGGTGGTGGGCGTCGACCGCAATGCGGGCCAGTGCGCCCTGAGCACCGGCGAGATCGTCCACCTCCCCGACCTCTCGCGCCTTGAGGCCCGGAGGCGGCGCTACCAGCGGCGCATGGCCCGCCAGCAAAAGGGCAGCGGGCGGCGGGGCCGCACCAAGGCGAAGCTGGCGCGGACGTGCCGGCGCATTCGGGGGATTCGCTCGAACTGGGCCCACCAAACCAGCCGCCGCATTGCCAATTCGGCCCCGGTTGTCGCGGTTGAGAAGCTGAACGTGCGGGGCATGACGGCGACTGCGAAAGGCACGAACGAAACCCCTGGGCGGCACGTCAAGGCCAAGGCCGGGCTGAACAAGGCCATTCTGGCGAGCGGCTGGGGCGCTTTGGAGCGAAGCTTGGAGTACAAGGCCGGGCGGCTGTTGCGGGTGGACCCGGCCTTCACCTCGCAGACGTGCGCCGGGTGCGGGCACGCATCGGCCGCCAACCGGCCCAATCAATCCACATTTCGATGTCAGGCCTGCGGACGGACGGCGAACGCCGACGTGAACGCGGCCGAAAACATCCGGCGTCGGGGACTGGCGCAACTGGACGCGGAGGGACGGAGGGCGCTCAAGGCCCGCCCAATGAGGCGTCAAATGGATGGCGAAGTCCAACGTGCTGCCTGAACGGCCGCGTTGTCAACTTTGCTGTATAAGTCCCAATCTAAAGACCGATAGAACTGACGAGTCGATATCGGATCAATCACGAAATCTGCCGACGTGTGCTTGCTAGTTGTGGGTCTCCGGCTCGGAACATGGGTGTTGTGCTGCCCTCACACGAAATCGCACAGGTTCTAGGCGAGGGCAAGATGCCCATAAGCGTTAACTTGTTTCAGGCGTCCGCTCCCGCATCGGGGGCGGAACGCGGGCCAGCACAGGGGCATCCCAGGCCTCTGTCCCTGCGCGCTGGGGACACCGCTAGCCGCGGCGCCCGGCGCGGGCCAGCAGCTCAGCCTCGCTGCCGCAGTCGATGATCCAGTCGCCCACCTCCGCCAAGCGTTCCGGGTCCGACTCGCCCTCGATCAGCGCCGACAGCCGCTCCCCCGCCCCGCCGCCGAACTTGCGGCCGGCCAGACGCCCCAACTGCGCCCGTTGGTCCGCCCGCGCCTCGGTCCTGCCCTGGGCGATGCCCTGCTGGACCAGCCCCGCCTTCCACTTGTCGAAATTCGCCTCGATCAATGTCGTCATTTCCTCTGCTCCCTGACTCCTTTCCAACTCCTCGCGCGGCGGCAGCCCGTCCGAGCCCGGCATCATCCGCTCCCGCAGCGCCTGCGCCCACGTGTGCAGCGCCTCGCGGAAGCCCTCGTCGGACGGCCCCGGAAACTCCCGAAGCCCCTCAACAAGGCGCCCCAGCAACTCCTCCGGGCCTTCCGAACGCAGCAGCCGCGCCCACGACGACACCCGGTTGCCACGAGGCCAATCCTCCAACGCCCCCGCGCCCGCGTCAAGCACCGCGTAGCCCTCCGGC
>CAZRBP010000060.1:6484-20207 GCA_964598305.1 uncultured Pseudomonadales bacterium | reverse complement strand
TGGAGCAGGGCAGAGCGGTCAGGGCGGGAGTCATCCAAAGGGCGCGCGAGGAAGGTATGGAGCGGGGCGTCCTGAGGGGCGAGCGGGCCGTTCTGGAACGGCAGCTCCGGCACCGGTTCGGGCCGCTGCCCGCCGCCGTCGTCGAAAGGTTGGGACAGGCGTCCGCGGACGACTTGGAGACCTGGGCGGACAACGTCCTCGACGCCGGGAGCCTCGACGGCGTGTTCGGGCCGGGGCGCTAGCAGGCATCGCCGTGGAAACGGCGCTGCCTTCCAGCCGGAGTCGCTGGCACCGCCTCGAAGCCCCGCTCGGGCGGCTTGCGTCAGCCCCACTCAGCGCGTAGCCTCGCTGCGCATGGCCGATCCCTATCTTTCGAGCGCCGTCGGCGCTGTTCCCATCGAATTGGTGCGCACCGGCAACCGGGCGGAGTGGCTGAACGCACTGTCCGCTGCCGACCGGGAACAGGCCGAGCGCCATCGTTTCCAGGCCAAGGCCGGGCAGGTTTGCTGGCTCGGCCATGGCACCGACAACGTCCGCGTGGCCACGGGCTGGGACGGGGCCTCCGCCATTGCCGCCCTCGGCGGCTTGCCGCTGACACTGGGCGAAGGCGCGTATCGGCTGACCGAATCTTTGGATGAGGTCCAGTTGCTCGGCTGGGGGCTTGGCTGCTACCAGTTCACCCGCTATCGAAGCGAGGCCCGGCCCGTGGCCCAATTGGTGCTGCCGGAAGGCGCAAGCCGTGAGCGACTTGGCAACTTCGTCTCCGCCGTACAATTGGTCCGCGACCTCATCAACACGCCGGCGGGCGACCTGCTGCCCAGCGTGTTGGCGGAGGAGGCGGCTCAGGTGGCGGAGGCCCACGGCGCCGATTGCGGCATCGTAGTGGGCGACGAGCTGCTCGCCGAGGGCTTCGAGGCCATCCACTCGGTCGGACGGGCGGCGGGGGATGCACCACGCCTAATCGACATCACTTGGGGCAATCCGGGCGACCCGCTCGTCGCCTTAGTGGGCAAGGGCGTCTGCTTCGACAGTGGCGGCTTGAACCTCAAGCCCACCCGGGGCATGCGAACCATGAAAAAGGACATGGGCGGGGCCGCAGCTGCCTTGGGGCTTGCCCAACTCATCATGGCCGAAGCCCTGCCCGTGCGCCTGCGTCTGCTGATTCCGGCGGTGGAGAACGCCGTTGCCGGCAACGCCTACCGTCCCGGCGACATCCTCAACACCTACCTCGGCCTGCGCGTGGAAGTGGACAACACCGATGCCGAGGGACGGCTCATCCTGTGCGACGCCCTTGCGCTCGCTGCTGAGGACAAACCCGAACTGATGATCGACTTCGCCACGCTGACCGGCGCCGCTCGCTCCGCGGTGGGCGCGGAGCTATCCGCGATGTTCTGCAACGACGACGACCTGGCCAACAACCTCTTTGAAGCGGGCCGCGCCGTGGACGACCCCCTCTGGCGGCTGCCACTGCACGGCGACTACAACCACCTACTGACGAGCAAGGTGGCCGACACCCTAAACTCCGCCGCCTCGCCTTACGGCGGAGCCATCACCGCGGCGCTGTTCCTGGAAAAGTTCGTGAACGGCACCCCTTGGGCGCACTTCGACATCATGGGCTACAACGTGCGCAACCGCCCCGGCCGCCCGGAAGGCGGCGAAGCCATGGCCATGCGGGCGGTGTTCCGCTATTTGGAGCAGCGCTTTGGGACTTAAGCCGACCGCCGCCGGGATTCCAGCGCTGCCATCTGGTCCAAGCGTGGATCGTTGGGGTAGATCCACTCATCGCCAATGACTTGGGCGACGCGCAACTCCTCCGGGATGTTCTCGATGCCGATCATGCGGTCCGCTGCTTGGTTCCAGTGGTAGATGCGCGCCTCCTGGTAGCTCAGCGGCACGCCTTTGAAGCCGTAGGACTCGACGGACTTTTGGATCCACGCACCAAACTCCGTGTCCTCAAGCAGCACGTCGCAAAGGCGTTCGCCATCGTTTACGGTCCAAGAGTCCGGCTTCTCGCCGTCGCCCCAGTCCGGGGCTAGGGTCCAGGTCTCCAGTCGGCACTTGTTGATGCCGTTGGGCCAGAACAGCAGTGGCGGCAGCGCCCGCTGGTTCAAGGGTGACACCCAGTTGGGGAACACCCCGTAGGACTGTGTGCAGGTGCGGGCGATCTCGCCAACGGTCTCGATCTCCGCGCCGTCCGGCATGCGCAGCGCGCGCGGGTCGTCAACGCCCTTCGGTGCCGGGGCCACCATGCGGTTGTGGCCGTTCGGATACAGCGTGTTGACGTTGCGCCGGTCGTCCAGGATGGGATAGACGGTCTTCGGGTGAATGCTGCGCACATGATAGACCTCGGTGTTGGCCTCCATGGCGATCTTCCAGTTGCAGTTCAGGTCAAACGAGTGGCGCGCCGCCAATCGGCACTTGTCGAACTGGAACTCCTCCCACTCCCGGGCGATGGGACCGAGCCATTCGAGCAGGCTGGGGGCGCCGTCGTCGAAATTGACGAAGATCAGGTTGCCGAAGCGCTCGCAGCGGATGCGCTTCAAGCCCCGGCAGGAGAAGTCGAGGCCCCGAAAGTCCTCCGGGTCGCGGATGGCCAACAGCTCGCCATCGTGGCTGTAGGTCCAGCCGTGGTACTTGCAGACCAGGCGCGGCCGCTGGCCGGACTGCTGGGTGACGATGGGCGCCCCGCGATGGCTGCAGGTGTTGTAGAAGGCATTGATGTCGCCGCTGTCGGCATGAACGATCAGCACCGGTTGGCCGGCGTTTTCCCAAAGGCGGAAGCAACCCGGCTCCGGCACTTCGTCGATGTGGCCGGCGAGCAGCCAAGACCGGCGCCAAATGTGCGCCTTCTCCAGTTCATGGAAGCGGGGGTCCGTGTAGCGTCCGCCGGGCAGGTCCGGCAGTGCGGGAAAGCCCGCTGGCGGCTCCCTGCGCCCCGCCTCAAACTCCATTAAATCCCGCAACTGGGCAATTTCTTGCTGATCCACGAACACGCCTCCTAGCTCCTGACCTAAGCCTCTAGTTTAACCGCAGTTTGCGTTTCGACAACTTCGGCTATGATTCGCACCCGTGAAGGGGACGCAAAGGGCGGCCAACTTCAAGAATCAAAAGGCAAGCGGAAACCACCCATGAGCCTAATCCACACATTCAGCGGCAATCCCCTGGACCGTGCCGACGCCGAACGCCGCGATGCCGATTGGCTGGCAGCGGCCGAGCGCAGCTTTTCCAGCCGCTTCCTGCCCTTCGCCGACCTCAACGTGCTGCTCAACGGCAATGCGCTCGGCTGGGTGTCCGCCATGGAAATCGAGGCCGCAGGCAATGGTAAGGAGACGGTGTTGCTGGGCCTCCAGGACGATGTTGCCCACTTCGCGGTGGATGTTTCGGGGCCCGACGATCCCTTGGCCCGGCTGGGCCTCAGCGGCGGCTGGCGATTCGAGGACTGCCGCTTCGCCGCCATGCACATGGCGGGCGAGGAAACCGGCATCGTTGCCCAGGCCCGCGCCCAGCTTGGCTGGCACGACCGGCACCGCCACTGCAGCGTCTGCGGGGAACCCACCGAGTCCGCCAAGGGCGGCCATATCCGCCGCTGCGGCGCCTGCGGCGCGGAGCACTTTCCCCGCACCGACCCCGTGGTCATCATGCTCATCACGGATGGCGAGCGCTGCCTGCTCGGCCAGCCCCACGGCCCCTTGGTGCGCACCGGCATGTACTCGGCACTGGCCGGGTTCATAGACCAAGGCGAGTCAATCGAGGAAGCGGTGCGCCGCGAGGTGCGCGAGGAAGCCGGCATCGCCGTCGGCCAGGTGGCCTACCACTCATCGCAGCCCTGGCCCTTCCCCTCCTCGCTGATGATCGGCTGCCACGGCAAGGCGCTCGACACGGACATCGAGATCGACCCGGAGGAGATGGCCGACGTGAGCTGGTTCGAGCGCGGCGAAGTGCTGAAAGCCTTGGACGAGGCCAGCGCCACGCTGAAAGTGCCCGGCGCCATGGCCATCGCCCACCACCTCATCAAGGATTGGGCCGAGGGGCGGGTTGACCCATAGACGACCTAATCCGGCAGCCCCAAAACCCGCTTGGCGATGATGTTCAGTTGAATTTCCTTGGTGCCGCCGGCGATGGTCAGGGCCTTTTGACGGAGCCACTCGCGGGTGGCTTCGAGTTCCTCGGCGGCAAAGCCCTCCCCTTCCCAGCCGACGCCTTGCAGGCCCATGGCGGAGAGGATGAGTTCGTGGCCCTCCTGGGCGTTGAGGGCGCCGGTGAGCTTCACCGCGGAGGAGGCGAAGCCGGGGGCCCGCGCTTGGGTTTCCTCAATTACCCGCTGCTGGGTCAGGCGTTGCGCATGGCCGTTCTGCTCGATGCGGATCAGCCGTTCGCGCAGGTCAGCATCCGCGATGCGGCCATCGGCAACGGGCGCATAGCTCTGAATGGCCTGCGGCAGGCGGCTGTCCGCCGTGCGTCCGCCTTGGGAGCCGGAGACGTTGATGCCCGCGTGAGTGGAGCGCTCGAACTGCAGCAGGCGCTTGCCCACGGTCCAGCCGTTGTCGATGCCACCCACCACGTCCGCAACCGGGGCGATGGCGTCCTCAAAGAGGGTTTCGTTGAAGGGCGATGAGCCGGAGATCAGGCGGATGGGCCGCACCTGCACGCCGGGTTGGTCCATGTCCACCAGAATCAAACTGATGCCCTGGTGCTTGGGCTTGTCCGGGCTGGTGCGGGCGAGTACGAAGATGTAGTCGCAGTCCATGGCGTCGGAGGTCCAGATCTTGCGGCCATTGAGGACGAAGTGGTCGCCGTCGCGCACCGCCTTGAGGTTCAGGCTCGCCAGGTCGGAGCCCGCCCCCGGCTCGGAATAGCCCATCGCCCAGCCGCCTTCGCCCCGGGCGATGCCCGGCAGCCAGCGGGCTTTTTGCGCCTCGTCGCCATACTCCAACAGGGTCGGGCCGATGTAGTTCACGCCCCGTCCAGTGAGCGGCGTGCGCGCGCCGATGCGCTTGAGTTCAGCAATCAGAACGCGGTACTGATCCCGGGTGAGCGCTGCGCCGCCGTACTCCTTCGGCCAAGTCGGTACGGTCCAGCCCTGCTCCGCCATCCGCTCAAGCCACAGGCGCACGTCCGGCTTAAGCTCTATCCTGCGGCTGCCCCAAGCCACCTGCCCGGGACCGCGGGCACCTGCCGGGCAGTTGGCCTCAAGCCACGCGCGTGACTCGCTGCGAAACAGGTCGAGGTGGTCCATAGGCTCCCCCCAAGCAACAAGGTCCGAGACAAAGCCGGATTATGCCAAACGAGGATGATCGCGGATGTAGGCGGCCAGCGAGGGAATGGCTGGGCGCCATTCGTCGGCGGCGCGGGTGAGAAAGCCGTTGTCGATGATGATTCGCTTGGCCGCAACCGCGTCCTCGGCTTCAAGCCCAGCATCGTCCAAAAGACGGTTGAGTTCGCCGGTAGTGAGGACGGCATCCGCTGTGGCGGCCTGGACGGAAACCAACTGAGCGGCCTTAAGCATAAGGTCGCGGTCCAGTTCAGCTTCGCGGGCGTCGCGCTCGAACTCGTCAAATCTCCCGGCGTAGAACTCGGTGCGCACCGCCTCCACCTGGACGCGGGCTTCCTCCAAAACCGCCTTGTCCACGGTCTTCCGGGCGCACCCCTTATCCCAGAGCGCCTTGCCCCAGAGCTGCAGGAAGTAGGGATAGCCCAGGCTTTCGGCCACCGCCGCATCCAGCACCGCCTCGTCCTTCTGCCAGTCCCCCCACTCCGGCACGTCAAGCGCTTCGCGGGACTCTGCCGAGGAAAGTAGGCCCGGAACAATCATGGGCGCTCGCTCAACAAACGAGGCGTTGACCGCACTCGAAAGCAGAAACGGCTTGAGGGCCGGGGTTCCAGCCAGCAGGAGGCCGCATGGTTGCCGCTCCGCCAAGTTTTGGAATAGGTTGAGCAAAACATGAGTCAAGTCCGGCGCTAGGGTGTGGGCCTCGTCAATGACCAGCAGAAACGGACTCTTGCGGCGGCGGGCAAGTGCCTTCCTAAGGGCTTGGAATTCGCTCACGGGTGCTGCCGTTGGCCTCGTGATCTTGACGCCAGCCATGCTTAAGCTGGCAAACAAGTTCGGAATCGCCCGCCACCAAGAGAGCTTTGGTGCGATGAACTGGGCGATCTCCGCCAGATTGAGCAGTTCGGCAGCAGGCGCAAAGACTACGGCCACCTCCGATGGCGCGTTCCTTTCAAGATTTCGCAGGAGAACCGTCTTGCCCATCCCCCTGGAGGCTTGCACCAGATAGATGCTCTGGTCCTGATCTCCTGACGCCAATCCCTCAAGCAGCGCCTTCAGAATTGCTTGTTCGTTGTCACGACCCGCCAATACAGGAGGACTAATGCCTGTACCTGGCCGGAAAGGGCTTTTGGACACATCTGGCACCATGGAACCAGTGTAGGCGCACACCATTGGTTGTCAATTCACGCCGCCCCTCGCCCCGCACCAGTGTTCCCAAGCGCCCACCCAAGCTATCATCACCCGCAACGCAAGCGGGGAAGGCCATGAACGTCAACGAGGCCATCGGCAAGGTGTTGAAGGCGGAGGGAGTGGACATCCTATTCGCCTATCCGGTCAACCCGATCATCGAGGCGGCTGCCGCCGAGGACATCCGCACCGTCATCGTGCGCCAGGAGCGCATCGGGCTGCACATGGCGGACGCCTACTCGCGGCTGTCGTCCGGCGAGAAGATCGGCGTCTTCTGCATGCAGCACGGCCCCGGCGCCGAGAACGCCTTCGGCGGGGTCGCCCAGGCCTACTCGGAGTCAGTGCCTATATTGGTGATGCCCGGCGGCTACCCGCGCCGCATCGCCAACTACTATCCCAACTTCAACTCCACCCAGAACATGCGCGGGGTCACCAAGTGGGCGGAGCCGCTGACCATGGGCAAGGCGTTGCCGGAGGTGATGCGCCGCGCCTTCTTCCAACTGCGCAACGGCCGGCCCGGACCGGTGCTGATCGAGGTGCCGGTGGACGTGTTCCGCGAGGAAGTGCCGGACAACTGGCAGTACCAGCCAAGCTACAAGACGCGTTCAGGACCGGACCCCGAAGCAGTGGCCGAAGCCGCCGCCGTCTTGGCGAAGGCGGAACGGCCGGTGATCTACGCGGGCCAAGGCGTTCACTACGCCCGCGCTTGGGAGGAGCTCAAGGCACTGGCGGAAGCCTGGAACATCCCGGTGACCACCAGCATCGAGGGCAAGAGCGCCTTCCCGGAAGACCATCCGCTGTCGCTCGGCTCCGGAGGCCGGTCCAACCCGCGGCCGGTCAAGGCGTTCCTCAACGAGGCCGACGTCATTCTCGGCATCGGCTGCAGTTTTGCCCTGACCGGCTTCGGGGTGCCCATGCCGAGGGGCCGAACCATCATTCACGCCACCTTGGATCCGATGGATCTGAACAAGGACGTGCCGGCCCAGCACGGGCTGATCGGCGACGCCAAGCTGACCTTGGCGGCCTTGGCCGACGCCATGGAAGGCCACAGCCGAACAACGGCCGATGCCCGCGCCGAGGTGCCGGCCCGCATCGCCAGCCTGCGCGAAGCTTGGCTTGGCGAATGGTGGCCTAAGCTCACCAACAACGAAGCGCCCATCAATCCCTACCGGGTGCTTTGGGAACTCAACGCCCTGGTCGATAAGGACAACGTCATCATCACCCACGACGCGGGCAGCCCGCGGGACCAGATCACGCCCTTCTGGGAGGCCACCGCGCCCTTGAGCTACATCGGCTGGGGCAAGACCACCCAGCTCGGCTACGGTTTGGGGCTGGCCATGGGCGCGAAGCTCGCCTGCCCGGAGAAGCTGTGCATCAACGTCTGGGGCGACGCCGCCATCGGCTTCACCGGCATGGATTTCGAGACGGCGGCCCGGGAGCGCATCCCGATCCTGTCGATCCTGTTCAACAACTTCTCCATGGCCATCGAAATCCCCATCATGCCGGTCTCCCAGGAGAAATACGGCGCCACCAACATCTCCGGCCACTACGCCGACATGGCCAAGGCGTTTGGCGGCTATGGCGAACGGGTGAGCGACCCCAACGACATTCAGGCGGCGCTTAGGCGCGGCATCGAGGCCACGCAAAGCGGCCAGCCGGCGCTGCTGGAGTTCATCACCGACAAGGAAATCGAGGTCTCGAATGAATAAACGAAGCAGAGGAGAGCAGTTCATGCACAAGCACATCTGGATTCCACTGGCGGCGCTCAGCTTGGCGGCAGCGCCCGCGCTGGGCGACGGCGGCGACATCCCGCGCACCGCATCAGGGCACCCGGACCTTAGCGGCGTGTACAACGTCGCCACGCTCACACCGCTGCAGCGGCCCGGCCACTTCGAGGGCAAGGCGAACCTCACCGATGCGGAGGCCGAGGCCATTGCCGAGCGTTGGCGCAACTACATGGCCAAAGACTCAGCGCCGAGCGACCCCAACCGCGGCGCGCCGCCGGCCGGCGGAACCGAGTTCTACATTCCCGAGTTCGAGGGCGCGGCGGGCGGCGTCGGCGGCTACAACGCCTTCTTTGTCGATATCGGCAACAGCAGCTTCAAGATCGACGGCGCCTGGCGCACCTCCATCATCGTCGATCCGCCCAACGGCCGGCTGCCGCCACTGTCCGAGCACGGCATGGCGCGCCTGGCATCGAGCCGCGAGCGCATGCAGGAGAACACCGGAACGGCTTGGTGGGTGAATGAGGATTCCGGCCCCTACGACGACCCGGAGATGCGGCCCTTGGGGGAGCGCTGACTGCTCGGCTTCGGCTCCACCTCCGGCCCGCCGATGCTGCCCGTGATGTACAACAACTTGAAGCGCATCGTGCAGACCGAGGACACCGTCATGATCTTGGCGGAGATGAACCACGACGCGCGCATCATCCGCATTGGCGGCGAACATGAGCCGAATAGCGTACGCAAGTGGATGGGCGACTCCATCGGCCATTGGGAAGGCGAAGAACTGGTGGTCCAGACCACCAATTTCCGGGAAACCACGGGGCTGATGCTGGGTTCGGAAGATCTGCGCGTGGAGGAGCGATTCGCCCGCATCGACGAGGCCACCCTGCGCTACCGCTTCACCGTTGAGGATCCCAATTGGACCGCCCCTTGGACCGGTGAATACCCGTGGCCCGCCACCGACGAGCGGGTTTTTGAGTACGCCTGCCACGAAGGCAACTACGCCTTGGGCGGCATCCTGCGCGGCGCCCGGGTGCTGGAGCGCGATGCGTTGGCCTCAGCGTTGGCGGAGCCTTCGCGCTAGGCGCTGCAAGGTGCCGGTGCTGAGCCAAAAGCCGAGTTGGGCGGCGACGATCAAGCCGACGAACAAGGGGATCAGCCCGTAGCCGACGTTGCCGACTTCGAAGTAGAACACCGAGTTGTAAGCCTTGCCGTTCATCGGGTTCTCGGCCTCGACGATGCCGATGTAGCCGCCCGCCTCGGCGAAGTCGTGGCGCAGGGTGACCACGCCGGTGGGCTCCGCGACCAAGGGGCGATGGAACACCGTCTGCGCCTCCAAGTTGCCAACGGACTGCACATCGTCCCAGTTGGCGAAAATGCCAAAGCCTTGCTCATCCGTGATCACGCGAAACGACACGGGCATCTCCTTCATCATCTCGTGCAGGTACTCGATCACGAACAGGGTCGGCCCCACATCCGGCACCTCTTCGCAAAACTCCTCAGCGCCGCTGCTGTCCGGCAGGTACAGGGTGAAGTGGGCCTGCAGGAAGCCCATGCGCAGCAGGCAAACATCCTCCTCCGCCACTACGCCGCCGTGCGCCTGGCCCGATTGCGGCGACAGCAGAAAAGCAGTGGTCAAGGCCGTAACGATGAGTCGCCAAGGCGCGAACGGCCCGATCACGCTGCCGTACCAGCCAGCAGCCAAGCGTAGGCCAATAGCGCCAGCGCCAGGCCGCCGGCGATGGCTTGGCCGCTCTTGCCGAGCCGCCGGATGTCGAAGGTGGACGCTCCCAAGCCAGCGGCCACCCCGGCGGCGAAGCCCGTGAAATGGGCAAGCACATCGGTGCGCTCGCCACCCACGCCGGTGTAGGCGAGCAGCGCCAAGGCGGCGAAAAGCGGCGCGAAGTTGCGCTTCCAGCTACGCGCCTCGACGCGGCTGCGCTGCCACATGAAGGCGCCGGTCAGGCCGAGCGCCGCGAAGTTGGCGGTGGACGCGCCCAGCGACAGAAAGCTGGCAGGCTGAATGAAGGCGTTGGCCAAGTTGCCCACCGCTCCGCCGAGCAAAATCAAAAGCCAGCCAAATCCAGAGCCTAGGTAGCGGCCGGCAAAGACCCCGAACACCGCCCCGAACACCGAGTTGCCCACGATGTGGCCCAAGTCGGCATGCAGGGTGAGGGCCGTGAAGGCCCGCCACCACTGGCCATCCTGCACCAGGCCCGCGTTCATCAGCCCCGCCTCCCGCCAATTCCAGCCGAAGGTGCCCCAATCCTCCAGATTGGGCAGCAGCCAGATGACGGTGAGGAACACCAAGGCACCGGCCCAACCCCGGTCGAAGGTGTGAATCATCGGCGCGGGGCCTTCCCGGCGCCAGTTCTCCGCCTCAAAGGAGCGCAGCTCAGCCTCCGCCCGCTGCACCGCATGGGCCGGAATCAGGAGGGTCCAGACGTGATCGCGCCACTGGGTGCGGTGCGGAATCTCCATGGAGGCCAGCACCAGCGCCGCTTCGCTGATGACGCGGCGGTCCAAGGCTGAGCGCAGCACCACCCACTCGCCGTCGGGCACGGGTTCGCCGCTCACCGGCTTTGCTCCCGCATCCCGGTGTACCATGAGCGGCCATTCGCCGGGAGTGCCGCCATGTTTCCTATTCGCATCGTCATCTTGGGCTTTATTCTAGCCGCAGCACCTGCGCAAAGCGCCGACTATCTGGTCAGCGAGGAGGCCCGGGCGCTGAACCTGCCGTTCTCCGAGGCCGTGCGGGTGGGCAACCTGCTGGTACTCTCCGGACAGCTTGGCAACCTGCCCGGCACCACGGAACTCGCCCCCGGCGGCATGGCCGGTGAGGCCCGCCAAGCCATGGAGAACGTCAAGGCCATCCTGGAACGCAACGGCTCATCCATGGAACAAGTGGTCAAATGCACCGTGATGCTCACCGACATCGCCGAGTGGCCCGCCTTCAACGAGATCTATGTCACCTACTTCCCCGGCCCCAAGCCCGCTCGCAGCGCCTTCGCCGCCTCGGGTTTGGCCTTCGGTGCCAAGGTGGAAGTGGAGTGTTGGGCGAGTGGGGAGTGATCCCCGTCAATTCAAGTGATCCTCTAGGAACCCCACGAAGGCTTCCGAGGCGGCGATGCGGTTCTCGCGGCGGGAGAAGCCGTGGCCTTCGTCGGGGAAGACGAGGTACTCCACCGGGGTGCCGTTGGCTTGCACCGCCGCGACGATCTCATCGCTCTCCACCTGCAGAACGCGCGGGTCGTTGGCGCCTTGGATCACCAACAACGGGGTCTTGATGTTCTCGGCGTGAAACAGGGGCGAGATGCGGCGCAGCCGCTCGCCGTCCACCGCCGGGTCGCCCAGTTCGTCGTAGAGCGCCTTGCGGTTGGCGCCCCACCAAGGTGGGATGGACTCCAAGGTGCGCACCCAATTCATCACGCCGAAGATGTTGATGCCCACTTCGAACACACCCGGACGAAACGCCAAGGCAGCGCCGACCATGTAGCCGCCGTAGGAGCCCCCGATGATGCCGATGCGCTGCCCATCCACCCAATCAAGGCCCGCCAAGTAGCGCTCGCCGTACACGATGTCGTCCAGATCGACCTCGCCATGGCGGCGGTCATCCATATGGAAGAAGGTCTTGCCATAGCCTGATGAGCCGCGGTTGTTGGCGGCGAGAATGGCGTAGCCGTGGTTCACCAGATGCTGGATCATGGCGGAGTAGCCGCGTCGGCTTTGCCCGCCGGGCCCGCCATGCACCCATACCAAGGCCGGCACCGGGTGGGCGGCGGAGGCCCCCTTGGGTCGGTACAGAATGGCCGGAATCTCCAGGCCGTCGAAGCTCGGGTAGCGCACCACCGCACTCGGCACCAAGTCGGCCTCATCGATCTCCGGGTTGGGCGCCTGGGTCAGACGGCGGCTTTCGCCTTGGGCCAAGTCCACAGCGTAGATGTCGTTGGGCGAGGTGTCGGTGCTCAGCAGCAGGGCGACTTTGGATTCATCCCGCGAAAAGCGAATCTGGCCCGGATTGCCTTGCGGCAGGCCCGGCAGCGCCAGCCAATCGCCGGTGGCGGTGTCCTTGATGCGCACCGCGATGCGGGCGTCCTCGTTGATGCCCTGCACGAGATATCGGCCCGAACGGGAATGGAAGGCGAACACGACATCCCACTCGGCTTGAATCAGCGGCGTCTTCTCCCCAGTGGCGGCGTCCCAACGCCACACCGCCATGAATTCGCTGCCTTCGTCAGAGCCGTAGAGCAAGGCGCGGCCGTCCGGCGTGAACTCATGCACTGCGTGGCTGATGTTGCCCGCATGGGGCGTCAGATGGGTCGGCGGCGCACCGGCGGCATCACGGTCCAAGATGAAGATGTCGTTGTCGGCGCTCGAGTTCTCGCGCAGCAAGGCCACATACCGCCCGTCTGGGGAGACGGCACCCAGCCGCCAGTTGGCGTCGTTCTCGAACAGCAGTTCCCGCTCATAGCCTTCCACGGCGTAGCGATAGAGGTCGAACACGGCGGCATCCCGTTCGTTGGTGGCCACGTAGAAGGCGTCGTCGGCCTCCGACCAACCCATGAAGAGAGCCTTCAGGCCCCCGCCGGGGGTCAGGTCGGTGGTCCCGCCGTCTGGAGCAAGGACGTGAATGTGGTCCAACTCGTCCCCTTGGTTGTCGGCGGCGTACAGGAGCCGATCGTCGCTAGGGAACCAGGACAGCGGACGATGGGGATTGTCCGCCGAGGCGGTCAGGGCCGTGGCCGAGGCGCCGGATAGCGGCAGCGCATAGGCGTTAAGCGCGCCTAGGCTGTCGGCGCCGATCAGCAGCCGCTCGCCGTCCGCCGACCAAGCGTAGCCGGCGGGCAGGCGGTAGGTCGTGGTCTCATAGAAGGCGGCAGCGGAATAGGTCTTCGGTGATGGGCTGCTGTCCGTGGGCGCTGGCTGACCACAGGCCACGAGGAGCAACGGGCATAGTGCCGCTAGAACGTGAATCCTCATGGCGTCAGCGCCGGTATGGCGCCCTTGAGTTCCGCGGCGAAGGCCGGATGGGCGCACAGGCGGTCGAGCAGCGCTTGGGCACGTGGGTAAGGGGCCATTCCGCTGATCACCGGCAGGCCGAGTTCACCTAGGTAGTCAACGGCTTTGCGTTCCCGCGCAAACAAGGCGAACTCGCAGGCAAAGGCGATGTCCGCCAAGGTGAGCGCTTCGCCGCAGAGATAGTCGCCGTGCGCGAGGGCCTGCTCCAACGCGCCAAGGTAGCTGCGAAAACCGCCGCTGGCCCGCTCATGCCCGTCCGCGCTGAGCTTTCGGTCGCCGATGGCGAGCAGATAGTGCTGGGAGTCACGGGCGAACACCAAGCTGATGTCGAGAAAGCTGTCGATGCGGGCCGACTCGAGGGCGGAGTTGCCATACAGGCCGTGGCCGGGTTCGCCCATGCGCGCCACTGCCCGCATGATGCTGTTCGACTCAAAGATGCCGATGCGGCCATCCGGGCTGAAGGCGCAAGGCACCGCGCCGGTGGGATTGGCCTTCAGGAAGGCGTCGGTCTTGTAAAGCGCGC
>CAZRBP010000060.1:2277-6384 GCA_964598305.1 uncultured Pseudomonadales bacterium | reverse complement strand
GGCACCGCGCCGGTGGGATTGGCCTTCAGGAAGGCGTCGGTCTTGTAAAGCGCGCCGGAAAATCCCGTGTGCGCCTTGCGCTCTGCGGCACGTCGCTCGGCTTCGCCCACCTCGCAAAGCGGGCGCGGTTCAAAATCCCACAACCATTGCGGCAGCTCCCGGGGCTTGGCGCCCCGCACATCGAGCGCAACGCCCGCCAATCGGGCGGCGATGATGGACTTCCAGATGCGTGGGTTGGGCAAGTAGGAGAAGATTCTCAGGTCGGACACGATGGCCTCAGACGGTGCAGCGGCCGCATTCTACCCCGAACCAGCACACGACTTGGCGGACAAGCGGGCTCCCGAAGGAGCCCGCGAAGCGCCGGTCTGGCCTCAAAGGCGGACCGGATTCGGAAAGGGAACCCACGGCGCCGGCCTTGGCGGGGGCGCAGGCCTCACTACGGTCGGAGGATGAGGGTTGGGTGGATAAGGTTTGTGTGACCAAATGATCGGCGAAGGCCAGCCCCAGCCGCCGCTGACCCCTTGCAGTTCGGTTTCGTCAAGAGTTCGCATGAGTGTTCTCCTTTGGGAAGTTGTTGGAAATCGGAACCCCACGATGCTGGCCGACTATCGAAAGCGCAATGCCTGCGCCGCATCTTCCAGCAAGCCTTCAGGTTGCAATGTCCCGCCAATGGCAGCTCGGGGCCAATGGCTGCGGCCCTGTGCGACAAATCCACCAAGGCGTCCGGGTTAAACTCCGCCCTCCGCACTGGCCCATGGCCTCAATCCCCAATGTCCAATCGCTCACCGCCCGTTCACATCGCCTCGCCGCAGGTGTGGCCCACTTGGTGCCTCGTGGGCCTGGGCTGGCTCGTTGCCCGGCTGCCTTGGGCGGCCCTGTTCCCGCTCGGCGGACTGCTCGGGCGCTTGGCGTTCCGCCTTGGCGGCGCCCGCCGCCGAATCACGGAGACCAACCTGCGCCTGTGCTTTCCCGAACTCGACGCAACCGAGCGCCAAGCCTTGGCGCGGCAGGTGTTTGAGGCGGTAACCCAAGGTGCGCTGGAACTCTGCGTGGCTTGGCTCAACCCGAAACGTGGCCAACGCCACCGGGTGCGCGTCGAGGGCGCCGAGCACTTTCATGCGGCCCTGGCCCAAGGGCGCGGCCTGGTGCTGCTCGGCGCCCACTTCGCGGTGATGGACATCATTGCCGCCGAACTGGTCAATTTGGGGCCGGTGGCTGTCATGTACCGCAAAAACCGCAACCCGGTTTGGGAGTGGGTGCAGGTGCGCGGGCGCAGCCACTACTTCGATGGCGTCCTGGAGCGCAAGGCGCTGCGCCCCACCCTGCGGGCCCTGAAGGCCGGGCGCGCCATCTGGTACGCCGCCGATCAGGACTACGGCCCGAAGCACTCCGTGTTCGCCCCGTTTTTCGGAGTCCCGGCAGCAACCATCGCCGCCACCGCCCAACTGGCGCGCCACAATGGCTCCCCGGTGCTGCCGATGAGCCAGCACCGCAACGCTGCGGACCGCACTTGGACAATCCGCTTTGAACCGCCGCTAGCCGACTTCCCGAGCGGGGACACGCAACGGGATGCCGCTGCGGTCAACCAAACCATCGAACAAGCCGTGCGCCGCCGCCCGGAACAGTACCTATGGCTGCACCGGCGGTTCAAAACGCGCCCTTCCGGTGCCCCACGGCTCTACGACCCATGAGGCCGCTGCACTACTACTTGCTCGGCACCGGCAGCTGGTTTCTGTCGGTGGGCATTCAGGGGGTCATGTTCGCCTGGCTGGTGACCATGGTGCTGCGCGAGTCGCCGAATCGGGTGGGCATTGCGCAGATGACGCTGCTGCTGCCCGGCACGCTGCTCATTCTGGCGGGCGGCAGCGTGGCCGACCGCTACGGCGGACGGCGGGTGGCGGCGCTCGCCCAAGCCGCCGCCACGCTCGCGCCCCTTTGGCTGCTGGCCTTAGTGCTCACCAACCAGCTCACGTTCGAGGGCCTGTTGGTCTATGCCTTGGTGATGGGCTGCGCCCAAGCGTTCGTGACCCCCGCTCGGGACGGGCTGCTCAACCACGTCGCCGACGGGCGCATTCAACGCACCGTCATGCTGGCCAGCATCGCCCAGTTCGGCACCTCGATTCTCGGCTTTCTGATCGCCTCCTCGGCGGATGCGGTCGGCCCGGCGCTCATCTTGGGCATCCAGGTTCTGATTCTCGCGGTGGGGGTGGCGGGCTTTCGCAGCATCGCCCAACCGCGGCGCACGCTCGGCACCGAATCCTCCGCCACCCTGATGGCTTCGGTCATCGAAGGCGCAAGGACCGTGCTGCAGCACCGGCAACTGCGCATGGTGGCGCTGCAGAACGTTGCCATGGCGCTGTTCTTCATGGGCTCCTACATCGTCACCCTGCCGCTGCTGGTGCGCGAGGTGTTCCATGGCTCGGCCACCGACCTCGGCCTCATGAACGTCTGCAATTCCATCGGCCTGGTGCTGGCCATCTCCCTGCTGCTGCGCCGGGGTGACGTGGCCCGCCAGGGCCGCGCCTTGATTCTGGCCCAGTTCGTGGGCGCCATCGTGCTTGGCGCAGTGGCCTTGGCGCCGAGCTTTCCGGCCTTTCTGGGCATGGTGTTCGTTTGGGGCGCCTGCGGCGGCGTCGCCATGACCATGTCGCGCACCATCATGCAGGAGCAGGCCCCGGACGGGCAGCAGGGGCGGGTGATGGGATTCCACTCCTTCTCCTTCATGGGCGCAGGCCCCCTGGGCGCCTTGGGCAGCGGCTACCTGGTCGATCAGCTTGGCGCCCAAGCCGCCCTCGGCATCTGCGCCACCGGCATGTTGACCGTGGTTTTGATGATAGGATTTCGCTCCTCCCTATGGCGCATGAAGACGGCTCCATGACCCCGGTCCGAATCGCCGCCGACATCGGCGGCACCTTTACCGACCTGGTGTTGGACGACGGCGCTCGCCAACACACGGCCAAAGTACTCACCAGCTATTCGGACCCGGCCGACGCCGTGCTCCAGGGTCTTGGGCAGGTCATGGCTTCAGCAGGCTGCGCGCCCGAGGCCTTGGGCCTGTTCCTGCACGGCACCACCCTAGCCACTAACGCGCTGATCGAGCGGCGCGGCGCGGTGACCGCCCTGCTCACCACCGAGGGCCATCGAGACGCCGTGGAGATGGCGTTCGAGAACCGCTTTGAACAGTACGACATCAACATCGACCGCCCCGCGCCCCTCGTGCCGCGCCGGCTGCGCATTCCGGTGCGCGAACGCATCGCCGCCGACGGCGGCGTGCTCAAGACCCTCGACACGGCCTCGCTGAACCGGGCCCTGGATGCGCTTGAGGAGCACCAAGTCGAGAGCGTGGCAATCGGCTTCCTGCACGCCTACCGCAACCCCGAACACGAGCAGCGAACGGCGGCGGCGGTGCGCGAGCGCCTGCCAAGCGCTTCCATCACGCTGTCCAGCGAAGTCTGCCCGGAAATTCGGGAGTACGAGCGGCTGTCCACGACCTGCGCCAACGCCTACGTGCAACCACTGATGGCAGCCTACTTGGACAGCCTGCAACGGCAACTTCGGGCGGCGGGCATCCAATGCCCCTTGCTGCTGATGACCTCCGGAGGCGGCCTCACCGACATCGCCACCGCCAGCCGTTTCCCCATCCGACTCGTTGAGTCCGGCCCCGCCGGCGGCGCACTGCTGGCCCAAAACATCGCCCGGCAAAACGGCTACGACCGGGCGCTGTCGTTCGACATGGGCGGCACCACCGCCAAGATCTGCCTGATCGACGATGCCGAACCCCTGCTGTCCCGCGCCTTCGAGGTGGACCGCGCCTACCGATTCAAGAAGGGTTCCGGGCTGCCGGTGCGCATTCCGGTGATCGAAATGGTGGAAATCGGCGCCGGCGGCGGCTCCATCGCCACCGTCGACAACCTCGGCCGCATCGCCGTCGGCCCGGCCAGCGCCGGTTCCGAGCCCGGCCCTGCCGCCTACGGACGAGGGGGGACGCTGCCGACGGTGACGGATGCCGACACACTGCTCGGCCGCTTGCGGCCCGAGTTCTTCGCAGGCGGCGCAATACGGCTCGACGCCGATGCCAGCCGCTGCGCCATCGATGGCGATGTGGCT
>CAZRBP010000060.1:0-2177 GCA_964598305.1 uncultured Pseudomonadales bacterium | reverse complement strand
TTGGGCTTCCTGCTGGCACCGATCAGCTTCGAGGTGGTGCGCAGCCGCTTCATGACCCTCTCCGGCCTTCGCTTGGCGGAAATCCGCCACCTGCTCGACGAGATGCGCACGGAGGCCGCCGCCGTCGTCGAAGCGGCAACGGACCAACCGCTTGGGGAGACTATTCGGGCCTACATGCGCTACGCCGGCCAAGGCTTTGAGATTGCCGTCAACGCCCCGCCCCAAGACGCCGATGACTTCGCGAGCCAACTTGGCGACGCCTTCGCCGCAGCCTACCGGGCACTTTACGGGCGGACCATTCCCGGACAGGAAGTCGAAATCCTAAGCTGGACGTTGGCCTTGGGCACCGCGCCTCCAACTCAAGAGCCAGTGCCCGCGCCGCAACGCTCGCGCCAAGCAGCGCCGGATGGTGGCGTCGAGCTGTTCGATGCGGCCCTGGGGGGCATGGGGGATGCAGCGCTCCACCAACGCGGGCAATTCCGCCCCGGCGACTCCTTCGATGGGCCGGCCCTGATCGTGGAGGATCAGACCACCACCGTGGTCGGCGCGGACTTCTCTGGCGTGGTCAACGCCCAAGGCCACCTGATTCTGGAGCGAGTCGCCAATGACTGAAGCGCCGGACGCGATTCGCACCCAGCTGGTCTGGAACCGGCTGCTGGCCATCGTCGAGGAGCAGGCGCAAACCTTGATGCGCACGGCCTTCTCCACCGTCGTGCGGGAGGCCGGGGATCTATCCGCCGGGGTGTTCAACACCCAGGGCGAGATGCTGGCTCAAGCGGTGACCGGAACGCCGGGGCACGTCAACGCCATGGCGGCTTCGGTGGGCAAGTTCCTGAACCGGCATCCCTTGGCGACGTTGGAGCCCGGCGATGTGCTGCTGACCAACGACCCTTGGGACGGCACTGGCCATCTGAACGACTTCACGGTGGTGACGCCGGTGTTCCGCTGCGGCCAACCGGTGGGGCTCTTTGCCAGCACCAGCCACATCGCCGACGTCGGCGGCCGGGGCTTTGGGCCGGACGCCTCGCAAGTGTTCGAGGAGGGCCTGAACATCCCCATCGGCTTCCTCTTCCGGGCCGGGGAACCGAACCAGACCCTGCTGTCAATCCTCGCCGCCAATGTCCGCGATCCGGTCGTGGCCCAAGGCGACCTCTACTCCCTAGCCGCCTGCAACGATGCGGGTGGCCGCGAGCTTCTGAACACGCTCGACGACTTTGAACTCCCTGATCTCGACAGTACGGGCCGTGCCATTCTTGAAATTTCCGAACGGGCCATGTGCCGGGAGATCGCCGCCCTCCCCGACGGCCGCCACCACTATGAAATGCGGGTGGACGGCTACGATGCGCCGGTTGATTTGCGCGCTTCGCTGACCATCGCCGGAGAGGCCATGCGCGTCGATTTCGAAGGCACCTCCGGCCTGTCCCCCTTCGGCATCAACGTGCCCCTGCCCTATACCCAGGCCTACGCTTCCTTCGGTGCACGCTGCATCGTCGGCAACGACATCCCCAACAACGCAGGATCCCTCCGTTGCATCGAAGTGAGCGCGCCAACCGGCTGCATTCTCAACGCCCTGCCACCGGCGGCGGTCTCCGCCCGCCACGCCATCGGCCAAATGCTGCCCGACGTGGTGCTCGGCTGCCTGGAGCAGGCACTGCCCGGCCAGACCCCGGCGGAAGGCGCCTCGTGCATCTGGAATCCGGTGTTCCTCGGCGCCGCCCAAGGAGGCAACTCCCCCGGCGAGGACTTCGTCATCAATCCCATCTTCAACGGCGGCGCCGGCGCCCGGCCCACCAAGGACGGCTTGTCGACCACCGCGTTCCCGAGCGGGGTGCGCACTACCCCCACTGAAGTCAACGAGGCGACCTCCCCCTTGGTGATCTGGCGCAAGGAGTACCGCCCCGGCTCCGGAGGCAGCGGCAAATTCCGCGGCGGCCACGGCCAGATCATAGAAATCGCCCACCGCGAAGGCGCGCCCTTCCACATCTCCAAGATGTTCGACCGCATCCGCTTCCCGGCCCGGGGCCGGGCCGGCGGCGGGCCGGGCCAGCCCGGACGGGTGTACTTGAAGGACGGCCCGGACCTGCCCGGCAAGGGCAAGGACTTAGTGCCCGCCGGCGCGGTCCTAGTGCTGGAAACACCAGGCGGCGGCGGGATGGGGGATGCAGGCGAACGGGATG
>CAZRBP010000059.1:7998-20599 GCA_964598305.1 uncultured Pseudomonadales bacterium | reverse complement strand
GTTGAATGTCGCCGGTGAAGGTCTTGGCCAGATGCACCAGCTTGGCCGCCGCCCGAGCGTGCAATCCCAACTGGTTGGTCAAGGTGACTTGCGTTCGCTTCATGCCGAATCCTGCTCGGTGCCGGCGGCCGTGGGGGCTGAACGGACTTCCCGGTGGCGGACCAGAACGTTGGCGTAGCGCTGCGCGAAATGGGCGCCGAGCTGCTCCGCCATGTGGACGCTGCGGTGTTGCCCGCCGGTGCAGCCAAGCGCGACGGTCATGTAGGTGCGGCGGTTGGCCTCGAAGCGGGGCAGCCAAGCGTCGAGGAAGGTGATGATGTCGCTTTGCATCTTGCACACCACTTCGTCCTTGGCCAGAAAGTCCTGAACCGGACGGTCCAAACCGGTCAGCGGCCGCAGCGCCTCCACCCAATAGGGGTTGGGCAGGCAGCGGACATCGAAGACCAGATCCGCGTCCACCGGCACGCCGAACTTGAAGCCGAAGGAGCGAAACAGGAGGTTCAGGCCGGCCGGCCGTTCGTCGGCTATGCGCTCCTTGATGAGGCCCGCCAAGGTGGGCCCCTCCAGTTGGGTGGTGTCGATGGTCAAGTCGGCCAAGGCGGCGATGTCGTTCAGCAGGCGGCTTTCGGCGTCGATCGCTTGACGCAGGTCCGTGTCGCCGTTGGTCAATGGATGTCGTCGGCGGGTTTCGCTGAAACGTTTGACCAGCGTGGGGCTGGAGGCGTTCAAGTAGATGATCTCGCATTGAACCTGCTCATCGCGGTCGAGCGCAGCCCGGATTTCCGGCAGTTGGGCGATGCCCGCGCTGCGGGCGTCGATGCCGATGGCCAGGTCGTGCTGGCGCAGCATGGGATCGACGGTTGCCTCGCTGATTAGCGACCTCAGCAGGGCCACGGGGAAGTTATCGATGCAGTGGTAGCCGGCATCCTCCAGGGCACGCAGCGCCGTGCTCTTGCCGGAACCGGATCGGCCGCTGATGATGATGAGCTTCATGGCGCAGGCTCCGTTACGTCGGACAGCGACGCAAGCCTTTGCGCGGCCGCAACGAATCGATGCTTGAGCGCTTCGTCCGAACCCGCATCGCGCAGCCGGTCCCGCTCGGCGGGATCGCCGAAGACCCGGGCCACCGCGGCCAGCGCCTCCAGGTGGGCGCTCGGCTCGTCCTCTGGGGCAATCAATATGAACAGCAGGTCCACGGGCTCGCCGTCCGGGGCATCGAAGCTCACCGGACGGGTGAGCGAGAGCAGCGCGCCCATCAGCCGCGGGCAGTCCAAGCGGCAGTGGGGAACGGCAACACCCGCGCCGAGGCCGGTGCTGCCCAAGCGCTCCCGCTCCATGAGGGCGTTGAACAACGAGCGCGAAGAGATGCCCGGATGGGCCATCGCCAAGCGGTCCGCGACCCATTCGAGAACCGCCTTGCGGCTGTTGACGGTGACGCCCGAACGCACGCAATCCGCAGGCAGAAGGCTATTCAGCTCGATCACGGAATGGTCCTAGCCAGCCCTAGCCGCGGCCGTGATGCCGCTCGATGACCTTCTCCTTGTGCTTGATCACTTGGCGATCCAGCTTGTCAAGCAACTTATCGATAGCGGCGTAGAGGTCGTCGGCCACGGCATCGGCGAAAAGCTCCGCGCCGCTCACGTGGGCGGTGGCTTCCGCCTTTTGGTCCAGCTTCTCGACGCTCAGCACCACATGCAGATTGGTGATGTGGTCGTAGTGCCGTTCGAGTTTCTTCAGTTTGCCGGTGACGTAGTCCCTTAAGGCGTCGCTGACGTCGATGTGGTGTCCGGAGATGCTCAACTGCATAGGTTACCTCGCTATCAGTCTCGTACATTTCACGCCAGGCGCTTGCGCAGGTTTGAGGGTGGAATGGATATCGACTCCCGGTACTTGGCCACGGTGCGCCTGGCGACCTTGATGTTCTGGTCTGCCAGTATTGCCGCGATTTTGTTGTCGCTCAACGGTTTTCTGGGATCCTCCTCGGCGGTGAGCTTTCGGATCAGCGCCCGAATGGCCGTGCTGGAGACTTCACCGCCGCTGCTGGTGCTGACGTGACTGGAAAAGAAGTACTTGAGTTCGAACAGGCCGCGGGGGGTGTGCATGTACTTGCGGCTCGTCACCCGGGAGATGGTGGACTCGTGCATGTCCACTGCCTCCGCGATGTCGTTCAGCACCAAGGGCTTCATCGCCTCCTCGCCATAGGTCAGGAAGTCCTGCTGCACTTCGACGATCTTGGTGGCCACCTTGAGCAGGGTGTCGTGGCGGCTTTGCAGGCATTTGAGGAACCAGCGGGCCTCGGTCAGATTGTCGCGCAGAAAGACGTTGTCCGGGCTGTTGTCGGCGCGCTTCACCAAGCCCGCATAGCCAGGGTTGATGCGCAGCCGGGGCAGGGCATCGGGGTTCAATTCCACCCGCCAGCGCCCGTTGACCTTCTTGACCACCACTTCGGGAACGACGTACAGGGTCGGTTCCGCCGAGTAGGCGGAGCCGGGACGGGGGTTGAGCTGTCCGATGAGGGCTGCGATTTGCGCCAATTCCCGTTCGCCGAACTGCGTTCGGCGCTTGAGCGCGGCAAAGTCCTTTGCCGCCAGCAGGTCCAGATGCGCTTCAACCAAATCGATGGCCTCCTCGCGCCATGGGGTTTCCGGGTCGAGTTGCTGTAGCTGGAGGCTCAACGCCTCGGCCAAGGTACGGGCCGCCACGCCGGGCGGGTCGAAGTGCTGGAGGCGGCGCAGCACGTCGGTGGCCTGGGCCTCGGAGACGTCGAATCGGCCATCGAAACTGCTGGCGATCTCCGCCATGCTGGCGGCCACCATGCCGCTGTCGTCGATTGCGTCGATGATGACGGTGGCAATGAGGTGTTCAAGCGGCGGCAAGGCGGCCAAGTTGAGCTGCCAGCGTAGATGGTCTTGGAGGGAGTCTTCAGGGTGGGCGCGCTCAAACAGGTCGCGGTCTTCGGTGGCGGGCGCTGACGATGGCGGGGAGGCGTAGACGTCCTCCCAGCGGGTGTCGATGGGCAGGTCATCGGGAATGGCGTCACTGCCCTCCAGATCGAGTTCCGGTGCTTCCGAGGCGGCTTCGCTTCCTTCCTCTGCGGCCTCCTGCCCCTCGGTTTCCGACGCCTCGGCTTCTGGCGCGGCTTCGTCGCGTTCCAGCATGGGGTTGGACTCAAGGGCCTCCTGAACCTCCAGATCCAACTCCTGGGTGGATAGCTGCAGCATGCGAATGGCTTGGCTGAGCTGCGGTGTAATGACTTGCTGCTGCCCGAGGCGCAGTGTCAGCGACTGCTTCATTGGGGCGCGGGCATCAAAGCCGGAAGCTCTCGCCGAGGTAGACGTCGCGCACCGTCTCGTGGCCGAGTATGGCTTCGGCGTCGCCTTCCGCGATCAGCTGGCCTTCGTTGACGATGTAGGCCCGATCACAGATGTCGAGGGTGTCGCGAACGTTGTGATCGGTGATGAGGATGCCGATGTCGCGGGCGGCGAGGTCGCGGATTTCGTTCTTGATGTCGGCGACGGAAATGGGATCCACACCCGCAAAGGGCTCATCAAGCAGCATGAAGCGCGGCTCGCTGGCCAAGGCCCGGGCAATCTCCAATCGCCGCCGTTCGCCGCCCGACAGGCGTTCGCTCAAGGACTTGCGCACCCCACCCAAGCGGAACTCGGCCAGCAGTTGCTCGACCCGCTCCTTTTGTTCCGCCTTGCCGAGGTCGCGGCGCAGTTCCAGAATGGCCTTGAGGTTGTCCTCGGTGGAGAGCTTGCGGAACACGCTGGCCTCTTGGGGCAGGTAGCCGATGCCCGCCCGGGCGCGAACGTGCATGGGCGCCTTGGTGAGCGGCCGGCCATCGAGCGCCACCTCGCCCTCATCGGCCTGCAGCAGGCCGACGATCATGTAGAAGCAAGTGGTTTTGCCCGCGCCGTTGGGGCCGAGCAGGCCGACGATCTCGCCGCTTGAGACCGCCAGGCTCACGTCATCGACCGCGATCTTTTTGCGGTACGCCTTGCGCAGGTGGCGGGCCTCTAGCGACTTTGTGATAGGTGGTGTGGACCGGTCCATCGGCATCCGCTTGAAAGTTGAGAATCCTGCGCTCCAAATCCGCTTTCAGCCCTTGGGCGAACGTGCGGCCCGCCTCGGTTTCGATCATAACATCCCGGTTGGTTTCGGCGTATCGCGGCTCCGGGTGGACGGTCAGTTCGGTGGTGCGCACCGTGGTGAACCCGCGTTCAGGATCGGTTTGGTGCAGCACCACGTCGCCGCTCAGCACCAGCACCCCGTCGCGCCCATCGACACCCTCGCCCAAGCCGTAGAGATCCCCTCGGCGGGCGCTGACCCGCCACGGCGGCGCCGTGGGGCTGTACAGGCTGAAGTCCGGGCCGACGAGTTGGGTGCGTCCGTCGGCGTCGAAAGAGCGCACCTGCTGCGCCGCCAAACGGTATTGCAGGGTGCCGTCGTCCTGGAACTGGCTGATGACGGCGCTTTCCATGTAGATGTCCGGTTCCCCCGCAAGCTCCGGAGGTGGCGCTTCGGGGGCTACGGCGCCGCGCCAAGGCGCTAGGTAGAAGGCCAACAGCAACAGGCCGACTGCGAGCAGAACGCCGGCGGCCAACTGCCTCATGGTTCGCGCGGTTCGAGCAGCAGACGGCAGACTTCAGCGGCGACGCCCCGCCCGCCGGCGGAATCGGTGACGATCTCGGCGGCGGCGCGCGCTTCAGGTTGGGCGTCGGCGGGGGCGATGGGCAGCCCCACCCAGCCAAGGACTTCCAGATCGGGCCAGTCGTCGCCGGCGTAGGCGCACTCCTCAGCCCGGAGGCTGAGCTCAGCCGCGAGCCCCTGGAGCGCTTCCAGCTTGTCCTCCACCCGTTGAAAGACGTGCCGAATGCCCAGCTCCCGAGCGCGCTCGGTGACCATCGGCGACCCACGCCCAGTGATCAGCGCCACCTCGATGCCGTTGCGCAGCAGCCGCTTGATGGCGGCGCCGTCGTGGACGTGAAAGGACAGCATTGCCGCGCCGTTGGAAAGATAGTGGATTCGCCCGTCGGTGAGGACCCCGTCCACGTCGAAGGCGACCAGCTTGATCGGCGGTTCGTTAAGCCACCGCATGGCGGACCAGCAGCGTGTTGTAGCCCACCCAGCACAACAACATCACCGCGCCTTCAAAGCGGGTGATGACTGATCGGGAGTTCACCGCATAGGCGAACAGCGCCAACAGCACCGTCAGCGCCAGCATGGTGCCGCCATCGCGCCAGAACGCCGCCGTCTCGATGTGGGTGGTGGCCATCAGGCTCGGAACCGCCAGCACCGCCAATATGTTGAGGATGTTGGAGCCGACCACGTTGCCGATGGCGATGTCGGTGTGGCCCTTGATGGCGGCCCCCACGCTGGCGGCCAACTCCGGCAGGCTGGTGCCGATGGCGACGATGGTCAGGCCGATGATGAGGTCGCTCACGCCAAGGCGCACGGCGATGTCGTGGGCGGCCCACACCAGCAACTCCGCACTGACCACCAACAGCGCCAAGCCGCCCAGCAGCCAAGCGATGCCGTGCAGGGTCCGCATCTGCGGCAGTTCATCGAGCTCCTCCTGAATGCTCTCCGCAAAGTCCGGCTGGCTGGAGGATGTGCCGAACATCAGCAGATAGAGAATCAGCCCCAGGCCGGCGAGCAGCATGAGGCCATCCAGCGGATCCAGCTCCCGATCGAACATCAGCAGCAGGGCGAGCAGGGTGGCGCCCAGCAGCCAAGGCAGCTCCGAACGCTGCACCCGCTTGGAAAACGGCAGCGGCGCGACGATGGCCGTGACGCCCAGCACCAAGCCGATGTTGGCGATGTTGGAGCCGATCGCATTGCCCACCGCCAGCAGCGGATTGCCCTGAATGGAGGCCACCATGGCCACTAGGATTTCCGGTGCGGAGGTGCCGACTGAAACGATGGTCAGCCCGATGACCATCTTGGAGACGCCCAGATTGGTGGCCGTGGCGCCCGCGCCGGATAGAAACTTGTCGGCGCTCCAGATGAGCGCGGCGAAACCGGCGATCAGCGCAAGCAACGGCAACCACATGGCGATTCGGCAGGCCCTGCACGAGTTTGGTAAGGCTCAACTTTAGTCGGTGTTCGCCCAATAGTCAGCAATTCTCACTATACGTAGCGAGGGCATCTTGCCCTCGATCTAAACCGGGGAATCCCATCGAGGGCAAGCACTCACTCTACGGAGCGAGGGCATCTTGCCCTCGAACTAAACCGGGAATCCCATCGAGGGCAAGCAGAAGTCGGCAAAGGCAGGCCCAAACGTGTAACCTTCAACACCATGAGGGCTCATCTTACTCGGCTGGCAGGGTTCGCGATTTGCTTCGGCGCGCTGGCGCTCGCCGCCGGCTTGGCCCGGGCGGCGCAGTTCGATTCCGCCCCCCATCAGTTGATCGCCGACACCTCAAACGACCTGCTGCAGCTCATCGAGGAGGGCCGCGGCTACGCTGACTCGGACCCGGAGCGTTTTTTCACCGCGGTGGAAGCGCTGTTGGCGCCGGTGGTCGATTTCGAGGGCTTTGCCCGCCGCGTCATGTCGGCCCACTACAAGGCGGCCACCCCGGCGCAGCGGCAGCGCTTCGCCGAGACCTTCAAATGGGGCTTGGTGCGCACTTATTCGCTCACGCTGACCGACTTCACCGAGGGCGAGGTCATCGTGGTCCCCCCGGACGGCCCGCCGCGCCACCCGCGGCGGCGCAACGTCAAGATGGAGATTCACCAAGGCGGTGACGTCTATCAGGTGCTCTACGCGATGATCCAGAACGCCGACGGGGATTGGCACATCGGCAACATCGTCATTGCCGGCGTCAACATCGGCCTCACCTACCGCAGCCAGTTCCAGAGCGTGGCGGCGGATGCCCGCTACGGCGGCGACCTTGACCGGGTGATCGACGCCTGGGTGCGGTTCGTTTCCGGCCAGAAGCAAGTGGAGGGCGCTGAAGCCTAACCGCCTCTGTGCGAGCGGGCCAGATAGGCGCGCGACTGCATTTCCAGCAGCCGGCTGCGGGTGCGTTCAAACTCGAAACGGTGCCGCTCGCCTGCGTAGAGGTCTGTGACCCGCGCTTCGGCGGATAGGATCAGCTTGACGTTGCGGTCGTAGAACTCATCAACCAAGCTGATGAAGCGGCGGGCGGCGTCCTCATTGACTGGCGTGAACCGCTTTACGTTGGAGACCAGCACCGTCTGGAAGCAACGGGCGAGTTCGATGTAGTCGTTTTGGCTGCGCGGGCCTTCGCACAGTTCACTGAACTCGAACCAAGCCACGTCCGGGGCCAGTTGGCGGGCATGGATGACGCGGTTCTCCACTTCCAATGGCGCATCGCGCTGCCCAGGCTCCTGGGTCAGATCGGCAAAGCTGGCGCTCAAGGAGGCTTCGGCGGCGTCACCCAAGGGCGCATGATAGATTTCCGCCCGCTCCAGTACCCGCAGGCGGTAGTCCGTTTCGCCATCCAGATGGTGGATGAGCGTATGGCGCTTCAAGGCCTCGATGGCGGGCAGGAAGCGTCGCCGCTGCAGGCCGTTTTCGTAGAGCCGGTCGGGGGGGACGTTCGAGGTGGCCACCAGGGTCAGCCCCCGTTGAAAAAGCGCCTGCATCAGCTCGCCGAGAATCATCGCATCGCCGATGTCGGCCACGAAGAACTCGTCGAAGCAGAGGATGCGGGTGTGCTTGGCGAAATCGTCGGCGAAGCCCTGCAGCGGGTTGGCGCTGCCGGCGCGGTGGTTGAGTTCGTTGTGAACCCGTTGCATGAAGCGGTGAAAGTGCATCCGGAGCTTGCCGCGCTGGGGCAGCGTCTCGTGGAACAGATCCATCAGCAGCGTCTTGCCCCGGCCGACGCCGCCCCACAGGTACAGGCCGGATTCGGCTTCAGGACGTGCCAGCCAGCGCTTGATGAACGAGCGCCGCCGTTGCCGCCCGAGCCGTTGGTGCAGATCGTCGAGCAGTTCCACCGCTTGGCGCTGCAACGGATCCTCCGTCAATTGCCCCGAGGCGATGAGCGCCCGATGGCGTTCAGCCGGCGACATGGTGATCGGGGCGGCAAACGGAACTTCGTGCTGCGCCGCCCCCACCGGGTTCAACGCATCCTTCAAGCGGGCGGTGGGCGGCGGTCTCGGATGCGGACGAACAGGCCCGCCATGAGCCCGAAAACGAGTCCGTACACGAGCCCGTTCGCCGAAGCCATGAGGGCCAAGACACCCCAACCGCCGCCGGGAACGGCGTTGTGTAGCGGCAGAGTAAGCAAAACGCCGGGCGCCGTCAGAATCGACGGAACGCCGTAGGCTGCCGTAAATTGACCCAGCACGCAGGGTGTCAGGACAGCCCCCACCAGGCAGCCGACGGCAACAAACTGTACGAAGGCGCGCCTGACGGGACGTCCTGGCTGATTGGTATTGGGTTCGGGCATCGGCGCTGCTCCTCACCAGATTGGGATCAGGAACCTTAGCACCCGTTCGGCACCATCTCCACCGAGGGCTGCGGCGGCGAGGACGATTGGATCGTCATCGACACCGACTGCCGCGAACCCGGTGGCTTGACGGCGGCTGACGACGGGACGGCCCGCACCCTGATGTGGCCCGCTGCCGGTTGGCGGGTGGAAAAGAAGCGGATCAGCCGATCTGCCAGCGCCGGGTGTGGCGGGGAGGAGGAAGGCAGCAACGCACAGCGGCGCAGGTTTGCGCCACTGTCCTTCGACTGATCCGCTGTGAACTTGCGATTGACATCGCGCAATCCCTATCTGAATCTCCACCATCGGCCACAATGCGGCCGATGGCAGGGGCACTATATAAGTGTTCGGCGTGTAGTGCGGAAGTTTGACGTGCAGTCGGTTTTTGTCGCCATGCCGGCGGCCGGGATCAGGCGTCGCGCTCGATCAACCCCAGATCCGCAGCCCGTCGCAGCAGATCGGTTCGATTGGACACATCCAGCTTGGTGAAGAGCTTGCGCAGGTGAAAGCGTACGCCGTGGACGGTGAGCCCGACAGCGGCCGCGACCTGCTTGACCTGACGGCCCGGCAACAGGGAAAGCACCTCCCGCTCCCGCTCGTTGAGCGTCAAGTCCAGGTCATTTTCCATGCGGCGCATCGCCTCCAGCAGCGAGTGGGCGGCTGGGCGGTGGGGGGACTCGGGATGCAATGCCAGGTACTCCCTGAGCGGCCCCGCGCAGGCGGCCCGGTCCCGCACCAACGGCCAGGCGAAGGGGGATTCGGCGAAGCGCTTCAGGTAATCGCCCACCGGGCGCAGGCTCGCCTCGGTCTCGCCGGCTTGGCTCTCCGCCGTGATCAACAGGGCCAGCACGCGCAGTTCCATCCTGGGCCAGCCGCGCTGCGCGGCAACCGAGCGCCATGCGCCGAGCAGGGATCGAGCCTCGTCAAACCGGGCCTGCGCGATCAGCAGGCGCGCCCGCGCTTCCGACACGGCCACCGATTCCCGCCAGCTCTGGGCCGTCATGTCCACGCAGCCGGCCGGATCCGTCGGCAGCGCCTCCCGCTGATAGGCGCGGCCGGCCTCCTCGGCCCGCCCCGCGCGCACGAGCAGCGACACCCGCAAGGCGGCCACCAACCGCACAAAGGCGGTCATCCCGCCCCGGCGCACATGGCCAAGCACCTCATCCGCCACTGCCAAGGCCCGGTCAACGCACCCGGATTGCAGCAGGGTGTCGATCAAGACGTTGACGCCGGTGGCAAAGAACGAAAACGGCACGCCCACACCCAGCAAGGTTTGGCGCAGGCCCCGGGGTTCGGCGCCTGGGGCGGGATTGCGTTCCAGCGCCAGTTCCTTTATGACGGTTTTGCCGCTTATTCTGGCCACCGGATCGAGCGCATGGTGCTTTTTGGCGATCCGTTGGCTTCTTAGGAAATGCGCTTCGGCGCTCTCCGTGCGGCCCTTCAGGAACTCGATCTGGCCGCGCATGTGCTCCCCGAACACAATGAGGTAGTTGCTCTCTCCGAAGTAGTCGCTCGCCACCGACAGCCGCTCGACAACCGCGTCGAACTCCCCCTGCAGGAAGTGCTGCACGGAGAAGGCGTACTCCAAGTAGCCACGGGTGAGGGAATCCAGGTGCTGCGACCCTTCCAACTGCGCCATGTCGTGAATCAGGGCGCGCACGGAATCGCCGCCCAGCGGCTCGCCGGTGTACAACACCAAGCCACCGCGCACGAGGCACTCGTCCGCGAGGTACTCGACATCGATGTCGCTGGCGCCCTCAATCCGTTCGGCGCATTCGCGGCGGATCGCCCGGGCCTCATGGGAGCGGCCCGACAGCGCCATGGCGGCGCTTTGCGCGAGCATCAACCTCGGCGACTTCGAGATGACTTCCTGGCTCAACAGCTGGAGCGCGGCTTGAAACTGCGCCACGCCTTGGCGGATCCACAGGCGAACGCCGCCCGCCTGCTCCAGGATGCGGCCGGCCAGAAACGGGTCCCCGCCCGCAACGGCGTGGCGCATGGCGAGCACGATTTCCTGGCGCATGGCCAACGCTTCGGCGAGGCGCCGGTGGATGGCGTGGGCGCGCTCCGCATCCTCTCGAACCCGGCGCTTGGCGCAGTGCTCCCGCAGCAGCGGATGCAGCCGCCAGACCTCGGCCTCCCCATCGCCGACCTGCTCGATCAGACCCGCCAGCGACCGGATGGATTCGAGGCGCGACGTCCAGTCGGCCCGCTGCAGGACCTCGTCCAGCAACCCGGCGTCAATCCAATCGAAGAGCCCCAGGTCCAGAATGAAGTCCCGGTCATCGCGGTCCAGATCGGCGAACAAACGGGATTCGATCCAGTTCCCAGCGGTGCCCGACCCGACGTCCCCGCTGGTTTCCGCCCGCTGCTCGAAACTGAACAGGGAAATGCGCAGCGCGAAGGGCCATCCGGCCGAGCGGTCGATCTCCTCCGCAAGCGCCCGGCGCGACAGGCGCAGGCCGAACAGCCGGGCGGTCTCCGAGGCGGAAAACCGCAGGTCCTCCGCCCCGAGCACTTCCGCACGGCCCTCCAGCTGGGTGCTGGCCACATTGAGGCCGTCGGGGATTTCACGGCCAGTCACCGCGACATGCAGGTTGGGCGGCCCGGATTGGATCAGAAACCCAATGAACGCGGCGAAGGCCGGTGAGTCGAGCTGCTCCACTTCATCGAAGGCCATGACCACCGGCTTGCCAAACGACTCGATGGCGTGCGTCACAACGCCGAATCGGCCGTCCTCCCCTTCCGCCGCTTCCCCCCCGGCTGATGCGCTGAGATTCACGCCCGCACTGGCACAGGCCATGGCCAGGTAGGTGCCGAGCACCAGAGCTTGATCCTGTCCTTCGATCGATAGCCAAGCAACGGCCACGCCGTCGCCGCGCAGGCTGCGGCAGCATTCCGCGAGCAGGGTGGTCTTGCCGAAGCCGCCGGGCGCCTGCAGCACGGTCAGCCGACGCTGCGTGGGCATCGCCCGCGCAACGAGCTCCGGGCGGTGGCAGTAACCCTTCACCGGGTCGGGGATGGCGATCTTCTGCCGCAACAGCCACGGGAAGGCCCTGAAGGCAGACTCCGCAGAAGAAGCCTCATGCGCCTTTGCGGCCGCTTCGGAGGCTTGGCTGTCTGGACTTTTTTTGATAAGCCGCACAACGCCTGAATGCGATGGTTCGCGAACCTACAACATGCCAACGTCGTCTGCAAATCCCTGCGCGGCGCATCCTTGCGCGACGCAACCCCGCTGCCGCGGCGCGAACCCTAGGGGCATGCGCCCTCGACCACCTCGAACGACGACGTCGCATTGTCGAGTGGGCCGAGGTCGTTGTCGTCGGTGTCCGGCCCGATGCACTTCGATGGCCCGGACTGGTCGCGATGCGCGTACAGCGCCGCGTGCACGCCCGCGCCCACCGACACCGCCGAGACGCGGTTTGCGTGGGAGTCGTTGAAGTTGTGGCGCGAGGCGCCGATGCAGGCCCGGAACGACGCCTCGCTCCAGTCCGCCTGGTCGTAGAAGCACGCTTTGCCGTCCGCCGCCGGGTTGGCCGGACCGGCGGACGGGGGCGGCGGCTCGGCGGGACAGTCGCCGTCGGCCACCTCGAACGAGGACGCGGCGTTGTCGAGGTCGCCGAGCGCGTCCAGGTCGGTGTCCGGGCCGATGCACATCGACGCCCCGGACTGCCCGGCATCCGCGTAGAGCAGCACGTGCACGCCGGCGCCCACCGACACCGCCGACACCAGGTCGTCGTGGGAGTCGTTGAAGTTGTGGCGCGAGGTGCCGATGCAGGCGCGGAACGACGATTCGCTCCAGTCCGCCCGGTCGTAGAAGCACGCCTCGCCGTTCCCCGCCGGGTTCGCCGGGCCGTCGGCCGCGGGCGGCGGCGCCGCGGGACAGTCGCCGTCGGCCACCTCGAACGAGGAAGCGGCATCGTCGAGCGCCTCCAGCGCGTCGAGGTCCGTGTCCGGCCCGATGCACATCGACGCCCCCGTCTGGGCCGGGTCCGCGTAGAGCAGCACGTGCACGCCGGCCCCCACCGACACCGCCGAGACGCGGTTGTCGTGGCCGCCGTTGAAGTCGTGGCGCGAGACGCCAATGCAGGCGCGGAACGACGATTCGCTCCAGTCCGCCCGGTCGTAGAAGCAGGCCT
>CAZRBP010000059.1:0-7898 GCA_964598305.1 uncultured Pseudomonadales bacterium | reverse complement strand
ATGCAGGCGCGGAACGACGATTCGCTCCAGTCCGCCCGGTCGTAGAAGCAGGCCTGGCCGTCCGCCGCCGGGTTCGCCGGACCGTCCGTCGCCACCGGCGGCCACGGATTCGGGCAGTCTCCGGCCGCCACCTCGAAGGACGAGGCCGCGTTGTCGAGTTCGCCGAGTGCGCTGACGTCCGTTTCCGGCCCGATGCACATTGACGCGCCGCTCTGCCCGGCGTCCGCGTGGAGCCGGACGTGCACATCGGCGCCCACCGACACCGCCGAGACGCGGTCGTCGTGGTTGGCGTTAAACTCGTTGCGCTGCACCCCGGAGCACACCCGGAACGACTGGCCACTCCAGTCCGCCCGGTCGTAGAAGCACGCTTGGCCGGCGGCCGGGCCGTCCGGCACCAGCGCCGGGCAGTCGCCCGCGGCCACCTCGAACGACGACGCGGCGTTGTCCAGCCTGCCGAGCGTGTTGACGTCGGTGTCCGGGCCGATGCACATCGACGCGCCGGCGTGGCCCGGGTCCGCGTAGAGCAGCACGTGCGCGCCGGCGCCCACCGACACCGCCGAGACGCGATTGTTGCGGTCGCCGGCGAAGTCCTTGCGGGCGGCTTCGGAGCAGTCCCGGAAGGACTCCGCGCCCCAGTTCGCGAGGTCGTAGAAGCAGGCCTCGCCGTCCGCCGCCGGATCCTCGGGACTTTCCGGCGCCAGCGCCACCGTCGGCTCGAGGGTCAGGCGGTCGATCCAGATGTGCTTCGTCCCGCTGCCGCCGACGGCGAACTCCATCGTGCGCTGGCCGTCCGCCGCGGCATCCGTGAGGACGGAGGTCGTCCCCAGCAGGCTCGGCTCCTGGCCGCCGACGCCCGCGCGCACCGTCCACTGGCCGCTGCCCGGCCCGCCGTCCGCCGATGGCGCCCAGTCCACCTCGACCACCCACCGCTTCCGGGTCAGGGACTCGACCTCGTTGCGGACCGTGCCGCCATCTCTGCGTGACTCGGGCTTGGTGTACAACACGCGTCTGCCGAACGTCCGGAACTCCGTCGAACCCGGTGGCCTGACCCCGGCGGTCAGGATGACGTGCGCCTTGCCGTAGGTGAATCCTGGGTACCACCGGACCGGGGCGAACCCGGCGCGCAACTGGACGTGCAGGGCGCTGTCCGCGTCCACGAACCGCCACTCGGTCGTCGCGTCGTACAGGCCCGACGCCACCTGCCTGAACTCCACCGCGGCGCGGAACCCGCCCTGCAGCAGAGGGTGGCGGATGCCCGACTCCGGATCGCCGTTCCTCCATTCACGCTTGATGATGTAGCCGCCGCCGAAGTGGTCGCCGTCGCCGGCCTGCTCCGGATCGATCAGCTCCCACTCGGCGTCCAGGGGCCGGCGCTCCGTGAACCGCAGGTCCGGCTGGTCGAAGGTCGCCAGGATGGGATCCATGGTGCCGTCGCCGTCCGCGTCCACATCCGCGTTGTCCCCCTCGCCGTCGCCGTCGGTGTCCGCCCACTCGCGGGGATCGTCCGGGAAGGCGTCCGCGTCGTTGGCCACGCCGTCGCCGTCCAGGTCGGCATCGTCGAGGTCGGCGATCCGGTCGGCGTCCACGTCCCGCACTCGGGAGGCGTCCGCCGGGAAGGCGTCGTCGAAGTTGCGGATGCCGTCAAAGTCGTCGTCGCCGTCGGGATCGACCGGGGTCAGGTCCGCCTTCAGCGCCCACTGGTCGGTGGTGGAGCCGAACGTGGTCGCCGACGTGTCGGCAGGGGGCTCGCCCACGCCGAAGTGGCTCGCCGGGATGTTGCCGTGGATCAGGCGCGGCCCCGCGCCGGCCCGGCGCCGCTCGTCATACGGCGAGAGCACCGTGCCCCGGGCCAGCGACGCGATGTCCAGTGGGTTGTGCCCGCCGGGCGCGTCCGGCCCGGTGCCGTCGTAGTGGCAGGACAGGCAGAAGGCGTTGTCCGTCGAGTCCGGCAGGTAGCCCGTGTCGGAGGTCATCGGACCCTCGGGGTAGTTGAGGTCCTCGCGCACGGAGACGGTGCCGGGCGGCAGGTGGCGGGTGTCCGGGTCGAGGTCGCTGGCGTAGTCGTGCAGGCACGCGTAGCGCACGTGCGAGGTCCTGCCGTGGGCCTCCAGCAGCGTGGAGAGCTCCGCGTGGCTCGACGCGGGATAGCGCGCCGCCTGCGCCTGCAGCGCCGCCGGTCCGCCGCTCGAGGCCAGCCCGACCAGGGTGCCGTTGGCGTAGTTGCAGGCCAGCTCCGGCCCCGTTTCCTGGGCCACCACCAGCAGGCTGTCGGTCCAGCCCTCGTAGCCGGGGTTCGCGCTCTGACCCGGCGCCTGCGCGTCGAGCGGCCGCCCGAGGATGAAGTCGCCCTCCACCATGCGGAACAGCCGGGTGGCGTCCGCCCCGGCCGACCAGGAGTCCAGCTTGAACCCGTCGAGCAGGAACTCCACCGCCGCCCCGCCGTCGCGGATGCGAAAGCCCAGGTGGCGCCACTGCCGCGCGTCCCCGCCGGGCAGCGCGAACGTCGCCACCGGCGTGTCGCTGCCGTCCGGGACCAGCTCCACGGCCGGACCGCGCAGGCGCACCGAGGAGCCGTCCGGGAAGGTCAGCAGGCGGCGCTGCACGTCCTTCGCCGGCAGCGCCGCGTCGATGAACAGCCCCGCGTACCAGGAGAAGTCGTCCACCTCGCGCCCGTCGTTCTGGGCCGGCATCGCGAAGGTCACGTTGTTGTGCCCGAACAGCCACAGCCCGCGGCCGTGGATGCCGCCCACGGCCACCGGCTCCACGCGGATGCCCTCGCCGCCCACGCCGCCTTGCTGCGCCAGCCCGTACCCCGGCACCTGCCAGCCCCGGCCGCCGGTGGCGCCGTTCTGGAACCAGATGTCCTCGCCGAATCCGGTCCCGAGCCGCGAGCCGTCCTTGGTGACGGTCACGAAGCCGTCCCGGTAGTGCGAGTGGTGGTGCGGCCGGTTCTCCTTGGGCACCGAGTGGTCGCTGCGCACCAGCGCCGCGATCCACTCCGCGTGGATCACCGTGTCCGGGTTCACCCACTCGTCGAACACCACCTTGTCCGTGCCCTTTGGCTGGTTCACGTACCACACCACGTCCCGGATCGTGCTCGGCACCATGGCCGGCACGTGGTTGAACAGGTTCTCCACCGAGTCGATGAGATAGACGAAGGGGCCGGCCGCCGCCAGCGGCAGCCCGCCGTAGCGCGGCGGGTCGCCGTCGGGCCCGGCCGCGGCGCCGGTGCGCACCGATGCGTCGGGGCCGCCGCCCCGGTACAGGGTCAGCCGCATTTCGTGGTAGTCACCGTGCCCCAGGCCGTAGTCGAGGTGGTTGTTGAGGTTGTCCACCAGCAGCGTCCTGCCCCGCGTCCACGCGCCGAACACGCCCACCCCGCGCCGCGGCTGCAGGTCCTCCTCCTCTAGCGTCTCCCCGAAATGAACGCCGCAGTACCTGTGGCACGACCACGGGTAGCGCGACTCCCAGGTCCCGTCCCCCACCGAGTACCCCGCCGGATCCCGGTTGTAGAGCAAGGTGGCGTCGATCGAGGTGAAGAACATGTTGTCGCCCGCCTTGTCGATCCACGGATAGGAGAACCGGGCCAGTCCGTGGTCGCGCACCAGATTGCCGACGCCGTCGCGCATGGGGTAGCGCGCGATGCCGTAGCGCGCCTGGGACGGGTCGCCGACGGCGCCGCCGACGTACATGCCGGGATCGTGGTGGGCGTGGCTGACCTCGTGCCGCTCCGTCCACGTCGTCACGTCGCAGGCCGGTTCGTCCTCGCCCGCGACCGAGTAGAAGACGTTGCGCTGGTAGGCCCGGCCGATCAGCAGCCGGCCGTCGGCGGTGGCCTGCGGATTGAGCCAGGCGATGATCTCGTGGCTCGGGCCCGCCACCGGCGTGCCGACCTCCACGCTCTCGATCCGCGCCCAGCGGGTCTTCGGCGAGCGCACCTTCACCGTGAACCGCGTCCCCCAGAGCCGGCTCTCGTGGACATTGCGCAGTCCGGGCATCTGGGTGGCGATCATCGTGAGGTCGTAGCAGTCCGCCGCCGGGTCGCCCGGGCACCGGTAGGGGTTCGCGGTGCCGTAGGGCACCGGCCGGCCGTCGTCGTCGAGTTCCCCCACGTAGTCGGTCGCGGTCTTCGAGGTGGCGTCGCACAGGGTGTGCTGCCCGAAACCCTTGTCCGCGTTGTGGAACAGCTTGCGGTCCACGTTGAAGGGCGCCACCCCGTCGCCGCCGATGACGCCGTAGCCGGGACGGCTGCGGTCGAACGGCGCGTCGAGGGCCTCCGGCTTGAGCAGCGTGAACTCGATCTGCCCCCCGGAGGTGGGGTCAACGCCGACCCGGCCGTCGTTGGTGACGCGCAGCGCCGGAATCGCGGGCCGCGTGTGCTTGCCGCGGTCGATCAGGTGGACGTCGCGCTTGAGCAAGGGCGGCAGCGGCAACTCCGCCGCCGCCGGAAGCGCCGCCAACAGCGCCGCCAAATGCGCGATGGCAGCCGCCATCCACCACCAGCGCTTGGCACCAACCGCGGCCTTTTCGTGCTGTTGTGGAGCGAATCGTGTCTTCGACATGCGCCACTCCTGCGGTATTGGACACTCTAGATGGCGGGAATTCCCAAAAAGGTGCCCAAAACAGTGCAAAGTCGCTCTAATATAGTGCTTGGAGCGATGTGTAGTGCGTACAAAAACGTGTAGCTGGTTTTTGGCCGAAACAGCCCGCCAACCGCCCCGCTTGACGCACGGCGGAGGCCGGCTGCGGCGCCGGACCCTGGGTGGAAGGAGTGCGGACATGATCGGACACGGACGCCTGTGGTGCGCGTTGTTGGTCATCCTCGGCGGTGCGGTGGCCCAAGCGGCGGCGGACCGTCCGAACGTCGTGCTGCTCCTGGTGGACGACCTCGGCCACGAGGCCCTGGGCGCCTACGGCGGGGTCAGCTACGAGACGCCCGCGCTCGACCGGCTGGCCGCCTCCGGGCTGCGTTTCACCCACGCCTACGCCACGCCGCTGTGCGCGCCGTCCCGCGTGCAACTCATGACCGGGCGCTACACGCACCGCAGCTACACGGAGTGGGGCGTGCTGCCCAGGGGCGAAGTCACCTTCGGGAACCTGCTCAGGGACGCGGGGTACGCCACCTACGTGGCCGGCAAGTGGCAGCTCTGGGGACATGCGTTGTCCTGGCGCCCGGAAGGCTCGTGCTGCCTGCGGCAGGGGCAGACGCCCACCGAGGCCGGCTTCGACGAGTACCTGCTGTGGCACCTCGACGCCAAGGGCAGCCGCTACGCCGATCCGGTGCTGACCGCGACCGGCGCCGAGGCCGAGACCCACGCCGGCGCCTACGGTCCGGACCTGCTCGCCGGCTTCGTCGTGGACGCCATCGAGCGGCAGGTCGCCGACCGGCCGGAGCAGCCGTTCCTGGTGTACTACCCCATGGTGCTGACGCACTTCCCCTTCGCGCCGACCCCAGCCAGCCCGGGCTGGCCGGGCGACGGCCCCGGCAGCGACACCAAGCACTTCCCGGCCATGGTCGCCTACGCTGACCGGATCGTCGGGCGCATCCTGGAGACCCTCGACGCGTTGGGAATCCGCGAGCGGACGCTGGTGCTGGTGACCGCCGACAACGGGACGCCGCGGGGCATCGAGAGCGAACTCGCCGACGGCACCCGCGTGATGGGCGCAAAGCCCAGCCCGATCGCCAGCGGCACGCGCGTGCCGCTGCTCGCGTCCTGGCCGGGCACGGTCGCGGCGGGGCGCGTGTCCGATGCGCTGGTTGACTTGACGGACTTCCTGCCGTCGCTCGCCGAGCTGGCGGCGGCGCCCGTGCCGGACGACCGGGTCATCGACGGCCGCAGCTTCGTGCCGGTGCTGACCGGGGCGGGGGAGGGCGCCCGCGAGTGGGTGTTCACGGACTTCCGGCCCCGGTTCCCCAACACCCCGGAAGTCACCTACATCCGCGACCGGCGCTTCAAGCTGTACGCGGACGGGCGCTTCTTCGACGTCGAGGCTGACCTGTTCGAGGCGGCGCCGCTCGACGCGGGCGCGCTCGCCGGACCGGCGGCCAAGGCGCATGCGGCCCTGGGACGGGCACTCCAGGCGGTCCACACCGACTGACCCGGCCCTGGCCAGGCTGCGCAATCAGCGCAATGGACAGGCGCGTGGCGTCGTGGGCGGCAGCAGGCAGCGCCCGGTGCGCAGATACCAGCCGGCGAACCGCGCCAGGCCCGCCTCGATGCCCGTCGGCGCCGCGAACCCCGGCCGGGTCGGCTCGCCGGGGGCGGCGTCGCAGAGGATCTCGCCCGCCGCCGCGGGTACCCGCAACCGGCGCGCGCGCCGCCCGAGGGCACGCTCCAGCACCGACACGAACGCCTCCAGCCCGACCGCCTCGGGATGGCGGATGTCGGCCACGGCGTAGCGGGCGCCGTTGGCGTCCGCGGCGGGCGGGCGGTCCAGCGCGTCGAGCGTGGCCGCCGCCGCGTCGCCGATCCAGGTGAAGCTGCGGCGCATGCGCCCGTGCCCGTGCAGGCGCACCGGCCGTCCGGCGAGGATGGCCGCGGCGAAGGTCCAGGCGGCGGTGTCGGGCCGGCACCAGGGGCCGTAGAGGGTGAAGTAGCGCAGCGAGGTCGCCGGCGGCCCGCCAGCGGCGGCGCTGTCCCGCACGAGCCGCTCGGCATCGCGCTTGCTCGCCGCGTACGGGGAAGCCGGCGCCACCACGCCCCCGGGTCCGCCGTACACGGCGCTGGAGCTGGCGTGCACGAGGTGGCCGACACCGCGCCCGCGGCAGAACGCCAGCACCCGCTCGGTGGCGGCGACATTGTCCCGTGCGAGCGCTTCGGGGTCCGCCCCGCGCAATCCCGCGTGGCCGGCGATGTGCGCGACCCGGTCGATCCGGACGCCCCGGGCCACCCGCTCGAGCGCCCCGGGCTCGGCGAGGTCGGCGCGCTGGAACGAGAACCCCGCCAACCGCCGCAGGCGCGCGAGCCGCGCCGCCTTCAGCGCGGGGTCGGAGGACGCGTCGAGGCTGTCCACGCCGAGCACGCGCTCGCCGCGGGCGACGAGCTGGCGTGCCACGTGGAAACCCACGAACCCGGCGGCACCGGTGACGAGCACGGTCACCCGCGCCGTCCCTTTCGGCAATCACTCATACACAAGACATGATAGACCACAGAGAGGACATGTTGCAGTTAGAAAACGCGTGTGAAATCGGGATGGGGCGCACGATCAGGGAGGCAAATGACGGGTTCTTGCGCACCAATCTTTCCGTCTGTCATGATTTGTGCATGATGCGGCGGGAGTCCTACAAGCGGCCATTCGACCTGGGTGTGATAGCGCTGGCGGCGCTCGCGCTGCTGCCGTTCTGGGTGGTGCTGTGCACGGCCATCCCGCTGGCCATCCGGCTCGAGAGCCGGGGGCCTGCGCTGTACCGCCAGGTCCGGCTTGGACGCGGCGGCCGGCCGTTCACGCTGTGGAAGTTCCGCACCATGGTGGACGGCGCGGAGCGGGACACCGGCCCGGTCTGGGCCGCGCGGCGCGACCCGCGGGTGACGCGGGTCGGGCGCGTGCTGCGCCGCTGGCACCTTGACGAACTGCCGCAGGTGGTGAACGTGCTGCGCGGCGAGATGAGCTTGGTCGGGCCGCGCCCGGAGCGTCCCGCGCTGGCGGAGCGGGCGGCGCGCACGGCGCCGGGGTTCTCGCTGCGGCTCGCGGTGCGGCCGGGGATCGCGGGGCTGGCCCAGATGCGGGGTGCGGGTCACCGGGATCCGCGCGTCAAGCTCCGCTACGACCTCCAGTACATCGCCAGCATGGGCCCGTGGCTCGACCTTCGGCTCGGCGTGCTCTGCGTGCGCCGGGTGCTGCGCCGCCGGCTGCGGGCGCTTCGCGCCAGGCGGAACAGGACCTCGCCGCGCGCCGCC
>CAZRBP010000058.1:0-20800 GCA_964598305.1 uncultured Pseudomonadales bacterium | reverse complement strand
GCCCCGCCCCAACCGAGCCGCCTGGCCCCGCCTCGCAAGAGGCACCTGGCCCCGCTTCGCAAGAGGCACCTGGCCCCGCCTCGCAAGAGGCACCTGGCCCCGCCTCGCCAGAGGCACCTGCGGCCAAGGCGGCCGCCCCCGAGCCAGCAAGCGACGGCCGCCCAAGACAGAGGGCCTCAAATGAGGAGACGCCAGCGCCCGCTCCATCCCGGGCATTGAACGATCCTCGGGTCATGCGCCGGCAACAACGAGAGCAAGCGCAAAAGGCCGCAGGCTAGCCGGGCAGAGCGATCGCGTTCGGCTCCAGCTCAAGATCAACGCCGAAGCGTTCACGCACCGATCGCCGGACTTCCTCGCCGAGCGCAAGGAAGTCCGGCCCGCTTGCGGTGCCGAAGTTGATCAGCACCAGCGGCTGCCGATGCCAAACGCCGACGCTGCCCCTTCGCCGCCCCTTCCATCCGCATCGGTCGATCAGTTGGGCCGCGGCCAGCTTCACCCCGCCCGCTACCGGATGGGCCACTAGGCCGCTTGCAGTTCGCGCAAGGCGCTCAGCTTGGCCGGGGTCAACAATTGGGTTCTTGAAGAAGCTGCCCGCGTTCCCCCATAGGCGCGGATCGGGCAGTTTGCGCCGGCGAACGCGAATGACCGCTTCGGCTACTTGCCGCGGCCTCGGTTGAGTGACGCCCTGGCGCCGCAACTCCAGCTCGACGTCGGGATAGTCGAGGCGCATCGGCAAGCGACGGGCCAGCCGCAAGGTCAGGGAGAGCACCGCGTAGCGGGCTGGGTCCGCCTTGAATCGGCTGTCCCGGTAGCCAAATCCACAGGCCTCAGCAGTCAGGGCGCGCACCCGGTTCTCGGCGCGGTCAAACACCCTCACTTCGGCCACCCGCTCGGACAGTTCAACGCCATAGGCGCCAATGTTCTGAATCGGCGCGGCACCGGCACTGCCCGGAATCAGCGCCAAGTTCTCCAGTCCGGCCCACCCCTGACCAAGGCTGTAGCGAACCACCCCATGCCAGTTCTCCCCGGCCGCACAGGTCAGCAACGCCTCCCCGTTTTGAACATCGAGCGACAGACCGCGCCAACCAACCAGCACCACCGGTTGCTCCAAGCGCTCCGGCAAAACCACGTTGCTGCCTTGGCCGAGCACCACGGTCCGGTCACCACCCTCACGCAACGCCTCGATCATCCGAGCCTCGGAACGCGCCACGCACAGTCGATCAGCGACGCAGGGCACCCCGAGGGTGTTGGGCACAGGCCCGGGCGAAAAGAGCTGTGATGCGGACGCCATCAGGCCCGCCATACTAGAACTAGGGAACCTATGGGACAATGGGCCAATCGGCCAGCAACAGGAAAATCCATGAATCCGAAAGACAAGATTGCCGTCATCACCGGCGGCGCTTCCGGCCTCGGGCGGGCAACCGCCGAAGCCCTGATCGAGCAGGGCGCGAAAATCGCCATTTTTGATCTCAATGAAAAACTCGGCGCGCAAACCGCCGAAGCCTTGGGCGCCGGCACCCGTGCCTACGCAGTCAACGTGGCCGACGAGGACTCGGTCCAGGCGGCGGTGGCGGCGGTGATGGCCGATTTCGGCGCCATCCACATCAACGTCAACTGCGCGGGCATCGGGGCGGCGGCCAGAACGCTCGGCCGCGAGGAGCCCATGCCGCTCAAGTACTTTAACGGCATCGTGCAGGTCAATTTGGTCGGCACGTTCAACACGTTGCGCCTATGTGCTTGGGAGATGCAGAAAAACGATCCGGAAGACGAGGACGGCGAGCGCGGCGTGGTCATCAACACCGCTTCGGTCGCCGCCTTCGATGGCCAGATCGGCCAAGCCGGCTACTCGGCCAGCAAGGCGGGCGTGGCCGGCATGACGCTGCCCATCGCCCGGGATCTGTCCCGCTCCGGCATTCGCGTGTGCACCATCGCGCCGGGCATTTTCGAGACGCCGATGATGGCCGGGGCACCAGACCGGGTGCGGGATCCGCTCATCGAGATGGTTCAGTTCCCGAAACGTCTCGGCAACGCACCGGAGTACGCCCTGCTCGCCCGCCAAATCATCGAAAACCCCTACTTGAACGGCGAGACCATTCGGCTGGACGCCGGCATCAGGATGTCGGCGAAGTAGCCCGCGACACCATCTGGCGCACCCGCTCCAAGTCAGCAGGCGTATCGACGCTCCCCGGTGACGGGCGGCAGGCGTCGATCGCCAGGATCGGCATGCCGTGCTCCAGGGCGCGCAGCTGCTCCAACCGCTCAGCGTCCTCCAAGGCGCTCGACGGCAAGGACACGAATCGGCGCAGCGCCCGAACCCGGTAGCCGTAGATGCCTATGTGCCGCCGCCAAAGCCCGGCCGTTGCGGCCGGGTAGCCGTCGCGGGCGTGGGGCACCGGCGAGCGCGAGAAATAGAGCGCGAAGTTCTCCGTGTCGCGCACCACCTTGACCACATTGGGGTCGACAAGGTCGTCCTGGCTGGCGATGGGCTCGCACAGCGTTGCCATCCCCGCATCGCCGGCCACCGGCACCACCGCCGCCAATTGCGCAATGATCTCCGGCGCGATCAGGGGTTCGTCGCCCTGCACGTTGATGACGACGGCTTCCTCCTCCCAACCCGTCCGCTGACGGGCAACCTCCCAAACCCGGTCAGTGCCCGAACCATGGTTCGGATCGGTCATCACCGCATCGTGGCCAGCGGCAGTCACAACTTCCGCCACGCGCTCATCATCGGTGGCGACGATCACTTCGTCCGCACCAGCGAGGCGGGCCTGCTCGGCAACCCGCACAACCATCGCCGTGCCGCCAATGCGCAGCAGGGGCTTGCCCGGCAGACGGGTGGACCCGTAGCGGGCGGGAATGACCACGTTGAAGGCGCTCACTTCAGGATGCCCCGGCGGGTCAGGACCGTGTGCAGGCGCTCCTCCCCAGAGGCGTCGATTTCGGCGGCCACCTGCAAGCGCCAGCAATGTCCCAAAGGCACCGCAAGACGGCTCAGCTTAACGGCATCCTTGTCGGTGCAAACCACCGGGGCGCCGTCTTCGTAGGCGATTTCCGCACCGGTGAAGCGATGGTGGTCCGCGAAGGCATGCAACTCGGCGCGCAGGCCCAACTCATCCAGCAGACTCGCAAAACGGTCCGGGTTGCTGATGCCGGCCACCGCATGCGCCCATTCATGGCCAGCCGCAAAATCCGCCGGCGGCAGGGATTCTCCGGTGCCAAGATTGATGAAGGCGACCGCCCGCATCCGCATCAGGCTCGCCTCCGGCACCGCAGAGCAGGCGCGGCTATTGGTCACCACCCAATCGACCTGCTTGAGCCGCTCCGCCGGTTCCCGCAGCGGCCCGGCAGGCAACAAACGACCATTGCCCAAACCCCGGTGGCCATCGACCACGGCAATCTCGACATCCCGGGCCAAGGCATAGTGCTGCAGGCCGTCGTCGGTCACGACCACATCGACGTCACCGATCCTGAGCAGGGTTTGAACGGCCTTGACCCGATTGCGGCAAACCACCACGGGGCAGTCGGTCTGGGCGGCGATCAGCACCGGCTCATCCCCGCAGCGTGAAGGATCAGCTCCTACGGAAGGCACCACCAGCGGGCTGCGATTGCCCTTGCCTCCGTAGCCTCGGGAGGCCACGCCGGGCCGCAGGCCCCGTTGCTGCAGCCAGCGGACCAGCCAAATCACCAGCGGCGTCTTGCCCGTTCCCCCGACGGTGACGTTGCCCACGACAATCACCGGCACCGGGGCCCGCCAAGCGCCGGACTGGCCGACCCCTCGCCGGCGCTCGGCCGCCCGGCGCCAGAGCCAGGCGAGCGGTGCCAGCAAGCGGGTCCACCAAGCACCTTCGTACCAACCTTTGGCCAAAGCCAAGGCACCGCTGCCATCGCCGCCTGGTCTGCGGCTCTGCGGCGCCGGAACTGGGGACGGTGCGCCGTTGCCACCGCTGTCGGCATGGGCATCGTAGAGCTGCGCATAAAGCCCGCCCATGGCCATCAAGGCATCGTGGCGGCCTTGCTCAACGATGCGTCCGTCGTCCAGGACGTAGATCAGGTCAGCGTTTTCCACGGTGGACAGCCGGTGGGCAATGACGAGGGTCGTGCGCCCTTGCATGGCCTCCTCCAGCGCTGCGTGGATGTGGCGCTCCGACTCGCTGTCGAGCGCCGAAGTGGCCTCGTCGAGAATCAGGATGGGCGCATCCTTCAACAGCGCCCGGGCGATGGCGATGCGCTGCCGCTGGCCACCGGACAGCAGCACGCCATCATCGCCCACCAAGGTGTTCATGCCCTTGGGCAAGGCGGCGATGAAGTCCTGAGCGTGGGCGCGGCGCACCGCGTCGTCCAGTGCGGCGGGGTCGGCGCCGGCCAAGGCGCCGTAGGCGATGTTAGCCGCCACGGTGTCGTTGAACAGATTCACCTGCTGGGTGACCAGCGCGATCTGCCGGCGCAGGCTCGCTTGGTCGTAATCCTGAACGGCGCGGCCATCGAGGCGCACCTCGCCGCTGTCCGCCTCGTAGAAGCGCGGGATCAAGCTGGCAAGGGTCGATTTGCCGCTGCCCGAACGGCCCACCAACGCCACCGTCTGGCCCGGCTCGACAACTAGGTTGATGTCGCTCAGAGCCGGTCCTTGGTCATCGCTGTAGGAAAAGCTGACGCCGCGAAACTCAATCCGCCCGTCCGCCCGGTCGATGGGCAGTCTGCCCTGGTCGCGCTCCACCGGGGCGTCGAGTTGGGAGAAGACGTCCTCCGCGGCGGCCAAGCCCTTCTGCAGGCGGGCATTGACCTCGGTGAGCTTGCGAATGGGCCGCGCCAGCATGCCGGCCAAGCCCAGAAAAACCACTAGGTCTCCAGTGGACAGCCCATGGGCCATATCAGGCCGCGCCAGAGTCGCAATCAACAGGGCAACGGCGGCGACCACCAGAATTTGCACGACCTGGGTGCTGGCCGCCTTGGTGACGACCATTTTGAGATTGCGGCGGCGATTGGCGCGGCTGGCCCGCTCGAAGCGCCGCCGTTCGCTGTCCTCGCCGCCGAAGACGCGCACCACCCGGTAGCCGGCTATGGCTTCCGAGGCGACATGGGTGACATCCCCCATGGCGTTTTGAATGCGCTTGGCGATGCCGCGAAAGCGCCGGCTGGCATAGAGGACGACGACGGCCACCACCGGCACCGCGGCAACGAAGATCAGCGTTAACGCCCAGTTGAGGTACAGCATGCAGCCCAGGAAGACGATCACCTTGCCGCCATCCTGAATGATCGTCTTCAGCGCATCGGTGCCGGTGTCGCGCAATTGCGCCACGTTGAAGGTGATCCGCGAGACCAGGCGTCCTTGGCTGCTGGCGTCGAAGTAGCGGCTCGGCATATGCAGCAGTTGCTCAAACAGCGCCATGCGCAGGTTGTGGACCACGGTGAAGGAAACCTGGGAAAGCAGCATCTCGCCGACCACCTCGCCCAAGCCGCGCACTACCGCTGCGCCCAGCATGGCCAATGGAATGAAAAAGGCGGCGCGGGCAGCGCCGGCGTCCCAGTCATCGACCAAGGCGCCGAATAGATTGACGAAGTAGGCCTCGGCGCCGCTGCCCACCAAGAAGCCCAGCACCGCAATGGCGAACAACGCCCAATAGGGGCGCACATAGCCAAGCAGGCGCTTGTAGGTGGCCCAGTCCCCGCCTCGCTCGCGCGCCACGCCAGATTTCACGGGCCGTCCGCAGGCGAGCGCGTGGGTGGAACAGCACGGGTGAGAATGCTGATCCGCGTTATGCCGGACTGGCCTGCGGCATCCATGGCACCAACCACCGCCTGGTGCGGGGCCAGCGCGTCCGCCGCAATGACGGCGCGGGGCGCCTCGTCTTCGCCGCGGACCGAGGTCAGAGCCCGGGCAAGCTCGGAATCGGCAGTGGGCGGTCCGTTGACCGCGTAGCCGCCGTCGCGGCGCACCGTGATCGTCACGGGGGCGCTCGCTTGCGGCCATCCCTCCCGGGCTTCCGGCAGGTCGATTTGCAGCTCGCTACGGCGGATAAAGGTGGCGGAAACCATGAAGAAGATAAGCAGCAGAAAGACGATGTCGATCAACGGTGCCAGCTCGACGGTCGCTGCCAAGCGCCCTCGGCGACGGTTCATGATTCGCCCAACTGCCCCGACGCCGATGGCGGAACGTCGCTGTGCGTGGCATCCACCAAATGCGCCGCCTGTCGTTCCAGCTCCACCACCAAGTCATCGACCCGGCGCAGAAAGAAGCGATGCAGCATGAGCGACGGTATGGCCACGGTCAGGCCAGCGGCGGTGGTGATGAGAGCTTCGGAAATGCCGCCGGCCAGCGACTCCGGATGCCCGGCGCCATCGAGCATCAGGGCGGAAAACACCCGGATCATGCCAACCACCGTGCCGAGCAAACCCAACAGGGGCGATATCGAAGCGATAATGCCCAGAGACGTCAGATAGCGTTCTAGATCGTGGCTGACGGCAGCGACGGCTTCGGTCATGGCTTCCTTCATCAGGCTGCGGCCCCGCCGTGCGTTGGCGATCCCCGCCGCCAAAACTTGCCCCAACGGGCTGCCGGCCGCCAATTCGCCAAGCCGTGCCCCAGCCGCGCCATCCCGCGCCCATCGCTGGGCGTCGTCAAGCAGACCTTTGGGCATCACTCGGGCGCTGTGCAGGGTCCAGCCCCGTTCAATGCCGATCGCCAAGGCAGCGACGCTGCACAGCAGGATGGGCACCATGAGCCAGCCGCCGGATTGCATGACGCCCAACATCGACCCCGCCCCGTCCGGCGCCCTAGGGCGCCGCTCGGCCTCGCTTAAGTGTTTCAGTTCTGATCATGGCGGGCGTAGCAATGGTTGGTGGCTTCCACGAAGCCGTCAATGGAGCCGCAGTCAAAGCGCCTGCCGTCGAACTTGTAGCCGATGACGGCGCCCTGCTGCGCCTGGGTGAGCAGGGCATCGGTGATCTGCACCTCGCCGCCCAGGCCCGCTTCCGTGGTATCAAGAATGTCAAAGATGTCCGGGGTCAGGATGTAGCGGCCGATGATGGCCAGATTGCTCGGCGCCGTTCCCGGCGGCGGCTTCTCGACCATGTCGGTGACCCGGAAGATACGCTCGGTGATGGCCTCGCCAGCAATCACGCCGTACTTGCCGATGTCCTCATCGGCCACTTCCTCGATGGCGACGATGCTGCACCGGAATTGCCGAAAGATGGCCACCATCTGCGCCAGCACCCCGCGTCCCTCCCCAAGGCACAGGTCGTCGGCCAGAACCACCCCAAAGGGCTCATCGCCGATCAGGGTCCGCCCGCTTCGAATCGCGTGGCCCAAGCCGCGCATGTTGACCTGCCGGCTGTAGGAGAAGGTGCAGCGCTCGATGAGTTCGCGGATGCCGGAAAGCAGCACCTCCTTGCCAGTGCCCTGAATCTGGTGCTCCAGCTCATAGCTGAGGTCAAAGTGGTCTTCGATCGCCCGCTTGCCGCGGCCAGTCACGAAGCCGATGTCGGTGAGGCCCGCCTCCAGCGCCTCCTCCACCCCATACTGCACCAAGGGCTTGTTGAGGATGGGCAGCATCTCCTTGGGCATCGACTTGGTGGCCGGCAGAAAGCGGGTGCCGTAGCCCGCCACCGGGAATAGGCACTTCTTGATCATGGATGCATCGGGCTCCTCATCACTGCAACCTGATGCGAGGGGCAAGCCCCTCGCGCCCCTCGCGATGAGGCGGATGTTAGACGATCAAGAGCGTTAGTGGCACCTTAGGTCTGGGAGACCGGCTTCGATTCAAATTGGAAGGCGCCGTCCTGGAATTGCACTTGCACCGCACCGCCTGGAACCACATCGCCGGCCAGGAGCTTGGCGGCCAAGGGGTTCTCGACGCGCTTTTGAATCGCCCGCTTCAAGGGACGGGCGCCGTAAACCGGGTCGTAGCCCTCATCCACCAAGGCCGCGCGGGCCGGATCGGTCAAGCGGATGCCGATGTCCTGCTCCTTGAGCCGGGTGCGCAGGATGTCGAGCTGCAGGTCGGCGATGCGTGCCACCTGCTCCCGGTTCAAGGCGTGGAACACCACTAAGTCATCGACCCGATTGATGAACTCCGGGCGGAAGTGCTGGCTGACGATGCCGAGCACGGTTTCCTTCAAGCGCTCGAAGTCGCCCTCCCCGGCCATGGCTTGAATGGCCTCGGAGCCGAGGTTCGAAGTCATCACCAGAACGCAGTTGCGGAAGTCCACGGTGCGCCCGTGGCCATCGGTGAGGCGGCCATCGTCGAGCACTTGCAGCAGGATGTTGAAGACGTCCGGATGCGCCTTTTCGATCTCGTCGAGCAAGATCAGCGAATAGGGGCGGCGACGCACTTGTTCGGTGAGGTAGCCGCCCTCCTCGTAGCCCACGTAACCCGGCGGCGCCCCGATCAACCGAGCCACCGAGTGCTTTTCCATGAACTCCGACATGTCCACCCGCAGCAGGGCGTCCTCGCTGTCGAACAGCACTTCCGCCAACGCCTTGCACAGCTCCGTCTTGCCGACGCCCGTGGGGCCCAAGAACATGAACGAGCCGTTGGGACGCTTGGGATCGGACAGCCCGGCCCGGGAACGGCGCACCGCTTCGGCGACGATGGTGACCGCTTCCTCCTGGCCTACCACCCGCTTGTGCAGCTCGGCCTCAAGCTGGAGCAGCTTCTCCTTCTCGCCCTCCAGCAGTTTTGCCACCGGGATGCCGGTCCACTTGGAGACCACTTCGCCGATCTCCTCCTCGGTGACGTTGTTGCGCAGCAGTTCGTGCTGCACCGGTTCGGTGGCCCCGGCCAACTGCCGCTCCAAGTCGGGAATGCGGCCGTACTGCAGCTCCGACATGCGCCCCAGGTCGCTGCTGCGCCGAGCCGCCTCAAATTCGGAGCGGGCCGCCTCCAATTCCTCCTTGATATCCTGGGCACCGCGCAGGCTGGCCTTCTCGGCCTTCCAGACATCTTCTAGGCTGGCGTACTCGGCCTCCAGGGACTCAACACTGCGCTGTAGATCTTCAAGACGGCGCTTGCTGGCGTCGTCACTCTCCTTCTTGAGCGCCTCCACCTCCATCTTCTGCTGGATGAGACGCCGCTCCAGCCGGTCCATGGCCTCCGGCTTGGAGTCGATCTCCATGCGAATGCGGCTGGCCGCCTCGTCGATCAGGTCGATGGCCTTGTCCGGCAGTTGCCGGTCGGTGATGTAGCGATGCGACAACCGCGCGGCGGCGACGATGGCGGGGTCCGTGATGTCCACGGCGTGGTGCAGTTCATAACGTTCCTTCAAGCCCCTGAGGATGGCGATGGTGTCCTCCACCCCCGGCTCATCCACCAGCACCTTCTGGAAGCGGCGCTCCAGGGCGGCATCCTTTTCGACATGCTGACGATACTCATCCAACGTGGTCGCGCCGACGCAGTGCAACTCGCCCCGGGCCAAGGCGGGCTTGAGCATGTTGCCGGCGTCCATAGAACCCTCCGCCTTGCCGGCCCCGACCATGGTGTGCAACTCATCGACAAAGAGGATGATGCTGCCCTCCTGCTTGGAAAGCTCGTTCAGCACGGCCTTCAGCCGCTCCTCGAACTCGCCGCGAAACTTGGCCCCGGCGATCAGCGCGCCCATGTCGAGGCACAGAATGCGCTTGCTCTTCAACCCCTCCGGCACCTCGCCATTGAGAATGCGCTGCGCCAAGCCCTCGACGATGGCGGTCTTGCCCACCCCTGGCTCGCCGATCAGCACCGGGTTGTTCTTGGTGCGCCGTTGCAGCACCTGGATGGTGCGGCGAATCTCGTCGTCGCGCCCGATCACCGGGTCGAGCTTGCCCTGCTCCGCCCGCTCCGTGAGATCGATGCAGTACTTGGCCAGCGCCTCCCGATGCTCCTCCGCATCGGCGTCCTGCACCGACTCTCCAGCCCGCGCCGCCTCGATGACGGCCTCAAGCTGCTTGGCATCGACGCCGGCGTTGCCGAGCACGCGCTTGACCGTGGGATCCTGGGCCAAGGCCCGCAGCGCCTGCTCGCTGGACAGGTAGCCGTCGCCCGCCTTCTGAGCCAGTCCATCCGCCAACGTCAGGGCACGGATGAAGGCTTGGGAGGGTTGAATGTCGCCGGTCGGGGTCTTCAGGGTGGCCACTTGGTCAAGCGCTGCAGCCACGCCGTCAGCGATCTTGCCCGCTTGGCCGCCCGAGCGCACCAGCAACGGCATCAAGGTGGCCGGGCCCGGCTCCAGCAAGGCCGCCAACAGATGAATGGGCTCCAAGGCGGCATGGTCCCTGCCCGCCGCCAGAGAGCGGGCATCGGCCAAGGCCCCTTGCAGGCGGTTGGTCATTCGATCCATGCGCATCGTCATTGCTCCTCGATCGGGTTGCACTGCTCGTTGACCGGAGGCCCGCGCCGACTTCCTGCCAACAACCCCTACAATGCGTCCAGACTTGCGCTTTTCAACCGCTGTCCAAGGCATTCGCCGGTGGTCGATTCACCCACCAAGCCCAACCGGCGTTGCGTTCCCGGCGCTGGGCGACCACCCGCTCCGGCACCGCCGAGGACCAGAGCAGGGCCCCTTCGATGCCGGTCATCCACACTTCGGAACCCAACAGCCGATAACGCCGCACCACCCGTGGTTGGGGGTGGCCGTATGGGTTGCGCCAGCCCGCGCTGATGAAGACCAAGCGTGGGTTGACCGCCTCGATGAAGCGTTTGGAGGAGGAGCTGCCGCTGCCGTGATGGGGTGCAAACAGCACGGTGGCGGGAGCGAGGCCGTCAACCACCAAGGCGGCCTCCACATGGCGTGTGATGTCGCCCGTCAACAGGACGCGCTGCTCCCCGGCCCGAACTTCGAGAACGCAGGAGGCGTCATTGTCGTCCCCGACGAAGCCGGCCGGGGGATGCAGCACCGCAAAGGCCACCCCATCCCAAGTCCAGCGCTGGCCGCGGCGGCAGGGCTCGGCGTTCAGGTCGGACGCATCGCCCCAGACGGAGGCTGTGGGCACCCCGCGCAGCACGGCGGCGCCGCCTCCGGCGTGATCCAGATCGTCATGGCTGACGATCAGACGGTCCAAGCCGCGTTTTCCGGTGGCGGCGATGGCCGGCACCACGACCGCTTCGCCCAAGTCAAAGCCAGAAGGGAATCGCGGCCCCGCATCGAACAGCAAGCGGTGGTTGCGCGTGTCAATCAAGGCCGCGCTGCCCTGCCCCACGTCCAGCGCCAGAACTTGGAAGTGCCCTTGGGCCGGCCGGTCTTGAAAAACCATCAATCCAGCCGCCCACAGGGGCAGGCAGGCAAGCCGCAGGCGCCAACTCGGCGCGACCAATGCGCAAGCGAACGCTGCTAAGGCAGCGAGACCTTGCCCAAGCGGCACCGAAAGCGGATGGGACTGACCGCCCCCAAGCACTTTCAAGCCGCCCAGCAAGGCCGACACCGACAGGTCCGCCAGCAGCCAGCCGAACGTGTCGAACGGTGCTCCCGCCAAGGTGGCAACCAGCGAGAACATCACCAAGGGCACGGCCACCAACGATATCCAAGGCACCGCAATCAGGTTGGCGAGGCCAGCGGCGGGCGCGACTTCGCCCACCACCGTGGCGGTCATCACGGTCATTGCCAGCACCATGAGCAGCTGCGCCCGAACCAAGCCAGCCGCCCAGCCGAGCGCTGGCGTGCGGTTGGCGAATCCGGCGACGAGCACGGCGACCGCACCGAACGAGAGCCAAAAACCTTGGGTGAGCACGGCGCCCGGGTCCACGCCGAGCACCATCACCGCAGCCAGCGCCAGCCAACTTGCCACCGGTGCCCGGCGGCCACCGGCAAAGGCCAAAGCGGCGAATCCGCTCATCACGCCAGCCCGAAAGGCTGGCGGTTCGGCACCGCAGAGCCAAACGAAGCCAGTCATGGCAACCAAGGAAAACCCCGCGGCGGTCCAGCCGGCAGGCAGCCAAGCCAGGCCACCCGGCACCAAGCGGGCGGCGCCAGCACCCACGGCATAGCCCAGCAGCGCCACCAATCCAACGTGCAGCCCGGAAACGACCAGCAGATGCACCGTGCCCGTGCGCCGCAGCAACGCCCAGTCGGCGTCGGTCAAGGCACTGCCGTCGCCGGTGGCCAAGGCCCGCAGATGGGCGCCGTGGCGACGGTCGGCCAGCCGTTCGGCAACCAAGTCCCGAATGCGCTGGCGCCGATCAACAGCAGGCGGCAGCAGGCGCTCGCCGGAGCGGATGTAGCCCGTGCCGTTGATGCCGTTGCCGAACAGCCAACGTTCATAGTCAAAGCCGCCCGGATTCTGGTATCCCCAAGGAGCCCGCACCTTGGCTTCCACCTGCCAAGCCTCACCGGCCTCGACCGGCGGTGGGAAATACCAGTTGAGGCGCAAGCGGCGACCGCTCAGGTCCACGCATTCGGGGTTTAGGTCGCGCCGTACCGTCACTTCAAGGCCCAATCGGTCCTGGGCCGGGAATGACGTCGCCTCCAGTATGGCAAGGACCAGCCTGCGCGGCGCTTCCGCGGCGCAATGGGGCACCCGGGCGGACAGGCCCGATCGCGCCATCTCCAACAGGGACGCCGCAGCGCAGCCGATCAACAGCAACCACATCAGGCATCGGATAGCAGGCATAATTCAACGAGGCGATTGACAATCTGTTTTCGCGATCAAGAAAGCCAGTTATGCCAAAAGAAATCCTGCGCCGGTATCTGCCGGATGCCGACAAGATTCGTGCGAATCCCGCCCTTCGGCCGTTGGGATTGCTCCTACACAACACCGACATTTGGCGCCTCAACCGGCGTGCGGTGGCGGGCGCCACCTTCATCGGGCTGTTTTGCGCCTTCCTGCCGGTCCCCTTTCAAATGCTGGTGGCCGGCGCCTTGGTGGTCGTCTTCCGCTGCAATCTGCCCATCGCCGTCGCATTGGTCTGGATCTCAAACCCGCTCACCATAGCCCCGATCTTCTACTTCACTTACCGCTTAGGCGCTTGGCTGCTGGACATGCGCATCGAGGTGGAGGCCGTGGAAATCGGCTTCAGCTGGATCTCCGCCAACCTGACCCGCATCGGCTATCCGCTGATCTTCGGCAGCCTTCTATGCGGCTGGATCGCCGGTGTGACCGGCTTCGTGCTGGCTCGGCTGCTGTGGCGCCTGCACATCATCCAGCGCTGGCGACAGCGGCGCAGCCGCAGGGCTAAGCGTGCAAACCCTCAACCGGGTTTTGCTGCGCGGCGCGGCGGGCCGGAATCCAAGCCGACAGCAGGCACAGCAGCCAGGACAGGCCACCGATGAGGACCAAGTCGGCGGGCAGCACCCGCGACGGCACGGTTTCAAAATAGGAGCCTTCCAAGAGCGCAAGGCCCAGCCAGGATTCAAGCCAGGCGAAGATCGGCCCGATGTGGCTGGCAGCGGCAACGCCCAAGATCAGGCCGGAAGCGATGCCCAGCGTCGCCACCACCACACCCTGCAGCAGGAACACACGCTGAACCAAGGTGCCGGTCGCGCCCAGGGAGCGCAGCACGGCGATGTCCGCCCGCTTGCTGTCGATGACCATGGTTTGGCTGGAGACGATGTTGAATCCGGCCACGGCGACGATCAGCAGCAGGATCAGGAACATCAGCGCCTTTTCGATGCGCACCGCAAGGAACAGTTCGCCGTAGCTCTGCATCCAGGTTTCAACCCCTGCCGAGACGCGGGCTCGGCCCCCGGCTTCGACAACCGACCGGGCAAAATCGCCGGCTGACAAGGGATCGTCCAGCACCACCCGGATACGATCGGCGCCAAGGCGCACGAGTTCCGCGCCATCGAAGCCGGCGCGGGACACGACCACCAACCCATAATCGAATTCCGCGCCGATCTCGAACAGCCCCCCAAGCCGGAAGGCCTTGAATCGCGGCTGCACCGTACCCCCATCGGCCAAGGGGAGCGCGAGGCGTAGGGCATCGCCCTCCAACAGGCCCAAGCGGCGAGCCAAGGGCCGGCCCATCACCAAGCCGCTGGGCGCAGCCACCGCCTCCCCCAACCTCCGGCCCAGCATGTTGGCATCGATGGTGGCCAACTGCGGCGCATCGGCAGCATCGATCCCGTAAACAGTCACCGGGGCCACGCCGCCTGCGCCAACCACCATGCCGGACGCCTCAAAGAAAGGATAGGCGGCGGCGACGCCCGGCAACTGCGCAACGGCCTGGGCGCCCATGCCCTCGGAGTGGGGCAACAGCGCGTGGGGGACGGTGCCGAGAGTGCGGCTGCGCAACTCCGCATCGAAGCCGTTCATGACACTGACCACCACGGTCAGCACGAGGACGCCCGCGCCAAGACCCGCCAACGTCATCCAGTTGATCAGCCGCGCATAGCGGTTGCGGCCCCGCCACAGATGGCGCAAGGCAATCCAAAGCGCCAGCCTCACGCCAAGGGTTCCAAAACGCCGCCATCAAGCAGCAGCGCCCGGTCCATGCCCCCGGTTGCCGCCTCATCGTGGGTCACCACCACGAGGGCGACGCCAAAGTCCCGGCTCAAGGCGCGCATCAGGTCAAACACTTGGCGGGCGTTTTCCCGGTCGAGATTGCCGGTGGGCTCATCGGCCAGCAGCAGATCCGGATGGCCAACCAAGGCCCGGGCCACGGCAACGCGCTGGCGTTCGCCCCCGGAAAGGGCGTTCGGACGATGGGCCGAGCGGGACTTCAAACCCACCGCATCGAGCATGGCCGCTGCCTGGACCTCGGCTTCGCGGCGGGAGACGCCTCCCAAGCGCAGCGGCATGAGCACATTCTCCAAGGCGGAGAACTCCGGCAACAAGTGATGGAGCTGGTACACGAACCCGACGTGACGGTTGCGCAGCCGGGCCCGCTCGCCTACCGATGCGGCGCTGATGGCCGTCCCGCAAAGTTGCACCTGCCCGGCATCCAAATCGTCCAGCCCGGCCAGAATGTGCAGCAAGGTGCTCTTCCCCGATCCCGAACGCCCGACAATGGCGCATCGTTCGCCGGGCCGCACTTCGAGGCTCAGGCCGCGCAGCACGTCGATGCGCTCGCTGCCCTGCTTGAACGACTTGTGCAGGCCAGTGGCCAGGAGCACCGGCTCACTCATGGGCGAGCACGCGGCTGGGCAGGAGGCGAGCGGCGCGCCAAGCCGGATACAGGGTGCAGGCCACACACAGGGTGAAGGACACCGTGGCGATGCGGGCGAGGTCGGACGGCCAGATGGCCACGGGCAGGTAGCTGATGAAGTACTGGCTCATCAGGTCTAGGTTCAAGCCGTCATTGACCCAAGCGAAGACCGCGGGCAGGCCTGCGGCCACCGCCGTGCCGCAGGCGACGCCGATCAAGATGCCGACGACCCCAATCAAGGCGCCGAGCAGCACAAAACAACCGATCAGCGGCGCGCTGGCGGCGCCCATCGTCTTGAGTATGGCGATGTCCGCTCCGCGCTGTTCGACCGTCATGATCAAGGTGGAGATCAGGTTGAACGCGGCAACGCCCACCAGAAAGGCAAGCAGCACGAACAGGGTCGCTTTCTGGGCGCCAATCGCCCGATGCAGGTTGCCGTGGGAGTGCTGCCAGGTGCGGGCAAAGAAGCGATCCTCGCCCAAGCGCCGCACCGCTTGGCCGGCCAGCGCGTTGGCGGCGTCAAGGTCGGCGAGGCGCAACTGATAGCCATGCGCCTTGCCACCCAGTCGAAACAGCCGTTGGGCGTCCGCCAAGTGGATGAACGCTGCCCGAGCATCCAATTCGGAGCCGGAGCGGAGCAACGCCACCACTTGGAAGCGCTTCTGCCGGGGCAGCATTCCCGCCAGCGTCAGGGAACCCAAGGGCAGCATCAACCGCACCGGATCGCCGACGCCGACCCCCAAACGGGAAGCTAGGCGTGCGCCCAGAATCACGCCAAAGCCACCGGGGCGCAGGGCGTCGAGCGTCGTTGCGCCGGTCGGGCCGAGAAAGGACTCCATGCCGGAAACGTGCCGATAGGCCGCTGGCTCAGCGCCAGTCAAAAGCACACCTTGCACCGCATCGCCGGCGACCGCTAGAGCCGATCCCTGCACGATCGGCACCGCGGCCAACACGCCGGGAACAGCGGTCAACTTCGACGCCTCCAGGGTGCTCGGAACGAAAGGTTGGTCACCCCAGAGCCCGGCGTGGGGCAGGACGCCGAACACCCGTTCGCGCAACTCCCGCTCAAAGCCGTTGACCACCGACAGCACCACCACCAGCACGGCGACGCTGAGCGCCAACCCGGCAATCGCCACCCAGCCGATCAGCGCCCCGGAGCCGCGGCGCGAAAAGGCGTAGCGTACGCCGAGTTCCGCAGCCAGTCCCAAACTGGCTTTCCGGAACTCGGGCGTCACGGCTGGAGATACTGGCTCATGGATTCAGTATAGCGGCGCTCGAAGCCTCTTTCGCTGCGCACCAGCAACAGGGCGGCGACGCCCTCGCGACGCGCAAAGTGCCAGCCCGCATCGGGGCCGAGTACCAGCATTGCGGTCGCCAAGCCGTCCGCTTCAGCGGCGCTGGCCGCCACCACCGTCACTGAGGCCAAGGCATGGCTGACCGGTGCCCCGGCGCGAGGATCGATGGTGTGGCTCTGGCGCCGCCCACCCAGCATGCGGAAGTTGCGGTAGTCCCCAGAAGTGGCCGCCGACTGCCCCGAAAGCCGCAGAACCCACTGCGGCGGGCCGCCGTCCGGCTGCTCCACGCCGATGCGCCAAGGCTGGCCCGTGGCGTTACGGCCACGGGTGCGCACTTCGCCGCCGATATCGACCAAGTAGCTGTGGCAGCCTAGGCCGTCAAGGCGCACGGCCACCCGGTCCACGCCATGGCCTTTGCCGATGGCGGAGAAATCAAGGGACAATCCATCGACGCGCTTGCGCAACGCTGGCGGATCGAGCCGCGCTTCAAGCTGCCACCAACCTACCCGTTGCATGGCCGCGGTAATGGCTTCGGCACCCGGCACCGACTCGCCCACAGGCGCTTGCGGGCCAAATCCCCAGAGTTGCACCAAGGGCGCAACGGTCAGGTCAAACGCGCCCCCGGAGCGGCGCGATAGAGCCAAGGCTTCGAGGGCAAGGCCAGCCACCCGCGCCGAGACGGGAAACCACTCCCCCGCCGCGCTGGCATTGAAGCGCGTCACCTCGGAGTCGGACCGCCAAGTGGAAAGTTGGGCGTCCACCTGCTGGAGTTCGTGAACCACAGCGGCTCCCACATCGCCGTCGCAACCCGCATGGGTCAGCGCCAGTTGAGTGCCCATGGCCTCGCCACGGTAGTGATGGTAAGCCGACCCTTGTCCGCAGCCGCTGAGCGCCGCCAGGGCCAGAAATGAGGCGGCCGTTGTGACAAAATGCCGCACCCAACCCGTCATCCATCATTCCAGCGAGAGAGGATCCATGCCCGAATACTGCACCATCGACAAATCCGACCATATCATGACCGTCACCCTGAACCGGCCGGACCGCCTGAACGCGCTGCACCCGCCTGCCAACGTCGAACTTGGCGAGGTCTTCGACGACTTTGCCGACGACGACGACATGTGGGTGGCCATCATCACCGGCGCGGGCCGCGGCTTCTCCGCCGGCAACGACCTGCGCTACCAAGCCGAGGGCGGCGAACGGCTGCCTATGCCGATGGGCTTCGCCGGCCTGACCTCCCGCTTCGACCTGCTCAAGCCCGTAATCGCCGCCGTCAACGGCGTCTCCATGGGCGGCGGCTTTGAAATCGCGCTGGCCTGCGATCTCATCATCGCCTCGGATAAGGCCTTGTTTGCGCTGCCCGAGCCCAAGGTCGGCTTGGCGGCACTGGCCGGCGGCCTCAACCGCCTGCCCCGGCAGATCGGCTCCAAGCGGGCGCTGGGCATGATTCTCACCGGCCGCCACGTCGGCGCCGAGGAAGGCAAGGAACTCGGCTTCGTCAATGCCGTGGTGCCCCACGACAAGCTCATGGAGGAAGCCCGGGACTGGGCCAACCAAATCTGCCAGTGCGCCCCGCTGTCGATCCGCGCCAGCAAGGACGTGGTGTACCGAAGCCTGAGCACCGCGTCCCTGGAGGAGTCCATCCGCGCCTCCTATGAGTCCGTGCGGACAATGGCCCAAAGCGAGGACTTCATCGAGGGGCCGAAGGCCTTCGCCGAGAAGCGGCCGCCGAACTGGAAGGGACGCTAGCACGACGACACCTTTGTACACTGGTTAGCCTGGCGCTGGGTGGATTGCCCGCTTGTCCGCACTCATCTACTGCCTCGCCTTCGTCGGCGGCTTCGTGATCATGTCCTTGGAACTGCTCGGCGGGCGGGTGCTCGCCCCTTACTTCGGCAGCAGCATTCACGTCTGGGGCAGCATTATCACGGTGTTCATGGCAAGCCTCGCGTTGGGCTACCTAGCGGGCGGTCGATGGTCGTTGCGCTCACCTTCGCTAGCCAAGTTCGCCGGGCTGCTCCTGGCGGGGGCGGTCCTACTGTACCCCTTGGTTTACTTCAGCGAACCGGCCATGGACTGGATTTTCCATGCCATAGAAGATCCGCGCTACGGCTCCTTGGCGGCCTCGATGCTGCTGTTCGTGCTGCCCACGGCGATGCTCGGCATGATATCGCCCTACTCGGTGCGCTTGCTGGTGCGCACCACCGAAGAGTCCGGCAACGTCGCCGGACGCCTTTACTTCGTGTCCACCACCGGCAGCGCCCTCGGCACCCTGGGCACCAGCTTCTACTTCGTGCTGTGGTGGGAGATCAACACCATTCTGACCTTGCTGACCACGACTCTTGTGCTGGCGGGCGCAACCGCGCTAACCGTTGCGAGGCTGCGCCGATGAACAAAGCCCGCGCCGGTGCACTAGCCCCCGCCGGTAACCGCACCGCATTGAACCAGGGGATCCCATCGAGGGCGGGGCGCCCTCGCTCCGGGGGTGCTCGCCGCTGGATCACCTTGGCGCTGCTAAGTGTGGCGCTTCTAGCCCCGCTGGCCTTTGCAGAGGTAGTGCATCAGGAGCGGTCACTCTACCAGACCATTTTGGTGGTCAAGCAGGGCCGGACCCTGTGCCTTCAGTTCAGCCTGCGGCGGGCGCAACGCAACCAGTCTTGCCTTGACGAGCGCCGTCCTGAGCGCATGGTCCTGGCCTACACGCGGATGATGATGGCGGCGCTGCTGTTCGGCCCGGCGCCGCAGCGCATCCTCGTGGCCGGCGTCGGCGGCGGCACGCTGCCGATGGCGCTGACGGCCATCTATCCCGAAGCTCAGTTGGATGCGGTGGAAATCGACCCGGCAGTGGTCGAGGTGGCCAAGCGCCACTTCGGGTTTGCCGAAAGCGAGCGGCTGAAAGTCCACGTCGAGGACGCCCGGGTGTTTACCCGGCGGGCGGTGGCCGCCGGCCACACCTATGATCTCATCCTGCTCGATGCCTTCGGGGCCGAGTACATTCCCGAGCACCTCATGACCCGCGAATACCTAGCCGACACCCGCGCGCTGCTGACCGGCAACGGCGCCCTCGCCGCCAACACCTTCGCCGTCAGCCAGCTTTACGACCACGAATCCGCGACCTATTTCGACGTTTTCGGACCCTTCTTCAACCTGAAGCTGCCCAGCAGCGGCAACCGTGTCATTCTGGCCACCAAAGGACGGTTGCCGAGCCTGATGACCCTTAACGCACGAGCTGCGGAGTTGGCCAAGTCCCTAGCTCCCTACGGCATCAGGATCCGCGACTACCCCCGGCGCCTGAAGAGCGAAATCGACTGGGCCCAGAACACACGGGTGCTGACGGATCAGTACGCACCGGCCAATCTGCTGCAGGCGCGGTAGCTGGCGGGCGGTCGTTGACCGAAAGTTATGGCGCCCCGGGAAGGAGTCGAACCTTCAACCTACCCCTTAGGAGGGGGCCGCGCTATCCAGTTGTGCCACCGGGGCTTGCGCTTGGGAGTCAGAGTTCGCTGCCGCCGCGCCTCAGTTTGTGCAGCTGGTAGCCAGGAGGCGGCTCGCTAACCGGACGCTTGTGCTGCTCACTCAGCAGATGCACGTCCGCCTCGGGCAGCGGCGGCAAGTCCTCAAAGTCGCCGAGGTCGCCGTAGGGGTCGAAGGCCTCCCAATCCTCGAACTCATCGCCGGCGCCGGCGTCCGCGAGAAGGGCGAGATCGTCCCCCGAGTCCGCAGCGCCAGGGCTGGGCAGCGCCTCTCCCCCATCGCCAGCCAGCAGCCAAGCATCTCCGTAGCCGTTGCTGCGGGCCTCAGCAAGCATCCCGGCCGCCTGGCTGCGCGCCTCGAAAGGGCCAAGCACCAGCCGATGCAAGCGGCCGCCGGAGGTGTCAAAGGCCCGCACCTGCAGTGGCTCCAAGACGCCCATGCTCGGCGCCTGCCGCGCAGCTTCGGCATTGCCGGGATTTTGGTAACTGCCCAGCACAATCCAAAACCGCGCTTCGGCAGCCGACGCCACGAAGGCAAGTGCCAACCCAAGGCAACAGGTCAGTATCCGAGTTACAGCCATCATGGCCGATATTTTAGCAGCATTGAGAACCGTCACCCGCAGCGATGCGCACTCCGCTGTCCGGCTGTGACCTGCAACGCCTCAAGAATGTTCAACCGCCCGCCGAGGCGGCCTTCGTTTACCATATGGACGACCAGATTGCGGCAGCGTCCCACCGGATGCCGCATTGACCGCCAATGGGTGCAGCGCAACCCTAGTTGACTAACCGGCAAACAGGATCAAGATGCCCGCGGCCGCCGCGGAGCCGACCACGCCTGCCACGTTGGGCCCCATGGCGTGCATCAGCAGATGGTTCTGGCGGTTGGCGGCCAGCCCGATGCGGTTGGCCACCCGAGCCGCCATCGGCACCGCCGAGACGCCAGCGGCGCCGATCACCGGATTGACCGGCGTTCGCGACAGGCGGTTCA
>CAZRBP010000057.1:0-21069 GCA_964598305.1 uncultured Pseudomonadales bacterium | reverse complement strand
CCCGTGACGCGGTCGCACAGGGCATTCCAAGCAACCAGTTGCTCGATGCGTGACAACTGAGCGCCCGGGCATACCCGAGGGCCTTGGGAGAACACCAGATGCCGTGTGCCGGCCTTGCGGTCCAGCTGCAGCTCTTGGGGGCATCGCCATTCATCGGGGTCGATGTTGGCCGCCGCCCAGCGCAGGTGCAGGTAGGAACCCTTCGCCACCTTCACCCCTTGAAACACTTCATCTCGGCTGGTGATCCGGGTGGACAGTCCTTGGGTCGGGGAGCGCAGGCGCATGCCCTCTTCGATGAAGGCCCGCATCTTGCCGCGGTCGGCCCGAATCGCATCCCACACGCCTTCCCTTTCGATCAGAAGCTGCACTTCTTCAGCTAGAGCATACTGAGTGGTTTCCAAGCCGCCAATGACCATGGCGTACACGATGCCGTTGATTTCCAAGTCGGTGAGCTTGCGCTCCAGCGGGGAATACTCCACCTCGGTTAGGAAACTGATCATGTCTTCCCGAGGACGGCGGCGCTTCTCCTGAATCAGGTTGGCCGTGTACTGCTTGAACTCCTCGAGCACCGCCTGCTGCTCAGTGATTTCCTGTTCGTCCAGCAGATTGTTGTGCTTGCGGCCATACACAAAGGGCTTCACGGTGCCGTCGCCAAAGCGCTTGAGCAGCTTGAGGTCGGAAAGCGGCCAGCCCAGTATGTTGGCCATCACCATCTGCGGCATGGGCTGGGCGAACTCGGAAACGAACTCGACCCGTCCGCGATCGATCCAGCCGTCGATCAATTGGTGGGCCACCTGCTTAATCATCGCTTCGTTGCGGCCAGCACCGGGGCCAACCCAAGGATCGGTCAGTTCCTGCCGATGCGCCCGCCAGAGCTTTGGATTGGGACGCAAGCTCGCCATCGAAGCGGTGATCGCGCCGACGCCCGGTTGATCATAGGGCGGATCGCCGGTTGCAAGCAGTTGCTGTAGAAACAGGCTGCCAATGACCGGATAGCGCTGCTCGTCGCGCACCACGCGCGCGATGTCCTCATGCTTGCTGAGAATGAAGGCATCGGTGCCCGGTTCGAATCCCTCCCCGGGTATGCGATGCACGGGCGCTTGGGCGCGCAAAATGTCATAGGCCTCATACCAATGCTCCTGCGCGCCCGGCGCAAACAGATCAACCTCTTCCAAACGTGCCGGGCAGCCTACGGGACTGGGCGCGTGGCTAGGCGTTTCGGCCTCCATAAATCTCCCCCAAACAAAAAAACAAAACGGAACGGCCCGAAAAACGGACAGCCGCAAGCCGCGTCAGCGAGTCCGAAAACGCACCGGCAGGCGCCAGCAGGCGTGCATCTCCCCGATTCTGCGGCAACTGGCGCGCGGCCGTTCGACGCCATCCGCCAACGCGACGTCATCCAGTGCTTCCAGCAGCGTTTTGGATGCGGTGACCAAGACGTCCCGAGTGAGGGCGTACAGTGACCGGGGGCGATCTTCCGGCACCGCCGGATGCTCGGTGGGTGGTCCTAGACCCGGCGTCATGCCCATCGCCAGGCCGTCCGCCCGGTACTGACCCCTAGCCTCCCGGTGGCAAATGTCCTTGCGGCCAACTATGAAGCGGTCCGGGTTGGCAAAGATGCGCGGATCCCGATTGGCGGCGGCCGCTGAGCACAGCAGCAACCCGCCCCTTGGAATCAGGCGACCGAAACGCTCCACCTCATGCCGGGCAAAGCGCGGCGCGGCAATTACCGGCGTGGAATGGCGGAAGGTCTCCAACACCGCGAGCTTGACGTACCGCGAGTCGCCGCGCACCTTTTCGAACTCCTCCGGGTCAGTCACCAACGCCAGCCACAGATTGGCGAGCGCGCCGTGCAGGGTCTCGAAGTCCATTTCCAACAGCGTGGCCACTAGGTCCTTGGGCTGGGCCGGGCCATCGGCCAACTCCAAGCCGGCCACCGCCGAAATCAGATCGCCGCCCGACGCTAGGCGCCGCACCTCAAGCAAGGGCGCCAATTCGGCGACCAGTTCCTCCGCTGCGGCAATGCCATCCAAGCGAACGCGGGGATCCCAACTCAGGCCTCGGTGCAGCCGCCACAGCAAGGCGGCGACTTGCGGCGCATTCTCTTCAGGAACGTCAAGCATCGCCAGCCAAAGCTGCATGTTCAGACGCGCTGCGAACTCGGTGGCGAGGTCGGCTTCAGCGCGCGCCGCAAAATCCGCGATGGCAGCCTCGGCCAAGCGCCCGACGTTAGCGTCCCACGCGTTCGCCTGGGCAGTCAGCACCGGCAACGCCGCCCGCAAGTCCCTGCCAAAGCCTTCGATCCCCAGTCGCCAAGCCTTGGAGCGCGTTTCGAAATTGGCATCGTCGGTGAACACCGAGGTGACGTCGTTGTAGCGGGTGATCCAGAAGCAGTTGTTCAGCCAATCCCGATAGCACGGGTAGTTCTCACGCAGGACGGCCAGCAGCTGATAGGGGTCATCGGCAAACTCCCGCGAGACCAACTGCGCCGGTTTGATCTTGGCAGTGGACTGGCCGACCCGCTCCCGCTGGAACACTTCGTAAGTGCGAAACCCGGCATCGCCTCGGGTGCCTTCCGGTATGGCCACGCCATTGGCGCCGATAACGGTCAGGCCGCTCTCCGTCATGGCCGCCCTGCCTCGCCGACCAACTCAGGCGAGTTCATAGTCCAGATGCAGTTCGCGTACCGACACGATACCTAGGGGCAGCAAGCTCTCGCCATCGATGTCCTTCGGCATTCGTTCCACATTGATGCGTGGGTTTTTTAGGTATTTCAATAGGATGCGAGAACCTTCCACCGCCTCCTGGTGCGATATCCAAGCGCCGGGACATAGATGGGGACCAACCCCAAAGGCCATGTGGTTGCGGCGCCCGTCCTTGTTGTAGCCGCTGCGCAGAATCTTGCCGCTGTAGAGGTCATCGCGAAAGATGTTGAACGTCTCCGGATCCTTGAACACCCGCTCGTCGTGGTTGGCGGAGAAATCCACCATCTCCATGAGCGAACCCGCCGGCACCTTGACCCCGTGCATCACCACGTCGTAGGTGTTGTGGCGGGGTTGGCCACCAATGGAGGAGGAATGGCGCAGCGTCTCGTGAAATGCCGCGTCCCAAAGCGAATCGTCGTTGCGCACCGCCTCGAACTGCTCCGGGTGCTGCAGCAGCAGGTACCACATGTTAAGGATGGCGCCGCGGGTGGTTTCGCCGCCGCCACCAACCACCAAGGCAATGTTGGAGGTAATCTCTTCGGTGGAGAGGTAGTCGCCGTCCACCTTCGTTTCGCATAGCTTGGAGATGATGTCCTTGCTGATGGGGTTGCCGGCCTCATCGTAAAGATAGGTGGCCTGCTTACGCCGCGCCTCGACAATGCCCTCCACGTAGTCCTCCAAGTGCTGGCGAGCCTCCAGCCCCTGCTGATGGGTCTCCGAACCGCCCAGCCCGGACATCATGGAGTTGTACCAGTAATAGAAGTCGTCCTGGGCCTCCTTGGGGAAGCCGAGCACTTCGCAGACCACCCGGATGGGGAATTCGTTGGCGAAGGCCATGCCCAACTCCACCGTGCGCACCCCGTCGGTCTCGGACACCACAGCGGGATCATTGACGCCGTCCCAAGCCTCGATCATCTCCCGTGCTTGGCGCTGAATGGCGGGAATGCGGTTCTTGAGCGACTGGCCGACCAAGTGCTGGCCGTAGAGATTGCGCCGCCGCCGGTGCTCCACGCCGGAAAGCTCCAGTTGGGTGTTGCCGAGCACACCGCTGGAGCTGCCCTTGGGGATGGTGTTGAAACCCTCATCGTCAAAGTAGCAGCGGGTGATGTCCTCGTAGCGGGTGACGTAGTAGGTGTTGTGCAGCCGGTCGTGATAGACGGGGTAGTGATCCCGCAGAATGCGGTAGTACGGGTAGGGGTTGCGGAAGAACTCGGCGGATTGAAGGATGCGGGGGTCAAACAGTGGCGTGCCGTCCGGCGCATGACCCATGTCATAGGCTTGGCCTTCCGGCATCAGGGGGAAATCGAATTGAGCGCCGGTATCTTCGGCGCGGTCCTCTGGTTCAGCAAAAATGTCCAAGGCAAAGGGGCACCCAGTGGTCATGCGTCTCTCCCGCGCTTGCGCGCTGTTTGCAGTTCGCTGTGGTGTACTGCGTCTCATGCGGTAAATTAACGCGAACTCGGTATGTGTGTCCAACTCAACACCCCGGTATGTGTGTCCAACTCAACAAACACGGTATGTGTGTCCAACTCAACAAAGAAAGGAGAAAGCCATGCCCCGTTTCGTTCTCATCGGCCTTTGCGAGCCACCGGATGCCGACAGCCAAGCGCCCTTCGAGGAATGGTTCGTTGACCAGCACATCGAGGACACCGCCAAGTGTCCCAACTTCATTCGTGGCAGCGTGTTCAAGCTGAGCGGACCGCACTTGGATGGGGAGACCGTCTCCGAGTACCTCTCGCTCTATGAGGTTGAAGCGCCGAGCTATGAGGAAGCGGAGCGCGTCCTCAACGAATGGCAGCGCAACCCGGACGCTTGGGAAGGTCGCAAGAGGCACCTCGAAACCGGCGAACGGCTCGGCGGGATTCCGCTGCGGGTCAAGGGGTCCGGGTGGTACGAGCACATCAAGTCATTCGATGGGCCGAAAGCCTGAGTGACGGGTCGTGCGCGACCCCCGGCAGCAAGACCCCTGCCCATTGGCAACGCGCGACAATTTGGCTAGCCTATGCGGCTTGTGAAGGGAACGGCCAATTCCAGTGACTTTCGTTATCACCAACGCCTGCATCGACGTGCAGGATCAGTCCTGCATCGAAGTCTGCCCGGTGGATTGCATCTACTTCGACGAAGGCGACGACCGCATGTGCTATGTCCATCCGGATGAGTGCATCGACTGCGCCGCCTGCGAATCGGCCTGTCCGGTGGGCGCCATCTTTGCGGATGCCCAAGTGCCCTCGGAGAGCGATGAGTTCACCGCCATCAATGCCCAGTGGTTCGAGGACAAGGCCGCCACCCGGCAACGAGTGGACGAGATCGCCGGGCAGGGTCTGGCGGTGATCTAGGCGCCAGACACCCCTAGCCCCCCAAAGCCGCCCAATACCCGACTAATTTAGTTGGGTATTCCACCCCGCCGCAGTTACAATGTGCGCCACTACCAATAGCGTTCAAAAAGGCTCGCCGTGAGCGAATCACCCATCGACATCGTTGGCCAGGAGTACCGCGCCGGGTTCGTCACCGACGTGGCCTCCGACACGCTGCCGCCGGGACTCAGCGAAGCAGTGGTTCGCCACATCTCGGCCAAGAAGCACGAACCCGCTTGGATGGCGGACTGGCGCCTCGCCGCCTACGGGAAGTGGCGTGCCATGACGCCGCCGGATTGGGCGCACGTGCGCTTCCCGCCCATCGACTTTGAGGCCATCTCCTACTATTCCGCGCCCAAGAGCTTGGCGGACGCCCCTGCCTCCCTCGACGAGGTCGACCCGGAACTGCTGCGCACCTACGAGAAGCTCGGCATTCCCCTGCATGAACGCGAGGCCCTGGCCGGGGTGGTGAAGTCTCCCAACGTGGCAGTGGATGCGGTGTTCGACAGCGTCTCCATCGCCACCACCTTCAAGGACAAGCTGGCGGAAGCCGGGGTCATCTTCTGCCCCATCTCCGAAGCCGTCCACAGCCACCCGGAGCTGGTGCGCAAGTACCTCGGCTCGGTGGTTCCGCAGCAGGACAACTTCTACGCCGCCCTCAATTCCGCCGTTTTCAGCGATGGCTCCTTCGTCTATGTGCCCGAAGGCGTGCGCTGCCCCATGGAGTTGTCCACCTACTTCCGCATCAACGAGCGCAACACGGGGCAGTTCGAGCGCACCCTCATCATCGCCGACGCCGGCGCCTACGTCAGCTACTTGGAGGGCTGCACCGCACCGATGCGGGACGAGAACCAATTGCACGCCGCAGTGGTGGAGCTAGTCGCGCTGGACAACGCCGAAATCAAGTACTCCACGGTGCAAAACTGGTATCCCGGCGATGCCGAGGGCAAGGGCGGCATCTACAACTTCGTCACCAAGCGCGGCGCCTGCCTGGGCGCCGGCTCGAAAATCTCCTGGACCCAGGTGGAAACCGGCTCGGCCATCACCTGGAAGTACCCCAGCGTGGTGCTGCGCGGTGCCGGCAGCGTCGGTGAGTTCCATTCGGTGGCGCTCACCAACAACCACCAACAGGCCGACACCGGCACCAAGATGATCCACTTGGGGCCCAACACCCGCAGCACGATCATCTCCAAGGGCATCAGCGCCGGACAAAGCCAGAACAGCTACCGGGGGCTGGTGCGCACCTCGCCAGCCGCCAAGGGCGCGCGCAATTACACCCAATGCGATTCGCTGCTGCTCGGCGACGCTTGCGGCGCCCACACCTTCCCCTACATCGAGAACAAGTCGCCCACCGCCACCATCGAGCACGAGGCCACCACCTCCAAGGTCAGCGATGACCAGCTTTTCCTCTGCCAGCAACGGGGCATCGACCCGGAAAAGGCCATCAGCATGATCGTCAACGGCTTCTGCAAGGACGTGTTCCGTGAGCTGCCCATGGAGTTCGCCGTCGAGGCGGGCAAGCTGCTTGAAGTGTCCCTCGAAGGAGCGGTCGGTTGAGCCTGCTGGAGATCGATGGCCTGCACGCCAGCGTCAACGGCGAGCCGATTCTCAAGGACCTGAGCCTGCGCGTCGAGGCCGGGGAAATTCACGCCATCATGGGCCCCAACGGCTCCGGCAAGAGCACCCTGGCCAACGTGCTGGCCGGACGGCCGGGCTACGAAGTCACGGCCGGGCAGGCGTCATTTGATGGCATCAGCCTAGACGGCGTTGAACCCGAGGCACGGGCCCAAGCGGGATTGTTCCTGGCATTTCAGTACCCCGTGGAGATTCCCGGCGTCAGCAACATGGAGTTTCTTAAGGCAGCTTGGGACAGCCACCGGGCCGCCCAAGGATCGCAACCCGAATCGGCGGTCGGCTTCATGAAGCGGGCCCGCGCCTTGGCAGAGGGTCTCGGGCTGAACCCGGAGTTCCTCAAGCGCGGGGTCAACGAGGGCTTTAGCGGCGGCGAGAAGAAGCGCAACGAAATCCTGCAGCTGCTGTTGCTCGAGCCCAAGCTCGCCGTCCTCGATGAAACCGACTCCGGCCTCGACATCGACGCCCTGCAGACCGTCGCCGCCGGAGTCAACCGCTTCCGCAGCGCCGACAACGGCGTACTGCTGATCACCCACTACCAACGGCTGCTCAACCACATCGTTCCGGACCGCGTGCACGTGCTCACCGAAGGCCGCATCGTGGCCAGCGGCGACAAGCGTCTGGCCGAAAAGCTGGAGGCCGAGGGCTACGCATGGCTGTCGGGATAGAGGTACTGCAAACGCTGGAGGCACCGCCTTGGCTCGGCGCTAAGGGCTTGACGCGCTGCCGGCAAGCTTTGGACGGCAAGTTGGTGCGGGAAACCTGGAAGTACTCGCCGCTGCCGAAGGTCACCGACGCGCTTATCGACACCAATGTGCATCAAGAGCCGCCCGTCGAAACCCTGCCTCCAGAAGCGGTCTTGCACCGCTTCGACGAACTGGACGCGCCCCCGAAGCTCGCCATCGACCTGGGCCGCTACCCGCTGGCAGGCATCGCCGCCGCTCGCACAGGGGCCGGCTGGCTGATCGACGTCAAGGGCTCGCCGAGCCATCCCCTGCGTCTGCACTCCCCCGCGGCAGGGATCAGCGCCCCGCTGATGGTGCAAGTGGCCCCGGGATGCCGGGTCGAAATCGAACAGGAAACCCTGGGCTCGCCCGAGGCCGATGCGCCGCTGACGACAAACGCCGGCTTCGGGACACACATTCTGGTGTTGTCGCTGGCTGCGGATTCCGAGGCGCACTGGGCCGCGGCGGAACTCGCACCAACCGCCGATCGATGGTCGCTGCTGCAGGCCCATTTGCACGGCAACGCCGCACTGACGCTCAACCATCAGGCCACGGTGGCCAGTTTCCAGCGGCAGGATGTCAACATCGTTCTCGGCGGCCGGGGTGCAAGTCTCTCGAGCGTTGGAGCGGCAGTGGTCGAGGACGGCGGACGCTTGGATCAACAGCTCGTGGTCGAACACGCCAGCGGCGGCACCGTCAGCCGCATCAAGCAGCACAACTTGGCGGCAGGCCGCAGCCGGTGCACCTTCAATGGCCGCATCCACATTCACCCCGGCGCGACCGGCGCCGACGCGGACCTCTCAAACCGCAATCTCGCCCTCGACCCCAGCGCCGAGGTCAACACCAAGCCGGAACTGGAGATATACAACGACGACGTGCGTTGCGCCCACGGCGCCACCGTCGGGCAGTTGGACGCTGAGGCGCTGTTCTACCTTCTCAGCCGGGGCTTGGACCCGCAGCAGGCCCAGCGCCTGCTCAGTCTCGGCTTTCTGCGCGACGGCCTCGCCGGACCATTCGCGGAGCGGGCAGCGGAAGCCTTCGCGGCACATTTCACGAGCGCCTGACATGGCTTCGTCCTTGGACATCAGCGGCGACTTCCCGATACTCGCCCGGCAGGTCAACGGCCAGCCGCTCGCCTACCTCGACAGCGCCGCCACCACGCAAAAGCCGCAGGCGGTCATCGATGCGATTCGCCGCTACTACGAGCACTACAACGCCAACGTCCATCGCGCCGCCCACCTGCTGGCCGATGAGGCCACCGCGGCGATGGAGAAGGCTCGCACCAAGGTCGCCGCCTTGATCGGCGCGGACGAGGCCCGGGAGCTCATCTTCACCCGAGGCACCACCGAGGGGATCAATCTGGTCGCAGCCTGCCTGACCAGCCAGTTCGAACCCGGCGACGAAGTGCTCATCACGGAAATGGAGCATCACTCCAACATCGTGCCTTGGCAACTGCTCTGCCAACGCAGCGGCGCGGCGCTGGCCGCCTGCCGGGTGACGCCGTCCGGGGAGATCGACCTGGAGGATTTCCATGCCAAGCTCGGCCCCCGAACCAAGCTGGTGGCCCTCGGCCACGTAAGCAACGCGCTCGGCACCGTGAATCCGATTGCGGAGTTGATCGACGCAGCCCATCGCCAAGGCGCCCTGGCGCTGATCGACGGCGCCCAGGCGGTACAGCACCTCGATGTGGACGTGGGCCGCCTCGGCTGCGACTTCTATGCGTTCTCGGCGCACAAGCTGTTCGGCCCCACGGGCATAGGCGCGCTCTACGGCAAGGCCGCCCTGCTTGAGGACCTGCCGCCCTACCAGAGTGGCGGCGAGATGATCGAGCACGTGAGCATTGAGCGCACGACCTACAACCAACTGCCCTACAAGTTCGAGGCGGGCACCCCGAACATCGCCGGCGCCATCGGGTTCGGAGCGGCCGTGGACTATCTCAGCGATCTGCCCTGCCAAGCGCTGCGCGAACGGGAGGCGGCGCTGGTCAACCAAGCCGTCAGCCACCTTATGCAGATTCCCGGCGTACGGATGGTCGGTGAGCCCCGGGAGCGGGTATCGGTGGTCTCCTTCCTGATCGACAGGGGCCACCCCCACGACTTCGGCACCCTGCTCGACCAGCAGGGCATCGCCGTGCGCACTGGTCACCACTGCGCCATGCCGCTGATGGAACGGCTCGGCATTCCCGGCACCATCCGCGCCTCGTTCGCGTTGTATAATTCAGCCACTGACGTCGAGCGGCTGGTCGCCGGCGTCGAAAAGGCCATTGAATTCGTTTGAACCGATGCTAACGAGGCCGGAGCCATGAGCGTAGCCACCTTCAACCCCGCCGATGCCGCCGCAATCACCGCCACCGGCGCGGCGGTGGCGCACATCACGCGCCAGATCGCCCGTTCCGGGCGCTCCTGCCTGCGCCTGGGCCTGAAGGAGAGCGGCTGCAACGGCTACATGTACGTGCTCGACTACATCGACCGGCCGCAGGCGGACGACCGCGCCTTTGAAATCGCCGATGGCCTGGCGCTTTACGTCCGCCAGGACGATCTGCGCCTAGTGCAGGGAACCGAGGTGGACTTGGTGACCGAGGGCCTGAACTCCAGCCTGCAGTTCAAGAATCCCAACGCAACCGCCGAGTGCGGCTGCGGCGAGAGCTTTTCACTGGCTGCTGACGACGGGGGCTAGCCCATGGAGCGGCGGATCATTCCCACCGCCCGGCCTGTGCAGGGCAAGCTGGTGCCCACCGGCGATCCGGTCAGCATTCCCGGCGGCACCTTCGTCACCCTGACCCAAGCGCTGGGCGGCAGCTACACCGTCATTTTCAACGGCAACATGGCGCGCATCGACGGCGCCGACGGCGATGCGCTGGGCCTGACCCCGGAAACCTTGGAGTTCGAGCCGCCAGCAGACGGCGCCGTCGATGCCGGGCAGGTCGATGCCGCGCTGTCGAGCGTCTTCGACCCGGAAATACCGGTCAACATCGTCGATCTGGGGTTGATCTACGCCCGCCATATCCAGGATGGGCGAGTCCACATCGACATGACCCTCACCGCGCCCGGCTGCGGCATGGGGCCGGTGCTGGTCGATGAGGTCAAGGCGCGTGTCGCTCAAGTGCCCTTCGTCACCGCAGTGGACGTGGAACTGGTGTTCGACCCGCCCTGGTCCCGGGAGCGCATGAGCGAGGAGGCCCAGCTCGAACTCGGCCTTTTTTAGGGACGAATCCATGGACTTGGACGAGATCCGCGAAGCCTTCGCCTTCTTCGACGGCTGGGAGGATAAGTACCGCTTCGTCATCGACCTTGGCAAGGACCTGCCGCATTTGGACGATGCGCACAAGACCACCACCAACTTGGTGCGCGGCTGCCAAAGCCAGGTCTGGCTGCTGACCGAGTTGCGCGGCGGGCGAATGCGCTTCGCCATCGACAGCGACGCGCAAATCGTGCGCGGACTGATCGCCATCATCCTGACCGTCTTCCAAGATCAATCACCGGACGAGGTCCGAGCCTTCGACATCGAAGGCCTGTTCGCGGAACTGGAACTCATCAAGCACCTCACGCCCACCCGCGGCAACGGCCTGCGGGCCATGGTGGCGCGCATTCATCAGGAGGCTGAACGCACTGCGCTGGATTGAAAGGCCAGGAAGCGGCGCCAATCATCGATGCCGTCCACGTCCCAAGTGGTTGGCAACTCGGCGACGCTGAGACGCAGTTGATCAGCCCGGGACCGGGTCTCGGCCAACACGGCCGGGGTGCTCCAGGCGATGCCGCTGAACAGGAGCGGCGCTGGAGCCTTCAGCCCGACCAATCCGTAGCCACCGTCCTCCACGGGGCCGAGCACCAAGTCATGGGCGGCCAGATCGGCCGCCGCCCGCTCAATGTAGGGGATGTCGATTTCCGGCAGATCGGAGCCAACGATCAAGGCCGGTTGGCCGACGGCGCAGCAAGCGGCCACGGCGGCGTGCATCTTGACGCCCAAGTCGCCCTGCGGCTGCACACGAACCACGGCACCAAGGCGCCGCGACCAAACCGCCACCTGTGGATGGCCGGCGTCGCCCGCCACCCACAACTCCTTGCGGAACGTACAGCCGGCCAAGCGGTCGACAACGTGCGCCACCAGCGCTTCGTGAGCACGGCAGGCAGCGGCGGCGCCCAAGTGCCCGGCCAAGCGGGTCTTGACTCGGCCGGCCTCCGGCGCCTTGACGAACACGCAAAGGCGCGGCTCAGCGGCCATAGTAGTGCCGATACAAGCCGTCGGCCGACGCGCCAAGCGCGTAACGGGCGCGCAGCCACCACATGGTTGCAATGGTCTGCGCCGCGCCGTGGCGCTGCCACCGCCGCCCGGAGGCGCTCAACCGAGTCGCCGCCCGCGACGGCGGCGCCAAGCGCCGCAGCCGCTTGCTGAGCTCGATGTCCTCCATGAGCGGCTGGCGCGGCACGCCGCCAATGGCGTCGAGCAGTTGGCGGTGCGCAAAGAGGCCTTGGTCGCCGGTGCAGATGCCGGTCAGGGCGGAACGGCGATTCATCAGCCAGGCCACCAACTTAAGCGGGGCACCGCCGTCGAGGCGCACGCCAAAGCTGCCCCATCCAGGCGGCATCGACGGCCAGGCTGCAGCCTCCGCGAGGTTGGCCGCGGACGGCGCCGCATCGGCATGCAGCATCCAGATCCAGTCTCCGGCCGCCGCCCGACAGCCCATGTCCAACTGCAGCCCCCGGCTGGCGGCGCTCTGAATGATCCGCGCACCGGCCTGCTCCGCCGCCTCGGCGCTGCCGTCGCGGCTGCCGCCGTCAACGACGATGACTTCAAAGTCCGCCCCATCCAACGCGCCCAACAAGGTGCGCAGAGCGGATGCGTCGTTGAGCACCGGCACGACGACGCTCACTGAACTGGGCACGGCGGGCACAGTCCACCTCAGCCGTCGCGAGCGTCCGCCAAGCCATTCGGCAAACCAAACTCCCGCAGGATGTCGGCCCGGTGCTCATCGAGCAAGGGCGCCCGGCGCAACGCATCCAAGGGCGTGGCAGTGAACTTGATGGGGTTGGCGACCAGTTCGGCATCGCGGTTGGCACCCGGCACCTCGACGCTCTGGATCATGTTGCGGGCCCGCAGGTGGGGGTCGGCAAACAAGTCCGCGGCCGTGTTCAACGGACCGCAAGGCACCTGGCCACCGAGCAGCCGCGCCACCTCGTGCTTGGATCTCGCCCCCGTCCAAGCGGAAACCGCGGCAGCGACCACGGGTTGGTTGGCCACCCGCGCCTTGAGGGTGGCGGTGCGCGGATCCTCAAGGAGATCGTCGCGTTCCATGGTTCGGCACAGCGCCTCCCAGTGCTTCGGCCCCGGCGCGGCGATGGCCACGCCGCCGTCGTTAGCCGGATAGATGCCGAACGGCGACAGGTTCGGATGGCCCGCACCTCGGGGACCGAGCACCCGCCCCCCCATGCTGTAGTTCACGAACAGCGTCTCGCAAAGAAACGCCATGGCGTCATACATGCCCACATCGACAAACTGCCCCACGCCAGTGCGCCGCGCCTCATGCACTGCCGCGACCACGCCGAGGGCCATGAGGGTGCCGGGATACAGGTCGCCGACGCTGGCACCAGCCGGATAGCCACCGGCCTCCCCCGGCGCGGTCTCGGGGCCGTTGATGTGGGCCAGCCCCCCCATGCACTGGGCAACGATGTCGAAGGCCGGCCAATCCGCATAGGGGCTCTCGCCGGTGCGCCGGTCACCGAAGCCGCGCACCGCGCCATAGACGATGGCCGGATTGCGGGCGCGAACGGCCTCGTAGCCGCAGCCGAGCCGGTCCATGACGCCGTCGCGGGTGTTCTCGACCACGGCATCGACCCGCTCCGCGAGCTGGAAAAAGAGTTCCCGGTCGTCCGCATCCTTCAAGTCCAGCGCGATGCTGCGCTTGTTGCGGTTGACGCTGGCGAAGTAGCCACCGTAGTCGCAGCCGGCCTGCGCTTCCGACGCCGGGGTGGCGAAGTCCTCCGGGTGCGGCGGCAGGCCGCGGCTCAAATCCCCCGTCGGCGGCTCCACCTTGATGACGTTGGCGCCCAAATCGGCCAGTACCGCCGTGCCGAAGGGACCGGCCAAGGCCATGGTGCAATCAAGCACCGCGATATCCCGAAGCGGGCCGCTGCGCTGCGTCATAGGCGCTCTCCTTGCGTTTCGCTTGATGGTTACAAACGCCATATAATAATCGCTTCCCCGTTTAGGAATGATGGCCCGCTTCGCTGCCGCGAGACGCTGGCACCCGTGCCGGTTCGAGGCCCGCCTTTGCTGCAACCATGACGACGCCCAACGCGGACCGGAGCCGCTGGCCCAGCCCCCTCTACAGCTGGTACGTCACTTTTGCGCTATTGCTGGCCTACACGTTCTCGTTCGTGGACCGCCAGGTGCTCAACCTTCTGGTCGAGCCAATCCAAGCCGATCTAGGCTTGTCCGACACGCAGATCAGCCTGCTGCAAGGCTTGGCCTTCGTCTTCACCTACGTCGCGTTGAGCGTGCCCATCGGGCGCATGGTGGACCGCTTCAACCGCATCGCCATCATGATCGGTGGGGTGCTGGTGTGGAGCGCAACCACCGTGGCCTGCGGCCTGTCCCGCAGCTTCGAGCAGCTATTCGGCGCCCGCTTGGGCGTCGGCGCCGGCGAAGCCACCGTTACACCCGCCGCTTGGTCGTTGCTGTCGGACTACTTTCCCCCAGAGCGCCTGTCGCGCCCGATCAGCGTCTATTTGATGGGCCCCTACATTGGCGGCGGCATGGCGATGATCCTTGGCGCCACGGTCCTCGACTGGACCGAACAGGCTGGCGAGATCGCGCTCCCCTTGGTGGGCGTGATGGCCCCTTGGCAGTTCACCTTCATCGCCGTCGGTCTGCCCGGCCTCTTGATCGCCGCGCTGCTGCTGACGGTGCGCGAACCGGAGCGCAAAAACCGAGAGCGGGTCGAGGCGCCACCCTGGCCCGACGTGATCGGCTTTCTGCGCCGCAATTGGCGCATCTACCTGTCGCTGCACCTCGGCGTGCCCTGCATCGTCGTCATGCTCTACGGCCTGCAGGGCTGGGTGCCGACCGTCATGGTGCGTGTTTACGGTTGGGAACTGGCCGAGGTCGGCCGCATCTACGGCGTAATCGCCTTGGTGGCCGGTTCCGCCGGCGTGCTCACCGGACCCACCGTCGCCCGATTGCTCGAGCACCGCGGGCACGCCGACCCAGCCTTGCCGATCGCCGCCTTCAGCGCCCTCGCGGCGGCGGCCAGCCTCGCTTTGCTGGCGTGGCAGGCAAGCCCCTATGCCGCCCTGGCCTGCGTGTTCGCCGCCAGTTTCTTCGTCACCCTGCCCTTGGCGCTGATGACCTCCGCCATCCAACTCGCGACGCCGAACGACATGCGCGGGGTGGTGTCGGGCCTCTACGTGGTCACCACCAACGTCATCGGCCTGGCGCTTGGCCCAACGCTGGTGGCTGGCGCCACGGACTACATCTTCGCCGATCCCAAGGCCGTCGCCCACTCCCTGGCCCTGGTTTCTTGGGTCATGGGCCCCTTGGCCGCGGCCCTGCTGCTCAGCGGCCACCGAGCCTACCGCGAGCGGCTGCGGGTGGTTCGCAAACGGATGGAAACCGCCTTGCCGGGTTAGCAATCGTCGCTGCGGCGTCCAATGCCGCAATTGTGGCAAACTACCGGCAATCAACAGCCCGCCTCCCGAACGGATTGCCAGTGACCGAGGCCGAACTTCAACAAATCATCAATGCGGGCGAAGGCGCTCAAGTCGAGTTCAAGCGCGACGGCATCCGCCCGGAGCAACTCGCCAAGGAGATCGTGGCGCTTGCCAACATGAACGGCGGCAAGATACTGCTCGGCGTGGAAGACGAAGGCGCCATCAGCGGGGTGCAGCGACCGAATCCGCAGGAATGGTTGATGGACACGGTGGTCGGAAGGCATGTGACGCCGCAATTCGTCCCCAACTATGAAGAGGTTTCGATCGCTGGGGCCTCGGTCGCCATCATCACCGTCCCAATGGGCGCAGCAAAACCCTATGCCGTTCAGCATGGAGACCGGCAGGACTACTACCTACGCTACGGCAACGTCTGCCGTCTCGCCACACGGGAGCAAATGTTGAGGCTGTTCGAGAGCGGAGGCATGCTGACCGTCGAGAAGCTGCCAATTCACGGCAGCGCCGCCGATGAATTGGACCAACGCAGGCTCGACGAGTACTTCGTCCGGATTCTGGGCGACGACGTAGAGGATTGGCGGCGCACCCTCCTGAACCGTGATCTGTTGGTGGCCGCCGACAACCAAAGGGATGTCCATTGTTCCTACGCGGGCTACGCCCTGTTTGCCCTGCGGCCCCGCCGCCGACTCCCGCAGGCAGGCCTTCGGTTGATGGTGTTTCCCGGCACGGACATGGACTATGACGCCAGTCTTGACGAGGTGCTTGACCTCCCTTGCGTCGGCCTTGGTGAGCAAAAGCCCGGGCAGTTCATAGAACAGTCGCTGCCCGAGCGCACACTCAGCTACCTGCAGCCGCACATTAGCCAAGAGCGTCTAGAGGGCGTCACCCGCAAACGCTTCTGGGACTATCCCCCGGAGGCTATTCGCGAACTGGTGGTCAATGCGTTCGCCCATCGCGACTGGACCCGTCAGAATGACATCCGGCTCGTCGTCTATAGAGACCGAATGGAAGTCACTAGCCCAGGCGCCCTGCCGAACGGCATGACCATCGAAAAGATCAAGAGCGGCCAGCAAGCGCCTCGCAACCCCAACATGGTGCGCATCCTGCGCGACTACGGACTGATGGACGACCGCGGCATGGGCATCCGCAGAAAGGTCATACCCCTGATGCGGGAGCAAAACGGGGCCGAGCCGGAGTTTGAAGCCAGCGAAGACTACTTCAAGGTCACGCTTAGTCGCCGAGCGTGAACACGACCTTGCCGCCTAGCCGTCCAAGTAGCTGCCGCCGCGAACGATCTGCTTGATGCCGGTGAACTCGAAGATGCCCTCCGGGCCGCATTCGCGGCCCCAGCCGGACTGCTTGAAGCCGCCGAAAGGCTGGGTCAGGGAGACGCCCGCCTGGTTGATGGCAACGCTGCCGGCGCGGATGGCGCGGGCCGCGCGCAGGGCAAGCGCTTCATCGGCGCTGTAAACCGACGCCGCCAAGCCGTAGGGGGTGTCGTTGGCGATGGCCACCGCCTCATCGATGCCCTCGTAGGGAATCACGCAGGTCACCGGGCCGAACACTTCCTCGCGGGCGACGGCCATGCCATTGTCCACGTCAGCCAGCAGAGTGGGTTCGTAGTACCAGCCGCGATCAAGGTGCGGCGGGCGACGACCGCCAGTCACCACCTTGACGCCCTCCCCAACGGCGGTGGCCACCGCCCGCTCCGCCCGGTCGCGCCCCCGTTCGACTGCCAAGGGGCCGCGATCAGTGTCCGGGTCGAAGGGATCCCCGATCTTGAACGCCGCATAGCGCTCGGCAAAGGCGTCCACCACTTCGCTGTACCGGGAGCGCGGCGCCAGAATGCGCGACAGGCTGACGCAGACTTGGCCCATGAAGCCCGATGCGCCGTCGCACAGGGTGGCCATGACCGCATCCAAGTCCACGTCCTCGGCAATGATGGCCGGCGATTTGCCGCCAAGCTCCAGCAGGGTGCGGGCCAGGCGCGGCGCGGTTCGGCGCACCACGTCAACGCCGATCGCCGTGCCGCCGGTCAGGGCAACCAAGTCCACGTCGGGGTGGGACACCAGATGTTGGGTCACCGGGGTGTCGGCAGCCAAGATGCTCACCGCCCCTTCGGGAAAATCCGCCTCCCGCACCGCCTCCGCGATCAATCGGGAGGTGAGCGGCGATTCCGGCGCATGCTTGACCACCACCGTGCAGCCCGCCAGCAGGGCGGGAATGATCTTCATGCCCATCAGCACCACCGGGCCATTGAAGGTGAGGATGCCAAGCACCACGCCGGCGGGCTCCCGAACGATGAGGGTCCCGTCACGCTCCTCCTCGAATGCCAGCGTCGCTGCCGCTTCCAGGGCACCTCGCCAAACCGCCACGCCGGCCCCGGAGTTGATCATCTCCCCGTGGGCAATGGTGGCGCCGGATTCGAAGGCCCAAGCCCGGTTCAGCACGTCCAAGCGCCGCTCCAAGGCATCGCACAAGCGCCCGCAGGCGGCGATCCTCTCATCCACGGACAGGCGCGGCCACGGACCGGAGTCAAAGGCTTGGCGAGCGGCGGCGACGGCTCGGTCCGCATCGGCAACGGTCGGCTTGGCCACGGTGATCAGAACGTCCTCGGTGGCGGGGGACACCACCGCTGCCATCTCATTGTCCCCACCGGCCGCCCAGGCGCCGCCGATGAACTGCCGATCCAGGCCGGGAATGGAAACGTCAAGCTGCACGGGCTTATCCTTCAGTCGCTGAGTTCGGCAGAAGTATAACGTCAGGCTCCGAATGCCTATCGATGGGAGGTACGCCAGCGCCAAGTGCGCATGGCGAAAGTGCAGGCAAGTACTTGACCGATTTCATTGGTTGTGTATGATTTTTACACATTGCAATGCAAAGCCTGCCCATGGCCAGAGTTCAATTGGTGATCCCAGACGATGATCGAGTCCGTTTTCTTCGGCAGGCGCGGTTGGAAGGCTTGACGTTCAGCGCTTGGCTGCGAGCCGCTGCACAGGAGCGGCTAGAACGCATGCAGCCCAAAAGCCGATTCCGCGCACAGGAGGATCTAGCCGCCTTTTTCGCCGCTTGCGACGCCGCTGAAGACGCCGGCGAGATGGAACCCGATTGGGAACAACACAAGCAGGCCATTGGCCGGTCCCGCCGGAGGGGATTGCCCGAAACATGACTTTCGTGGACACCAACGTGTTCATGTACGCAGTCGGACGACCCCATCCACTCCGTGCCGAAGCGCGTGGGTTCTTTGCTGACGCCTTGGCGCGCCAAGTGTCGTTGGCAACCTCAGCGGAAGTTCTACAGGAACTCATGCACGCCTACATTCCCGTGGACAGACAGGCCACCTTGGAGCGGGCGATGGCTTTGATGGACGGCCATGCCGTAACGGTGTGGCCGCTTGAACGGGATGACGTGACCTTGGCGGCACAGCTGCGCACCCGTTTCCCCAACCTTGGCGCTCGCGACCTATGCCACCTCGCCAGCTGCAGAAGGCGAAACGTCACGGCTGTGAAAACCTTTGACAAGGCGCTTGCGGCAGCACTGGGCGCTACACTCGGGCGGTGACTGCGCTGCCTACAACTCCCGCACCACCCTGAATCCGCGGGTGTCCGAAGGCCGGTCGTAGCTTTCGCGGAATGACACCGCCAGTTCATCGCCGGCGGAGTCCCAAGCGCTGCCGCGGGCGATGTGGCTGCCGCAGCCGCTCGGACCGCAATCGTTGACCCACTCCGCCACGTTGCCGAACAGGTCATGCACACCGAGGGCGTTGGCTTTGAAGGATCCCACAGGCGCGCTGCGGACGAAGCCGTCGTCGCAGTCGATGACTTGCCACTCACGGAAGACTTGACCGAACGATTGGTCGGCAATGTTGCCCTGTTGGCAGGGGTTGGCGGGCGACGCCCAACGGGTGGCGGCATAGGCCCACTCGCGCTCCTCCGGCAGGCGATAGAGCTTGCCGGTCTCGCGGGTCAGCCACTCGGCGTAGCCCACCGCTTCGCGCCAGCTCACCTTGACCACCGGGTGGCGGTCGCTGTCCATGCCCTTGGCCGTCGGCAGGCTCAGGTTCATGGCCGCGGCGTAGCGGCGGTAGTCGCCTAGGCTCACTTCATGGATGGCTAGGGCGAAGGGTTCTTCAATCAACGCTTCCTGGGTTGGCAGCGCCCGCAAGCCATCGCCACCAACTGCGCCGATGTTCGCCTTGCCAGTGGGCACCACCACCAACCGCGGAGCCATGCCGCCGCTGGCCAATTCATCCTGCAGCAACTCGCCGCCGCTGACTTGGTAGGGGGCCAAAACGACGCGCACCGTCCGGCCCGCTTCCGGCAAGCGGAACTGCAGCAACGCCGTGCGGTAGCCGACCTTGCGCACTCGCAAATCCACTGGGCCAATAGGCAACGGAACGCCCTGCTGGAAGGCATGGAAGCGACCTCCGCTGGTTCGCACTGCCACATTGGCATCCGCTGGCGTCACCTCCAAGTTCAATAGGCCAACCCGTCGTTCCAAGGTCACGTCGATGCGGTTGACGCCCTTGCGCAGGCGGTGGCTTTGGGTCTTGCTCCGATACCCGTCGGCTGCCACTTCGATGCGGTACACGCCAACGGGCAAGCGAACGCCCGGGCGATACGGCACCGGCCCCTCCAGCAGCCGCACTTCGGCGGAACGGGGCTGGGTCCGCACCCGAAGCTCGCTCATCGCCACCCGTTCTAGTTCAACGATCAGCTCATGGCGCTGGCCGGGCAAGACCTCAACCGTTTCATTGACGGTCTCGCGGCCGAATAGCTCGAGCGCCACCTCATGGCGTCCGGCCACGAGTGGCTCAAGTTCCACGGGCGTGGGTTCATCGAGGCGTTCGCCGTTGAGGGTCACCGAGGCCCCCACGGGATTGCTGGCGATGAGCAGCCCGCCATGCGCAGGCGCAAGCACCACAGGCACCCGCAGATGCTCGCCGCGCCGAATCTCGATCTCGGACGCGGCGGGCGGATGGAACCGATGCTCGACCAGCAAGCGATGGCGGCCGGCGAGCACCGTATCCACGGAGAAGGGCGTCTCGCCACGCAAAACGCCATCGAGCCGCACTTGGGCGCCCTCGGCGTTGGCCTCCACCCGCAGGCTTCCGGCGCCCAGCACCAAGGGCTTCAGCACGCCAACCTCCAACGTCATCCAGTCGGCGGCGGCCCACAAAACGGCAAGCGCCGCGATGCCAACTGACCAACGGCGCTTCATGGCTCAACCGACGCGGCGATCGTCCCTTGTGCCATCACCCCGGCATCAAAAGGCGAGCCGCAGCACGCTCTCCCCGACGCAGGCGGGCTTGGCTTGGCCTTCCACTTCGACGGTGAGCTGATTGACCACCTCGATCATGCCGCCCTTGGGCTCCACGCTCAGGATTTCCCCGCGGGTGCGGATGCGGGCGCCGACCGGCACCGGCGCCGGAAAGCGCACCTTGTTCCAGCCGTAGTTGATGCCGAGCCGCATGCCAGGCAGATCGGGCAGGCCAATGTCCTCGCTGCCCGGCAAAAAGCTCATCAGCGACATCGTCAACTGGCCGTGGGCGACGGGCGCGCCGAACGGCCCATCCTTGGCCCGCTCCGGCTCCACATGAATCCACTGGTGATCCAAGGTGGCATCGGCAAAGGTGTTGATGCGTTCCTGGGTCATTTCAAACCAGTCGGTCGGCTCCGACGGTTGGCCGATTTTGGCCCTGAGCGCTTCCAGACCCTGTTCAAGTGCTTCGTTGGCCATGCAATCCCCCGGCTTCGATGAAACGAGCGCCGATTATGCGGAGGTTCGATTCGGGTATTCAAGCCGTTGTTGGGCTGACCAACAGTTCTCACTTTGCGCGCCGCCGCGCACTCTCCTTCGACCTGCCCAGCATGGTGTGGGTCATCGCCCCCTATCATCGTGGGACATCCGCCCTCCGTGCCGTAGGACATATGCCGTAGCGCCGGGTGGAGGCTTACGCGGCGGCGGTGCGGGGTCTGGAGGCGGTGGAAAA
>CAZRBP010000056.1:0-21308 GCA_964598305.1 uncultured Pseudomonadales bacterium | reverse complement strand
TCGTGTCCAACGGAAAAGGTATCCAATGCTGGTCTTTAAGGGATCGGGGACGACGCCGCTAACGTTATCGGGTATGGCTATCGGGGGCAATGGGTTCAGAGCTGAGCAGGTGCCGATACAGGTCGAGGGCAAGGCGGCGGTCGCTTTCCTCCAGCAATCGCAGACCGGTTGTGGTCAGTTCCGCGCAGACGCAGGGCACGTCCGCCATCACCGCGCTCGCTGACGCCGGCGAATTGAAGGGAAGCTGTGGCGCAACTGACTCGCCGGGCCCGATTTGACGGTGCCGAACACCCTCCGCGTCATGAATCGATGCCTGGCCGCGGACGATCAGTTGCAGATGTTCCGCTGGCTGGCCGATTGCAAGGATCGTTTCACCGGCGTCGTATTCGCGCGTTTCGAACCAGCCCCCCAACCGGTCGATCAGGTCTTCGAATTTGATTTGATGATGCAGATGTTGTTCCAACTCCTGGCCGACGGCCTCCAACAGGGACGACTTCGAACGAGCAGCCGTGTCGTCGGCCCGATAGGCCTCGATCACCTGGTCTTCGCAGTATGCGAGTGCCCGTTCACCGTCGCTGGCGAATTCCAGATTCTCGAACACGGGCGGTGGCAGGTTGCGCCGCAGTTCGGCTTCGAGCCTCTCCGGCGAGCCGCCCAGGACGACCTTGGTGCCAGCGGCTCGTGCGGCCAGCATGAAGCGGCAAATGGCGTTGACGGTGGAAAAGTCGAATCCCGACACCGCCGTAAAGTCCAGCAGGATGCATAGCGGCTTTGGGTCGTTTTTGAGCGATGCCTTGAGCCGATCGGCCAACGGGTAGCCTCCGCCGAAGAACAGGTGGCCGCGCAGCCGGTAACCTTGGATCAGAAAGCCCTCGGTCCGCAGTATGGCCCGTTCCGGAAGCGGGCGGGAACGGTTGCTGTGCGCCTCGCGGGCCGTAAAGGCGGATTCGACAACGCCTTCCCGGCCCATTCGCAGGACCAAAACCACGATGGTGATGATCACCCCCAACGCCACGCCCTCGAAGAATCCGAATGCCATGATCGTTGCGAATACCGTCAGGATGATGGCGTAGTCGGTTCGAGGCAAGCGCTTGCGGACCTTCAACAACCATTGGTCGAGTAGAGCGATGCCGGTAAACAGCAAGGCGCCTCCCATCAGCGGCACGGGAACGAGTTTCAGCACCGTGTCACCGAACAACAATGGCGAGCCCATCACCAGCGCCGCAACCACCCCGGTCGAGCGCTGATCGGCCCCCAACATAATGCTGCGCAAAGAAGTGGGCACGACGGGGCAACTGGGCGGGCCACCGCCCAAGCTCGCCGCTGCACCGGCCAGCCCGACGGCCCCGAATTCCCGGTTCCAGTCCAGCTCGCGGTTGGACGCAACCTCCAGTCCGCCCACGTACATGACCACGCAGAGCAAGGTCACCAGCACCAAGGTGAGGATATTGGGAATCTGTTTGGCAACGGCAGCCCAGTCCACCTTTGCCGCATCGTCCAGTGAGACTGGGGGCCAAGGGCTCGCATCGGACAGGCTCGCGAATAGGAAGCCCGACGCCTCGGCTTCGGCACCGGTGACGCCCAGCGCCGCCAAACCCAGATGGCAGGCGGCAGCCAAGGTGATGAAACTCACTGGCATCAGCATGAAATTGTTCCAGCGTTGGGTGGCGAGGTAGAGGCCCAAGCCGTAGATGATGCCAATGCCCCAATTGGCGACCACCAAGGGCTCGAACAGCTTGCTCAGTGCCTCGGTCTCTGGCCGTATACCCATAAGCGACAAGGCCAGCACACAGGCAATGCCGCCTGTTCCGGCCACAAAGCCAGACGAAACCGGATAGGGGACGAAGCGGACTAGGTGGGCGAGGCGCAGGCGCGCGATGAGCAGCGCGCAAGCTGCCGTGGTGAGCGAGCAGAGGATGATGACCGCTACCATGGTGGGAAACAGTTGTTCGCCGGTGGCGGTTAGCGATCCGCCGATTACGCCCAGCATGAGCATGGTGGGCACGGCCGGGGCGGAGACCGCGCCGAGAAAGCCGCTGTACAGCGCGATGATGATGCAACCGACCAATATACCGATCAGCACCAAGCCGATGCCTTGGGACAGATAGGGCGCCAGATCGCCGGAAAATACCAAGGTGGCCAGTGCCAGTTCGCCGATGAGCAGGCCCACGCCGGAGACCAGCCCCACCGCTAGGACCGTAGTTGCCGTCCTGGCGCGGGCACCCAAGCGCAATCCGTTGGAAACGCTGTCCGCCGTAGAGTTTCCGCTCATCTTGCTGGAGACACCATCAGATTGAGGGTGCCGCCGGAATCGCCTTGAGTCAGTCTTATTCCGGAAAAGACCTCGTGAATCCGGACGGAGGCACCCACCGAGGTTTCGGTGATCAGGCGCAGGACGGCGTCGAAACTCTCCGTTCCCGTCAGGTCGGCGATGTATTGACGCTGATCCGGCCTGATCGCCTTGGGATTGAATCTACCGCCGTTGGTCATGCGGAAGAGTCCGTCCAAGTTTTGCCACAGCAGGGTGGCGTTGACCAGATCCTGGGCGCCGTCCGCAGAGATGAGCCCGCGCTCGGCGGCCGCCACGAAAATGGCCGGCAGGGTGGTTGGCTCAGATGCGGGGGCGGCGCCGCGAAGCAGCAAGTAATCCGCCGCCATTGTTAGGTCTGCGAGACCGCCGCGGAATCTGTCGATCGCCCAAATGTCCATGACGGATTGGTTTTGCCTTGCCTGGTTGCGCAGCTCGGCAAGCTGACGAGCGGCCGCAGCGAGTTTGTCTCGTTGTCCGAACAGGGTTTGTCGCAGCGATTCAAAGTTGGCCCCCAGATCGCCCTGCGCCTTGATGACACGCGCATGGGCGAGGGTGCGCAGGTCCGCCAGCGTGGGGCTTTGGTCGAAATGCGCCTGAAGCTGCTCGATTGACAAGGCACTGCCGTCGCCTCCGTTGCGCCGCAACACATAGGCGGGCTTGGCTTCGTAGAGCATTCCTTCCGAGGAAAGTTGCCGCACCAGAAGCATGAGGCGCTGCAAAAGCTGTTCGTGCCACGCTTGCGGGGTGACGTTGTCGGCGCTATCCCGGACGGGGTCGTGATCGTAGATGAACATCAACGCGAGATGTGCCCCATTGGCCAACTCGCGCCGGCCGGCGGCGTCAAGGGCGACCAGACCGATTCGACTGTTGGGAATGCCGCCGTGCGACAGTTCGAACTCGCGTTGGACGACGGGCAAAAGGGCGGAGAGGCAGATGTCCAGGATGTCCGACATGGATCGCGCGGCTTCCACTGGCGTCAGCACACCCTTGGTCATGTGCACGCCCAGCTTAATGGTGTGCTGCTCCGCCCAGTTCCTAGCTTCGTTGACCAGGCCGTCGCTTCCCGACGCGCGGTTGGCGACGGTGGCGAATTGCTCGCGCATTTCGCCCGGGTCGAACTCCTTTTGGCAACGCAGGCGCGCTTGCCGCCGGTGGGCGGCCTGGGCCGCTTGGAGGTCGCCATGGCCCGGCAGGTCCGCCGTCTGGAGTTCCTGTGAACGTAGGCTCTCCTGCACGAAGGGGTGGCGGGACAACCAGGCGGACAGCCGCGGCGCCTCGCCGATGACGTTTCCGAAGCGGCTTGAAATCCGTTTGGTGCCGGTGAAGACATCTTGGCACACCAGCCAGATTGCCGGCACCACCAACAGCGCCGCCGGCATGGAAACCAAGATGCCGAAGGCCAACGATGTGGCCATGGGAACGAGCAGCTGCGCTTGGGTGCTGTCGTTCAGCATCAGCGGAGTCAACCCGGCGAACGTCGTCGCCGTCGTGATCAGGATTGGGCGGAATCGGGAGATGGCCGAGTTCACGAGCGCGTCCTGCAGCGAGTCCCCCCCGGACCGAAATTGATTGACGCCGTGAATCAACACCAGCGTCGAGTTGACCACGACCCCCGATGCCGCGACGGCACCAAACAGGGAGGAGACGGACAGGGCATGAAGGAGCCCGAACGACTTCATGAGCACATGGCCGAAAATGGCGCCGACGAGGGCGAAGGGAAGCACCGACATGATGATCAGGGGTTGCGTATAGGAGCCCAGCGGCATGGCGAGCAACGCATAGATGGCCAGCACCACGAAAAGGAAGAGCGGCCCCAGGGTTCCGGCTAACTCCGACTGCTCCTCGGCGCTTTTGAACCAGTAGGAAACGCCGGGATGCTGGGCGATGGTGCTTTGCAGGAATCCGGAGTCGAGTGCGGCGAGCACCGCGGGACCCGAAGTCACCGTGGGATCGACCTCGGCGGTCACCCAAGCAAAGCGGGTGCCGTTGGTGCGTTCGATCACGGGAAAGCCCTGTCCATACCGCACTTCGGCCACTGTTGTGAAGGGCACCTCACCGCCGTCTGCCGTTCGGATGCGCAGATCGTAGAGCGAGTCCAGGGAGCGGCGCTCCCGCTCCGTGTAACGCACCATGAGGCGAATGTCATCCCGGCCGCGTTGGATTCGTTGGGCTTCCTCCCCATAGAATGCCTGACGCACCTGGGTTCCTAGGTCCGCCAGCGTAATGCCCAACGCCTCTCCGGCTGGCGTGACCGTCAGGATCATTTCCGGCTTACCGCTGTTCAACGAGTCGGCGATTCCGTATACCCCCGGAAACTCAGCGAGTTCCCGGCGGATTGCCGCGGCGACGCTGCGCATTGCCTCCGAATCGGTGCCGCCGATGCGTATGTCGATTTCCGGTGCGCCTTCGATGCGGTCGGTGACGAAGGCGACCTCGACCGCGTCCGCTATGGGGCCGACCCGGTCGCGCCACACGGCGGCCACTTTATCCGTCGATATGGCCCGCGTCTCACCGGGGGCCAGTTGCATGATGATCTCGCCGAGGTGGGTTCCGACGGCGTCGGTGCGGTAGCTCAGGCCCGCGGTAGCGGCGAATTGCCCGCCACGAGCCTCCATGACGTTCAGGACAACTGGTTCGTCGTAGCGGTCCTCAAGTTCCTGGCGCACTTCCCGCGCCGCATTCGACAGTTGGGCCAGGGCTTGCTCCATGGCTGGACGGGAGACGCCCATGGGCATGGTGAGCTTGGCGACCACGCTGTCCCCCGTCTGCGGCGTTACGAAGGAAAACGGAAGATGGCCGCCCGCCAGGAATGCGATGGCCGATGCGAAGGCTGCGACGCCGACCGCAAAGGTTACGAACCGCTGTTGGAATGCGGTGCTGGCGAATTGGCGGAATGGGTTGTTGATCAACCAGGCCAGGCCGGATTCGAACAGCACCTGAATGCGGGCAAACCCGGCCGCAGCCTTGCTCATGAAGCCGGAAACGTGGGCTGCGCACACGCCGGCGAAGACGACCACGGCCAATGCGGAACCGGAGCGCGTATCCGGGGCGAACGCCAACGCGGCGATGACGCCGGTTGCGAGCAACGTTAAGCCGAAGTCACCGAGCGGCATGCGGCCGCTGCCGTGGCCGAGGTGCGCCGGCAACACCATCTGGCACTCGATCAGGGAAAACACTAGGCAGCAGATGACCACGACGGCCATGAACCCGTAGGCTTGGCCGACGCTGCCGACGGCGAACAGCAGGGGCAGGAACGCCACTGTCGTTGTAATCACGCCGAAGGTAACGGGCACTAGCACGTCTTGGGCGCCCTTGATGGCGCCGGCGAGTTTGCCGCCCCCTTTTTCCTGGGCCGAATAGACGTTTTCGCCGACCACCACGGCGTCGTCCACGATCATGCCCAAGGCTAGGATGAAGCCCATGACGGACAGGGCGTCGATGGAGTAACCGAACCAGTAGATGAGGAAGATGGCGCCAAGAAAGGCGATGGGAATTCCGGCCGCCACCCACAGCGCTAGGTGGGGCCGCAGAAACAGGGCGAGCAGGATCAGCACCAGAAGCAGCCCTTGCACGCCGCTGTCCAGCAGCGCTTGCAGGCGGTAGGCCAGCGTAATGGACGAATCCCTCCACACGGTCAGCTCGACGCCCGCAGGGTACTCGGTGGTGGCTTCGGCCACGAACTGTCGAACGGTTTGGGCGACGTTGCGCACATCCTGGTCGCCGACCCGGAACACCTGCACCAAGGCGGCGGGCCTGCCCTCGAATGTCAAGCTCTGTCCGGTGTCCTCGAAGCCATCGACAACCTGCGCCACATCGTTGAGCGTGACCCGCGTGCCATCGCTGCGGGTGGTGATGGTGAGCTTTTCCAGTTCGTGCCCCCAGTAGGCCTGCCCCGAGGTGCGCAGCAGGATGTCGCCCCGGTCGGTCTTCACGGAGCCCCCGGGCAAATCCAGCGAGCGTTGGCGCAGAGCTTGCGCTACGTCATCGAAGGTCAGATTGTTGCGCGACAGGGATGCTTCGGAGACCTCAATGGAAATTTCATAGGGTCTCTCGTTGACGATGGCGGCTTCGCTGATGCCGGGTAGCCTGAGCAGGTCGTCGCGCACTTGGCGGCCCATCTCCTTGAGTGAGCGTTCGTCCATCGACCCGGTTATGGCGACCTCGATAACCACGTTCTTGACGGTTGCCAATTTGATGATGGGCCTCTCGGCCTCTTCGGGAAAGGTGTCGATCGCGTTGATCTGGTTTTCCACCTCGCCAAGCGTTTGCATGCGATCGGTGTCGAAAAACATCTCGATTTGAACGGTGCATAGATCCTCTACGGAGGCTGAACGTATCTCCCGAATTCCGGTGATGCCCTCCAAGCTCTCCTCGACGCGGGTACAGACCCCCGATTCAACCTCCTCGGGGGCGGCGCCTAGGTACGGGACCGTTACGATGATCAGGGGCAGATCGACATCGGGATAGAGCTTGATGGGGATGCGATCCAGGGCGGCTAGGCCCGCGAAAACTGAAAACCCCATCACTAGGTTCGCCGCCACGTGATTGGTGGCGAACCAGGCGATCATCTTTTTCATGTAGCGGTCGTTGCCGCCGGTTGGCCGAGCCGGTCCGCCAGCTGGGAGCGCAGCCTTTCGACCAGAACCATGATGGCCGGCAGCAGGAACAGGATGCCGATGCTTGCGAAGATCAGTCCGCCAGTCAGGCTGACGACGAGGGGAATGAGAAACCTCAGTACCTCGGATTTGTCGTAGAGCAGGGGCGACAGGCCGACCACGGTGGTCACCGTGGTCAGCACGATCGGCCGGGCGCGGAGTTGCGCTGCTTGGATGATGGCATCATTCACGCTCAGCCGCGGTTCGTCTCGGCGAATCCGGTTGTAACGGTCGAGCAGCACCAGCGAGTCGTTGATGACAACGCCGGTCACCGCAATCAGTCCGAAAATGGAAGACAGCGAGAGGTCGTACCCGAGTGCCCAATGCAAGTAAATGGAGCCGGCAAACGCCAACGGGATGCCGAGCAGCACGTAGAACGGTTGCAGGATGCTGCGCAACTGGATGGCGGCGAGGACGAAGATCAGCAGTACGGCTCCCGGGAAGTAGGTGCCGAGGCTCCTGCCAACCTTGGCGGCATCGCGGCTGGAGCCGTCGGGCAGTATGCGCAGATCCGGATACTTGTGCCTGAGCTCCGGCAGCCAGCTACCCTCGATGAGTCCGCCGAGTTCCCTGGAACTTATCATCGCCACGTTGTAGAAGGCATTGACCGAAGCCGCCGGCAGGCCGTCGATGCGTTGGCGCTGCTTGAGGTCTTGGGTCTGGACGATCTGCGCGATGCTCGACAAGGCCGCCACATCGCCGTTTGGAAGGCCGATGAGCTCGTCGTGAAGATCGCTGGTTTTCGTGCGCCTTTCCAAGGGATAGCGGGCCATGACCTCGAGCTCTTCCGAGTGCCTCACGATCTGGTCCACCTCCGAGCCGTAGAACCGGTTGCGCAATTGCCTGGCGAGCGCAATGGCGGTCAGCCCCGAAGCGCGCCCGGCGTCCGTTAGCTGGACCTCGTAGCGGACATTGCCCAATTCGAGGGTGTCGTCAATCTGGTAAACATAGGGATGGTTCTTCAGCCGCGCCTTCAGTTCGCTCGCTGCGGCGACCACGGTGTCGGCATCGGGGTGCAGCAGCGCGTAGCCTAGGCTTGAGGCGGTGGCCGTTCGCGTCGAGGGAAATGCCAGCTTGTCCGCGCCGCGAATCGCCCCGATGTTGTCGATCCACAGTTGCTTGAGTTCGTCGGTGACTATGGTCCGCTCCGGCGGCACGTTCAGCCGCAACTGAACCGAAGCCAGGTTTGGCGCCGGGTCAGGAACATCGGTGCCCAGCATGGTTTCCACCGCCTTGTGCTGCCCGACGATTACGTTGACGGCGTTGATCCCCGTGCCGCCGGATTCCCGATTGGCCGCCCGCGCAGCCCGGACGATCTGCTCCACGGCGCGCACGGTGTCCTCGAAAGTCGACCCAGCCGCCATGGTCAGGTCGGCCTGTAGCTTCTGCTCGTCGAGCCGGTTGTCCGCCGTGTTGTAGCGCAGGACATTGCCGGAAAAAAGGCCGATCGCGACGACGACGAACAGGGCGATGCCGGCAATTGCAAGCAGCGGACGGCGCGCTGCGAATCCGATGGCCGGCATCAGTTTCCGGTCGAGCAACGCTTGGAAGGACCCGCTTGCCCGAGCCTGAATCGCGCTAAGGGGCCAGCGGCTAAGCGGACGCCCCCCGGAAAGATGCGCGGGCAACAGCAGGAAGCAGTCGATCAGCGATAGAAGCAGCACGGCTAGCACGCCGATGCCGGTGTAGCTGAACATCTGGCCGAGGATGCCGTCCAGCGGCAGCAGCACCGAGAACGCCACCATCGTCGTTAGTACGCCGACCAGCACCGGCGGCAGCACTTCCCGAGCGCCTTGGATCGATGCTTCGAGCGGGGGAACGCCGAGTGCGCGCAGGCGGGCGATGTTTTCACCCACGACAATCGCATCGTCCACCACGATGCCGATGATCATGGCCACGCCATAGACGATGAAAAAGCTGATGGACACACCCAGAAGGTACAAAATAATGAAGGATCCGATGATTGCGGTGGGGATGCCGATGCCGATCCATAGCCCGACGCGCAGATCGAACAACAGGATCAGCACGACGAAGACCAGCGCCGCGCTGATCACGCCGTTGTTCGCGACGGACTGAAGCGGTTTCTTGATCTTGTAGGTTTCGTCCAGCCAGAGCTCGACCGAGGTTCCTGGCGGCGCTTGGTAGCTGGCCATGAAACGCTCGACTTCGGCGATGACATCGTCTGGGTTGGCGCGCGGCGGTGCTTGGACATGAACGAACACCGCTGGCACCTGGTTGACGGTATTGATCAGCGGGTCATCGACGAAGCCGTCGCGGACAGTGCCCATGTCGTCGAGCCGGACGATGGCGCCATCCGGCCGGCTGAGTATGACGATGTCACGGAACTCGTCCCCCCTAACCCGTTTGTCCATCGTGCTCATGACGATGGTCCCGGATTCCGTGCGGATGCTGCCGCCGGTGACGTTCACCGATGCCAGCCGAATGCGGGCCGCGACTTCGGCGATGGTCAGGTGATGGCTGCGGAGTTGCGATTCGTCAAGGTCGATCTGAATTTCCCGTTCCCGGGCGCCAATCAGTTCGACGAGGCCGACGTTGGGCAACAGCAGAAGCTGTTCGCGCAGATCCTCCGCTGCGCGGCGCAGTTGGTCCTCCCCGGCAGTTGGTGATGTGACGACCAGCGACACCACGTCCCGGACGATCTCTTGGCGAACCACCTCCGGCGGGTCGGCGTTCGGGGGTGGAAAGTCCTCGATTCGCTCCACCGCAGTTCGCACTATCTCAAGCCTTGATATGGGATCGACCCACTGCTTCAGTTCAATGAGAATCTCGGCCCGGCCCTCCCAGGCGTTGGCGGTGATCCGGTCAACCCCATCAAGGCCGGCGATGCTCTCCTCAATGCGGCGGATGACGTCCTCTTCGACTTCCCTCGGCGTTGCGCCGTCGTAGGGCACGTTCACCGCGATGGTTCGAAGGTCGAGTTCCGGATAACGTTCGATGGTGCTGTTGGAAATCGCGACGAATCCGAGCACCAGCAGCAGGAAAGTGATCAGGTACACCGCGATGTGGTTGCGCGCGAAGTACTCGATCATCGATGGCGACCCCTTCCCGGTGACGCTCGCATGGTTCGTTTCGCTCATCGCCCGCTCATCTCGCCCCGCCAATCCGCTCAAAAGGTCAGCCCGCGAGCCGCCGTCGGCCGAGCCGTCCTTTCGCCAGTTCCACCGTCATGATGACCGATGGCAGGAAGAACACCAGGCCGATGCCCGCGAACACTAGGCCGAAGGCGATGCTCACCACGAGGGGAATCAGGAACTGAATGGCCTCGTCGCCGCTGAACAGAATCGGCAGCAGGCCAAGCAGGGTGGTTACGCTGGTGAGCAGGATCGCCCGGGCGCGCTGTCTAGTGGCTGCGGAAATGGCCGCAATCTCCGGCATGCCCGACTCTCTGACCATATGGTTGTAGCGATACATCAGAAGAATCGTGTCGTTGACGACGACGCCGGAAACCGCGAGTAGGCCGAATATCGATGTGATGCTGAACTCGTAACCCAGCGCCAAGTGCCCCGCCACCGCGCCCACGAATGCCATTGGGATGCCCGCCAAGGCTAGCAACGGCTGCACGAAACTGCGCAGGAAGGAGGCGATCAGGCAGTACATGACCAAGAGCGCTATGGGCACTGAGAGCATTAGGATGCCAGTCAGGCGTTCCATTTCCCGGTTTGCCCCGTGCTTGCGAATCCGGATCTCTGGGTAGCGGCTCTGGAGGCCCGCAAGAATCCGCTCGTCAACATCATCGGCCAAATCGCCGGAGAGCAGGCGCGTGGCATCGTAGTCAGCGCTGACCACCGCGGCGTTGCGCCCGTCTATGCGCAGCCGGTTTGCGATGCTTCGGGTTTCCGTGATCTCGGCCACCGTGTACAGCGGAACCTGCTCCCGGCTGGCTGGCAGGTTGATGCGCTCATTGAGCAACTCCGCGTAGCTGGAGCGCCGATCCTGGGGGTACCTCACCATCACGAGAACTTCTTCCCGGCCCCGCTGGATGCGCTGGGCCTCGGCGCCATAGAAGCTGTTGCGCAACTGGGTGGCAACCGATGCCGCGGTCAGGCCGGCCGCATCGCCGGCGGCGTTGAGGCGTACATCGAAGCGGCGCTTGCCTCGCTCGATCGAGTCGTTGACCTGGCTGACGCCGTCCAAGCGGGCGAGTGCCTCGTGCAGGTCCTCAGTGGCATCGGCAAGAACTTGTGGATCCGTATGCATCAGTGCGTACGACAGGCTATTCGATGTCTGCGTCTGCCGGGTGGGGAAGCCCACCGACTCCACGCCAGGCATGCGGACTAGGCGCTGGCGCCAGCGGTGCTGCAATTCTTCGATGGTAACGCCGCGCACCTCGGGCGGATTGAGCCGGAGTTGCACTGAGGCGAGATTGCTGCGGTACTGGCGCGCATCCGCTCCGCGATAGGATTCCACCGGGAAGTGGTGGCCGATGGCCACGGCCACCGCGTCGATCACCCGGCCGCCCAGTTCAGCGTCCACCCGTTGCGCCGCCGTCACCGCATGGTCCAGGGCGGCTTGCAGGTCCTCGGGCCGTGCGTCCTGGGGCAGCACCAAGTCAACCTGGACGTTTTTCTCGTCCACTACCCTCAAACTCGGGTCGAAATGAACGACCCCGAACACCAGCAGGCAGGCGGCAACGAGAACGCTGCCGGCGACGATGACCGGCGGCCATTGCAAGCGCCGCACTGACCAGGAGATTAGGGGAACGATCCGGGTCTCGATCATGGTTTGTGCGACGGCGTGACACCGTTCTTGCATCGCCGATAGGGGCCAAGCGCTCCAGCGTCCGGCTTTTGCGAGATGGCCAGGCAGAATGAAGGCCGCCTTGAACAGAGACAACAGCAACACGACCACGGCCACGATCGGGATCACGGCAAACATCTGGCCGATCATCCCGTCGAGCGGCAGCAGTACCGCGAATGCCGCCATGGTGGTGAAGGCGCCCACCGCAATGGGCGCAATGACTTCCCGGGTGCCGGCGATGGCGGCCTCGGCCCCGGTTTCGCCTCGGTCCATGCGCATCGCAATGTTCTCGCCCACCACGATTGAGTCGTCCACGACGATGCCGATCAGTATGAAGAACGCGAACAGCGTCATGACGTTCAGGGTGAGGCCAAAGAAGGGAAAGACGATCAGCGAGGCCACGAACACCACCGGAACGCCGAGCGCCACCCAAGTCGCTACACGCAGGTCGAACAGGAGCATGAGAGTTGCGAACACCAGAATCAGGCCGAGTATCCCGTTCTTGATGATCAAGTACATGCGGTCCTCGACAGCCCAAGTCTCGTCTTCCCAGATGGCCACCCCGACGGTTTCGGGTGCCTCGAAGCCCGCTAGGTAGCCGCGCACTTGGGCGCTTGCTTCCTGGGGGGAGGTGTCGGCCGAGACCTTGACTTGGAGAAATATGGTGGGGACGCCATTGACGGTGGTGAGGGCATCGTGCTCGAGCAGGCTGTCGCGCAGTTCCGCGATGTCGCCGAGGCGCACCAGCGAACCGTCGGCCCGCGCAATGACCACCACGTCCTTGAACTGGTCGGCGTAGTCGCGCTTGGCCAGGGTGCTCATGATGATGTCCCCCGACCCGGTGCGCAGTTCGCCGCCGGTGACGTTCACCGATGTCCGCCGGATTGCGCTCACCACATGGTCCAAGGTGATGCCGTATTGGCGCAGCGTCTCCTCGCTGAGTTCGACTTGAATCTCCTGGTCCTTGGTCCCGAACAGATCGATGATCGATATGCTCGGCAGGAGCAGCAGCCGGTCCCGCAGCGACTCTGCGGCGCGACGCAGCTCGAAGGGGTCGAGTGCCCCGGAACTCACGGCGACGGTCAGCACGTTGCGGCTGACCTCGACCTTGGTCACTTCCGGCTCATCGGCATTGAGCGGCGGAAAGTCCTCGATGCGCTCGATGGCCGTGCGCACGAAATTCAGGGTGTCGATGTCGTCGGCGAAGGGTTCCATCTCCACATCGACGACGGCCCGTTCCTCGCGGGAACTGGAGATGGTGCGGGCAATGCCGATGGTGCCCACTAGGCTTTCCTCGATGCGCTTGACGATGTCTTCCTCGACTTCCGCCGGGGTTGCGGCCGGGTAGGGCACTTCGACGCGGATCACGCGGGGGTCGTAATCGGGGAATGTCTCGAGGGTGATCAGGTCGGAGGCGATCAGCCCGCCGACGAAGAGCAGGAACAGGAGTACGTTGGCGGCGACGGGATTGCGGGCGAAGTAAGCGATGACGCCCGAGCGCGTGCCAGCGTCCGGAACACCGATGCTTGCAGATTCAGCCATGGCGGACTCCCTGCTTGGGGTACGGAGGCTACCCAGGCGCCTACTGCGCCGTTCCGGCGGGCACGGCGTTCACGCCCAAGCCTTCGCGCGCTCCCGGGATGCGGCCCACTACGATGCCATCACGGGTATCGAACGCACGGACCAGCCAGCCCCCGTCGCCGTATCCCACCGAAGCGGGGGTGTGTGCGGTGAGCCTGCCGTCATCGACCAGCCAGACGCTGCCGTTAATCTGCAACGCCGATTCGGGCAGCACGAATACGTCATCCTGCATCGGCCCTTCCACGGTCACGTCGGCAAAGGTGCCGGGCGGCGGCAGCATCGCCGCGTTCTCCTGGTCGAGCACTTCGAGGTACAGGCTGGCCAGTCGTGTCTCGATATCGACTTCCTTCGAGACGCGCTCGACCACCGTATCAATGGTTTGGCCGTTGGCGACCACGACGGCCCTGCGCCCGATGACCGGTTGCAGGGAATTCAGGTCGAATGCGGAGACTCGGGCGCGCACACGCAACTGATGCTTCGCATAGACTTCACCGACGTTTGTGACCACCCGCTCGACCACCTGCCCTGGCGACAGCACGGTGGACCGCACGTAGCCGTCGAACGGCATCCGGATCCTCGTCTCGTCCAGCGAGATCTCCGCCAACGCGATCTTGTTGCGGGCAATTTCGACCAGCGCCTCGGCTTCTTCGATGGTGCCTTGGGTGGCGAGCCACGGGTTCAGGTGCCCGCCGGGGAATCGCTCCATGAACTGCGGCGCGCGAGCCGCCTCGTCCAGCCTCTGCTTGAGGTTTTCCTGGGCAGCGACCAGTCGGAGCTTGGCGTTCGCGACCAGCAGTTCAAACTCGCGCGCGTCAACCCTCGCGAGCGTTTCGTTGGCCTTGAATTCGGCGCCGCTGCGGAAGTTCTCGGACACCCACACCACTTCGCCGGAAACTTCCGGTATGACCGCCACGTTGCCGAGCGTAGTCACGGTGCCGGTCAACACCACCTTGTGGGATGCGGGGGTCGCCCTCGGCTCGATCACCGCGGCGGTGGGCGTGACGCGGACCTCGGCGAGTTCCGGATCCAGCTCGAGGAATTCGCGGCTGGGTGCTCGGGCGAATAGGATCGCCGCCAAGATCACCGCAACGATGATCGCCAGTTGCAGAATGCCGCGCCAGCGCTGCCGCTGCCCGGAATCCTGATTGCCGACATCCGACTCCGCCATTTTCAAGCTCCCCCTCAGTCGCGTCCACCGCCCAAGCGCGGGCCACTTAACTCGCCCGAACCGATCAGTGCTGGATCAACGCTGGAATGCTAGCGCACTTTTGGGCAGGAAGAAATCCAGCTAGGACTCACTTGTCAGGATGGCGCGAACGCGCTGCCCCTCAACCGCGTTGGCAAGCGGGGAAAGGCAAATCACTTCGTTGGATTCCAGCTCACCTTGTAAGTAGAGGGTCTCGCCGGTCCTGCGCAACACCGCCACATCGCGAAACGAGAGGCGGCCGTCATCCGCCACGACATAGACCTTGCCGCCTTCCTGCAGCGCCGTGCGTGGAACGATGAACACGTCCTCGACCCAGTTGCCAAAGATCTCGGCTTCAACGAACAGGCCCACGGTCAGGGGCGGCGAGGCACCCGCTGGTTCGTAGGGTTTCGGCACCTGCGCGACGACGTTGACCATGCGGGTTAGCGGATCGAGTTCGCCTTCCGTGCGCACGACATCGGCGACCCAGAAGTGTTCCGCTCCAGCGAACTCCGCGCGCAATCTTGCCTTGGGTGGTGGCTCGTCACTTTGCCGGTTCGCCAAGGACAGGGGCAGGAACGCAAGATCGACATCGCGGATCGGCAGCCGCACTTCCGCGTAGTCGATGGAGTAGAGGGCAGCGATCGTTTCGCCACGGTTCACGAACTGCCCCACGTCCAGCCGTTCGGTGCGGACCCGGCCGTCATAGGGCGCTGTGATCTGAGTGCGGGCTAGGTCGCGATCGGCGCGCTCCAAGCTTGCCTCGGCGGAGCGTTGCGCCGCGCGCGCAACCGCCAGCCGATTGGACGCGGCATCGCGCACCGATTCGCTGACGAACTGGGTTTCGGCCAATTCCTCAAGTCGGTCAAAGTCCTTTTCAGCCGTATCGAGTTCGCTGCGCGTCGATGCCAAGTGCGCCCGGGCTTTTTCGAGAGCGACCCGGTAGTCGACGCTTTCGATTTCCACCAGAACGTCACCCTTGGCAAAAAAGCCGCCGGAGACCATCGCTGGCGCCACGCTGACGACCCGCCCCGCCACCTCCGCAACCAGGTTGCTTTCGGTCTTGGGCACCACCTCGCCGTGAGCTTGAACGGTCATCTGCACCCACCGCGGCTGCACTGGCGTCGCCTGCACGACGGGAGTGTCCGGCCGGCTGGGTTGCTTGACGGTTGTTGGGCCGGTAGCCACGATTAGTGCGGCCACGCCGACGCCGACCGCGAGAACGAACAACGCGCCCAGATACTGCCTGATCACAAGTGGTACCTTTCCCGGTGGGCGGTGGACAATTGCGCCACCTTCAGTGCCAAAAGTTACTCGTTTGGCGTTCGGTGGTCCAGCGCTCAGGGATCCCGCAGCCGAAAAGCCAGCGCGGCGGCAAAGCGGGGCTCCCCGAGGTCCACCAGTTGCCAGCAGTCTTGGGGCTGGTGGGGAAATCGAAACCGACCGGAGCCTGCGCCGCTGAGCATCGGTTCGGGCACCTCGAAGGTGGAAGGGTTGAGCGTGAAGCCCGTGCCCAAGGCCTTGATCAGCGCTTCCTTCAAGGTCCACAATCGATAGAAGAACGCCGCCTTGCGCGGTCCGTTGGCCTTGGCCAGCAAGCGGCGCTCCGCCGGGCCATAGACGCGTTTGCCTATGCCTTCAAAGTTGCGGCCGGGTTTGCGTTCCTCGACATCGATGCCGAGTTGCTCATGGGCCGCAATGGCAATCAACCCATACCCCCCACTGTGGCTCAGGTTGAAGCCGATGGGAATGCGCTGACCGTTCACTTGGGCGATGGGCTTGCCGTGCTCAAGGTAGCTGAATGAGAGCCGTTCGTTGCGGCAGTCGAGCCGCTCGCAAAGGATGATTCGCAGCGCCGCCCGGCAAAGCGCGAAGCGGCGCCGGGGCGGCTCGACCACGAAGCGTCGTGCCCGTTGGGTCTCCTCCGCGTCAAGCAGCGCAAAAGCCAGCGCCTCGCGGTCCGCGTCGGGCGTCACGTCCACATGCAGGATGGACACGCCCTCCGTCTCCTGCCACGGGCGCCACCAGCGATCGTCCGTTGCCGTCATTGAGCAGCGGGCGCCGGCGAGGGCGGCGCAACGGCGACGGTCACTTCGCGCAGGTAGGCGCCGATGCCGAGGTCTTGGTTCCATTGATCGGGATAGCCCAGCGATACCTCCTGAAAGGGCACGCCGTCGAGCCAGCGGATGCCGCGGATATGCAGATGTCCGTAGACCACGGCGCAGGCGTTGAAGCGCCGGTGCCAACCCTGGGTCAAGCGGGTGCCGCACCAGGGCGTGAAGCGTGGCACCCGGGGCAGCACGGCCAATTGCTCCTCGAGCGGAAAGTGATTTATCAGCACTTTGGGGAGGTCGTCAGGATAGGCGGCGAGCCGCGCCGCCGTCTCTTCGCAGCGCGATACGCACCAAGCGGCGCGGTCTGTAAAGGGTTCAGGGTGCAGCAGCGCCTCGTCGGCGCAAACCGAGTTGGCCCGAGCCGCCCATTCGACCACTTGATCGACGGGAACGTGCGCTGGACGGTAGCTGTAGTCGTAGAGCAGGAAAAGCGGCGCGATCAGCAACTGGCCGGCGGGGTGGTCGATCACCGGATAGTGATCCTCCGGGGTCAGCACACCGTGATGGCGCGCCACTTCGACCAAGTGATGGTACAGGGCCAGCCCCCGAAGTCCATCGGGGTCGCGGGGCAGCGACCAGAGTTCGTGGTTGCCCGGTATCCATACGATTTGCTGGAACTTGCCGGTCAGCCGGCGAAAGCAGCCATCGAGTCGCCGGGGACCGTCGGTGATATCGCCGGCGAGAATCAACCAGTCGTCGGGGCGGGCAGGGAGGTCGCCCAAGGCTTCACGGTTTCTCGGGTGGGAAAGATGCAGATCGGAAATCGCCCACAAGCGCATGGAATCACCTTCTTAGCTTGGATGCTTGAATGGGCGGTACCCGTTGGCGGCGGTCCGCTTATGCTAACCTAACGGAAACCGCAGCCGAAGAGGCGTCAGTGCAGGCGGCGGCCATGGCCAGTGCGGTCGTGTCGGCGCGGTGCAAAAGCCCTGTAGTAAAAGGCAATCCCCCCTGTGGCCCGGTAAGTGTGTGACTAACTGGATTTTTAGGCTGTTGAGCACCGATGCGCGAAGTTCCTTGGCAAGTCCCTGAACCGGTCTCCACGATCAGGGTTCCCTTGGACGATGGCGGCGGCGCGATCGTAAGGCGCCACGGCAACGGATCGGGGCCAAGATTGGTGCTTAGCCATGGAAACGGACTGGCCATTGATCTGTACCTGCCCTTCTGGTCGCAGCTCCTCGACGACTTCGACGTTTTTCTCTACGACCTCAGGAACCATGGTTGGAATGGCCTAGGGCCCTTGGGCAGCCACAACATTCCTGCGTTCGTCCGCGATCAAAGCCGCGTTCTTGAGGCGGTTGACCAGAACTTTGGCGCTGCGCCCAAGATCGGCGTCTTTCACTCCCTGTCCGCCCTCATCAGCTTGTTGTCTTTGTCACCGGTCCTGTCGAGCGCCGAGGCATCCGCCAACCGTTTCGAGACCCTTGTCCTGTTCGACCCACCCGTGTTTCGCCCGGGGATGAGCGAGAGGCTGTTCGACGAGCGCGTCGAGCGTGTGGCACAGCACGCTAGGAAGCGTCAATGGCGCTTCGAGAGCCTGGATGAGTTTGTCGCAATGCTGGGGCGTTCGCAAAACCATTCGCGCGTCCCGCGCAGCGTCCTTGAGCTCATGGCCAGGACCACCTTGAGAAAGTCGGCCGACGGCGAGTGCTTTGAGTTGCGCTGCCTACCCGGCTATGAAGCGCAGATCATCGAATACACTAGAAGCTACTCGGGTCTGGTGAACTTCGCCGATCTGCCTTGCCCAGTTAAAGTCCTAGGCGCTGACCCGACGCTGCCTTTCGCCTACTTGCCGACTCTCGACCTTGCCGACATGGAAGTCATTGAATACGACTTTCTGCCTGGGGCGACGCACTTCCTTCAACTGGAACAGCCATCCAAGTGTGTCGCCACCGTGCGCGAGTACCTGGCAAAAGCGCTCTAGCCGCAGCACAGGATTGGGTTGCGTAATTCCCTTTGTCTAGTCGCGTGGCTTCTCCGTTTGACAAGGCCCGTCCCGTCCAATTACATTGCGCGCCCGCTTCCCAAGCGGCCGCTTCATGCCGAGGTGGTGAAATTGGTAGACACGCTAGCTTCAGGTGCTAGTGGGGGTAACCCCGTGGAGGTTCAAGTCCTCTCCTCGGCACCACTCCTTTGACGCCCGCCTTCCCTGATCGAAAGCCTTTTCCTGCTGCAAAAAATATATTTGATAATCGTTATCATTTAGTTTACTGTGCCGCGCCATCGAGTTTGGAAGGAACTTCCCGATGGTTCGCAAGGCTTGTTTCACGGCGTTGGCTGGCCTGCTTTTTCTTGCCGGTGCGGCACTGCCGACGCGGGCTGATGAGCACGCCTTCATCGAGGAGGTGGTGATCGTTGGCGAGCGGGCTCAGGCCAACCGCATCCCGGGCAGCGCTCATCACATTGGCATTGAGGAGCTTCAGCGACTCGGCCATGCGGACATTCAGCGGGTCATTCGCCAAGTGCCGGGCGTGTCCGTGCAGGTGGAGGACGGATACGGGCTGCGGCCCAACATCAGCATCCGCGGGGTGGCCACCGAGCGCAGCGGGCGCATCACCTTGCTGGAGGACAACGTGCTCATTGCGCCGGCACCCTATTCCGCGCCCAGCGCCTACTACTTCCCCACCCTGGGCCGCATGGCGGCCATCGAAGTGCTCACCGGACCGGCCGCCATCAGCCAGGGCCCCTACACCATCGGCGGCGCGCTGAACATGCTCTCGACCCCCATCCCGGATGAGGCGGCCGGGTACGCCATGCTCGAGGGCGCCGAAGATGCCACTTGGCGCCTGCACGGCCACTACGGCACCCGCAATGCGGCCGGTTTCGGTTTTCTGGTAGAAACCCACCAATGGCGTTCGGATGGTTTCCAGGACGTGGACCGGGGCGGCGACTCTGGCCTCGACCTTGAGGACTACACCCTTAAGCTGAGCTACGCGCCGGAGGGCTCAGACCATGCCTTGGCGCTGAAGGTGCAGATTGCCGAGCAGGATTCGGACCAGAGCTACCTCGGGCTCACGGACGCCGACTTCGCCCGCGACCCCTTCCGCCGCTATGGGTTGTCAAGCCTGGACAACATCGCCACGGAGCATGAGCAACTTATCGTCCGCTACCAATGGACGCCCAGCGACTCGCTGGCGGCGTCCGTGACTTACTACAACAACGAGCACGAACGGAATTGGTTCAAGACCGAGGGCATTGACTTCGACGGCAGCGCCGACGCCCAGTCGTTCTCGCGCACCAGTTGGTCAAACGTGGTGCAAGCCATCAATCTTGGCCAGCCCATCGGGGGCGTAGCCTCCGGCCAGTTGCAGGCCATTTTGCACGGCGGGCTCGACACGCCGCCGGGCAGCATCCAGATCCGCTCCAATGCGCGGAGCTACTTCTCCCGCGGCGTGCAGGGCAATCTCTCCTGGAGCACCGCCACGGGCGAGCTCAGCCACCGGATCAGCGTTGGTGCCCGCTACCATGAGGACGAGGAGGACCGCCTGCAGCGCAACAGCACCTACCACCAAAGCGGCGGACGCCTGCACCTCGACGACCAGGGCCTGCTCGGCAATGCCGGAAACCGGCTGCAGGAAGCCGAGGCCCTGTCGCTGCATCTCGTCGATGAAATCCAGTGGGGCCGATGGATGTTCACCCCGGGCCTTCGCTACGAAGACATCGATCAGCGTCGCACCCGTTGGGAGACCCGGGCTGGACGCACCGCCAACCCGGCGTCCCGAGCTGCCGACAACCTGCGCAGCAGCCGCCGCAACAAGACTCGGGTCTGGCTGCCGGGGGTCGGCGCCATCTACAGTCTCAACGACCGCCTGACCCTTTTCAGCGGTGTCCACAAGGGCTTCACGGCACCCACCAACGCGCCCGGCGTGGACGAGGAGACCGCCTTGAACGTCGAGGCCGGTGCCCGCTTCAATGGCGAACGGCTCAGCGCCGAAGCCACTTGGTTCCTCAGCGACTACGACAACCTGCTCGGCGAATGCACTGCCTCGTCTGGTGCGGACTGCGAAATCGGCGACGCCTTCAATGGCGACGCGGCGACCGTCATGGGCCTGGAACTGCGCCTCGCCGCCGACCTGTTGCCAGACGCCGCCGTGAGCCTCCCCTTGGAGTTGGCTTACACCCACATCAACGGCGAGTTCGACACTGACATCGCGGACACGGACTTCTTCGGCGACGTCCGCAAGGGCGACCCCATACCCTACATCCCGGATCACCAACTCAACCTGACCCTCGGCTTGCAGCAGACCCGCTGGGCGTTGTTCCTATCCGCCAACTACATCGACGGGGTCTGCACGAGAGCAGCTTGCGGCGCTTTCGAGCGCACCGGCAGCACGCTGACCATCGACTTCGCGGGCAACTACCGCCTGACCGACAGGCTCGACCTCTTTGCCCGGGTTGAAAACCTGACCCGCGAGCAGGAGATCGTCGGCCGCCAACCCTACGGCGCCCGGCCCAACAAGGACCGCACCGCATCGCTTGGCGTGCGCATCGCCTTCTAGCGCCATGTCTGGGTTCAGAAACCTATCGGAACCTGACCCACTCAACGAGTGCGGAGTTTCGCGCCAGCGAAACTCCAATGCGAACCGAAGGTCCGCGCATCGGGGGTGTTGAGCCACTTCGGGGGGTTCCCCAGAGTGACTTAACCTTTTGATAAACATTTAGTTTTTGGCGCTCAAGGGACCGCCGGGGCACACTCCGTCAAT
>CAZRBP010000055.1:18835-21358 GCA_964598305.1 uncultured Pseudomonadales bacterium | reverse complement strand
GCAGGGCGACGGCCATGATAACCACTTGCCATCGATTTTTCTTGGCGATTTCCCGATCAGCGGCAGTTCTCATTATGACTCTTTCGCTAATGTCGAGCGGAACTCCTCGGAGCGAGGGCGACCCGCCCTCGATGGGATCCCTCGGTTCAATGCGAGGGCAAGTTGCCCTCGCTCCGTCAAAATGAGAATTGCTGTGCGATCAGCCACGGCGTTCGTTCCTCATGCGGCCGTTCCCGACCTAAGCGAGCACAGCAGATCGCGCGTGCTCGGTGAACGCCCCCGCCAGATGGCGAAAGCGGCGGCGGCCTGCTCCACGAGCATGCCCAGGCCATCGGACACCCACGCGGCGCCGGCCTGCTTCGCCCAGCGGCAGAAGGGCGTTTGTCCATCGCGGCTATAAAGCAGGTCGTAGCACTGCGCCCCGGCGGCGAGTGCCGGCGCGATCAACCCGCCGTCGCCGTCCAGGCCGGCGGACGTGCCATTGATGATGAGGTCGAAGCGGCCATCCAGACGGTCCAGGGACACCGCCGCGACCTTGGCGCCGTGGCGCTCGGCCAAGGCCTCCGCCTTGGCGGGGGTGCGATTGGCAATGCGCACCGAAGCCGGGTTTTCCTCGATTATCGCATCGAGAATGCCGCTGACCGCCCCGCCGGCGCCGATCAGCAGCAGCCTGCGGCCCGCTATGGGCACGGCTTGGGCTTTGAGGTCGCGCACCAAGCCGATGCCGTCAGTGTTGAACCCCTGGGTCTTGCCGCCCTCCACGGCGATGGTGTTCACCGCGTTGCATCGGGCGGCGGCAGGCTGCGCCTCGTCCACCCAACGGCAAGCGTCGCCCTTGAAGGGCAGGGTGACGTTGAGGCCGCGGCCACCGCCCTTGAAGAATTCACCCGCCACGTCGGCAAAGCCGTCCACGGGCGCGAGCAGCTTGTCGTAGCGCAGCCGTTCACCGGTCTCGGCCGCAAAGGCCCTGTGGATCTCCGGGGACAGCGAGTGGCTGACCGGATTGCCGACCACGGCGTAACGGTCCATTAACGCAGCACCGCCCCGGCTAGGGTGCGAAGCTGGCTCGGGCCTTGGCGGCCTAGGGTTTGGCCGGGGGCGATGAAGTCCACCGCGTCGCCAAACCAGCGGCGCACCCGCAGGATGCTGTCGGTGGCCGCAACGCCGGACGGATTGGCGGAGGTGGAAACCAGGGGGCCGTCGAAGCGGGCGCACAGGGCGCGGGCCTGGGCGTGGCCGGGCACCCGCACGGCCACGGTGGGGCGCGGGCCAAGCCCGGCCCCCGTGATCCAAACCGGAAAACGCTCCGAGGGCAGCACCCAGGACACCGGCCCCGGCCAAGTCGATTGCACGGCCCGCCGGTCCGCCCCTGTCAGCGGCATCAGTTCCGGGGCGAAGCAGTCGGCGCTGGCGCCGATGAGGATCAGGCCCTTGTCGGGACTGCGGCCCTTGATGGCGAGGATGCGGGCCACGGCCTGGCAATCGAAGGGATCGCAAGCCAGCCCCCAGACTCCCTCGGTGGCGTGAGCCACCACGCCCCCTTGGCGCAGATGACCCACGGCTCGCCGAAGATGGAAGTCATCAACCCTTGAGTTCGGCCTGCAACCGCTCATTCTGCGCCTGAACCTTGGCCTGGTTCTCCTCGCGGTCGGCGGCGAGCGCGGCGGCAAGTTGCGCATCGTTCAACGCCAGAATCTGTCCTGCCAAATAAGCCGCGTTGCGAGCACCCGCGCCGCCCACGGCCACGGTGGCGACCGGAATGCCGCCGGGCATCTGCACGGTCGCCAACAAGGCGTCGAAGCCCTGCAGGGGGCCGCTGTCGATGGGCACGCCGATCACCGGGCGCACGGTGTGCGCCGCCACCGCGCCCGCCAAGTGGGCCGCCATGCCCGCTCCGCAGATGAACACCTCACAATCCCGATCGGCCGCATCGACCACATAGGCCGCCGTGGCCTCGGGCGTGCGGTGCGCCGAGGACACCCGCACCTCGAAGTCAATGCCCAAGCGTTCCAGCACCTCCGTGCATTTGCGCATGACCGGCCAGTCCGACTCGGAACCCATCAATATGCCGACGAAACTCAATTTGCGCCTCCGCTTCCAAGTGTGTGTTCGCGCCGCCTGCGCAGGCGCTTCAACGAGGCACGCGAATATACCCGTCCGGCGTTAACTGAACAAATCCCTTGAGCTCCAATTGCACCAAATCGCCGATCACCGCCTCCACGGGCAGGCCAACGGCCAGCGCAATCTCGTCAATCGGCGCGGCGGTGGCCGAAACGGCGCCGAACACCGGCATCAGGGCCTCTGGCGGCGGCTTTGGCGAATCGCCGCTCTGAGACGCGTAACCCAGCTCCATCAGCACGTCCTCGGCGCTCTCCACCAGCCCCGCGCCTTGGCGGATCAGCCAATGGCACCCGGCGCTCACCGCATTGCCGACCGCGCCGGGCACGGCAAACACCTCCCGGCCCTGTTCGGCCGCCATCCGCGCCGTGATGAGCGAGCCGCTGCGGCGCGACGCCTCCACCA
>CAZRBP010000055.1:0-18735 GCA_964598305.1 uncultured Pseudomonadales bacterium | reverse complement strand
TCGGCCGCCATCCGCGCCGTGATGAGCGAGCCGCTGCGGCGCGACGCCTCCACCACGACCACCGCTTCGGCCAAACCGCTGATGAGGCGGTTGCGCTCCGGGAAGTGACTTCGATAGGGCGGCGCATCGGGCGGGTACTCGGAGATGACAGCGCCGCCTGAACCGACGATGCGCCGCGCCAACTCCTGGTGCTCGCGCGGGTAGATGTTGTTTAGCCCGCTGCCCAACACGGCCCAGGCGCAGCCAGCCTCGCCGCTGGCCAAAGCCCCCTGGTGGGCAGCGCCGTCGATGCCCCGGGCGAGGCCCGAAATGACCCGGGCGCCTTGCGCGGCCAGCTCGCGGCCCATGGCTTGGGCGATGCGCGAACCCAACCGGGTGCCGCGCCGAGCCCCTACCAGCGCGATGCCAGGGCCTTGGGCCGCCGTTAGATCGCCCAGGTAGTACAGCGCCAAAGGCGGGTCCGGGATGTGGCGCAGCGGCTCCGGATAGGCGTCATCAACCGGCGTTGCAACGCGAATGCCGGTCACCGCCAACGCATCGGGCGGCCAATCCGGCGGCTCGCCATGGCGCACGTAGGCCGCCTGGGCGCTGCCCGCTTCCGCCAGCCAACGGCGCACCTGCGGGCGCGTTGCCTGCTGGCTAAGGTAGAGCAGCGCCTCGGCTTCGGAAACCGGATCCCGCTGCACGGGTTTCTTCAAGATGCTCTGACTGGCCATGAATCCTAATTCTAGGCGGCTGGCGAGCCAGAAAAAGGCGTCATTGTCCCTTTGGCTTGTAGGAAAACAGCCCGGCGATCGGAACAAGCTATACTGACCCAAGCGTTATGATGAGTTGACCTGTGGCCTTGCTCGACATCCTTACCTTTCCCGATCCTCGGCTGCGGGCCAAGGCCAAGCCTGTGGCGGCGGTTGATGACGCGATTCGCACGCTGGTCGATGACATGCTCGAAACCATGTACGAGGCGCCGGGCATCGGCTTGGCCGCCAATCAGGTCAACGTCGTCAAGCGGGTGATCGTCATCGACGTCTCCGAAGATCGCAACGAGCCCCATGTGTTCATCAACCCCCGCATCGAAGTCAGCGGGCCGCGAGTGGAGACCGACGAGGGTTGTCTGTCGGTGCCGGGCTTCTACGAGCCGGTCACACGCCGGGAACGGGTTCAGGTCGAGGCGCTCGACCGGGAGGGCGAGCCGTTCTCCCTTGAAGCCCAGGGTTTGCTGTCGGTCTGCATCCAGCACGAATGCGACCATCTCGAAGGCAAGCTGTTCGTGGACTACCTGTCGAACCTGAAGCGCACACGCATCCGCCAGAAGCTGTCCAAATCCCAGCGCGTTCGGGCCTAGCCGCCCATGACCCCGCGCTTCGCTTTCGCCGGCACGCCGGAGTTCGCCGCCCGCGCCCTGGCCGGCCTGTTGGAGGGTGGGTTTCACCCCCGCCTCGTGTTGACGGGCCCCGACCAGCGCCGGGGACGTGGCCGCAAGCACCTTCCCAGCCCGGTCAAGCAGTTGGCAACGGAATCGGGCATCCCGGCGGAGACGCCCGCCAACAACGATGAGGCGCTGTCCGCCATCGAAGGACAGCGACTGGACGTCGTGGTCGTGGCGGCCTACGGCCTGATCCTGGCGGAGCGCTTCCTGGACCTGCCCCGCCACGGCTGCATCAACCTGCACGCCTCCTTGCTGCCCCGTTGGCGCGGCGCAGCGCCCATCGAGCGCGCCCTGATGGCGGGTGATCGGCAAACCGGCGCCACCATCATGCAAATCGACACGGGACTCGACACCGGCCCGATCATCGCCCAAGCACCGCTCCCCATCGGCCCGGACAGCACCGGCGAGAGCTTGAGCGGCGCCATCGCTGACCTCGGCGCCCGCCTGCTCTGCGACATACTGCCCGACCTGCCCGCCATGCGGCCGGAGCCGCAAGCCGGCCCAGCAACCTACGCCCGCAAGCTCAGCCTCGAGGACGCCGTCGCCGACTGGACCGGACCCGCCGCCCAGCTCGAACGCAACATCCGCGCCTTGGCCTACCGCCTGCCGGTCCACAGCGACCTCGGCGGTGCCCGCGTACAACTGCTGGCCGGGGAAGCCTTAAGTGAATCGTCCCAAGGCCAGCCCGGCGAGATCGTCACGGCCAACCGGCAAGGCCTGGTCGCTGCCTGCGGCACCGGCGCACTCAAGATCACGCAACTGCGCCTCGACCGCGGCAAGGGCACCACCCTCTCCGCCGCCGAAGCCATCAACGGCTTCAGCGACCTGTTCCGGAAGGGCAACCAATTCAAGCGCCGTTCGGCTGGCTGAGATCGTGCCCGGCTCTCTCAGCCATTCGGACCGCGCCCGCGCTGCTCGTCATTTGGCCCGCATTGTTGGCCGCGGCGACAGTCTCGACAATGTCATCCGGCGGGAAACGAGTCCGTTGTGCCTGGAGTTGACCTACGGGTGCCTGCGCCACCACTTCTCGCTTACCGAGGCGGTTGAGAAGCGGCTGGCAAAGCCCTTACGAGCCAAGGACCTGGACGTTTTCTGCCTGTTGTTAGTGGGCGCTTACCAACTCCAGAGGATGCGCGTGCCGGGCCATGCGGCCATCAATGAGACCGTTTCCGCGGTGCGGGCGCTGGGCAAGCCCTGGGCGGCGTCGCTGGTCAACGCGGTGCTGCGCAAACTGCCCGCGCGACCGGCCGGCGACGCCAGCGACCACCCGCCTTGGCTGCAAGATAAGATCGAGGTGCAGTATGGGGACCAAGCCCCGGCGCTGCTGCGGGCCAACAACCAGCGGGCGCCGATGGGGCTGCGCATCAACCGCCACAAGATCGAGCCGGCCGACTACCGCGCCTTGCTCAAACGTGCGGACATCGCCTTCGACGACACCTGGCTGCCGGAGTCGATACTGCTGCGCAAGCCGCAGCCGTCGGCCTCGCTGCCCGGCTTCCAGGACGGCACCGTGGCCGTGCAGGATGTTGGCGCCCAACTCGTCGGCGCCTTCATGGCCGAACGATTGCGCAACGGCGGCCGGGCGCTCGACGCCTGCGCGGCACCGGGCAGCAAGCTGTTCCACCTGCTCGAATCGGGGTTGGAGCTGGACGTGACCGCCTTGGACAACTCCCCAATGCGGCTGCAAACCCTCACCGAGCTGGCCCAACGGCTTGGCCACGAGGGCTTTCGCGCCAGCGCCGCCGATGCCTGCGGCTTGGGGTGGTGGGATGGCGAGCCCTTTGACTGCGTGCTCATCGACGCGCCCTGCTCCGGCTCCGGCACCCTGCGCCGCCATCCCGACATCAAGGTCACCCGAACGCCGCAGCAGGTGCGCCAAGCAAGCGAGCTTCAGGGCGCGCTGCTGCGGAACCTGTGGCGCACGGTGCGCCCCGGATGTACCCTGCTGTACTGCACATGCTCGATACTCGCCGAGGAGAACGATCAGGTGGTCGAGTCCTTTCTTGAGGCCCATGAGGACGCCCGCGCGGTCGGCGTCGAACTGCCCACCGGGATGGCGACCCGGCACGGTTGGCAGATGCTGCCCACCGAGCCGGCCACGGACGGCTTCTACCTCGCCCGGATCGACAAGCAGCCATGAAGATTCTCATCCTCGGCGCGGGGCAGGTGGGCGGCACCTTGGCCACCCATCTGGCCAGTGAAACCCTGGACATCACCCTGGTCGATCTCGATGAAGTGCGCCTGCGCGAGCTGCGCAGCCGCCTCGACATCCGAACCGTCACCGGCTGGGCCTCCCACCCCCACGTGCTGCGCGAGGCGGGGGCCGAGGATGCCGACATGCTGATCGCGGTGACCGGCAGCGACGAGGTCAACATGGTGGCCTGCCAAGTGTCGTATTCCATGTTCCGCACCCCGCGCAAGATCGCCCGGGTGCGCTCCGCCGCCTACGTCAACGAAAAGTCGCTGTTCGCCGACGAGCACATGCCGGTGGATGTGTTCATCAACCCGGAGCAGGTGGTCACTGACCACGTCCGGCTGCTGCTCGAAAACCCCGGCGCCCTGCAGGTCCTCGACTTCGCCGAGGGCCGGGTGCAGTTGGTCGCCGTGCGCGCCTATGCCGGAAGCCCCTTGGTCGGCCAGGAACTGCGCGACGTGCGCAAGCGGCTGCCCAACGTCAACACCCGGGTGGCGGCCATCTTCCGCGGCATGGAGCCCATCCTGCCGACCGGGTCCACTTCCATTGAAGCGGACGATGAGGTTTTCTTCATCGTCGCGGCGGGCCAGATCAACTCCGTGATGGCCGAACTGCGCGATGTGGAGCGGGCCTTCAAGCGCGTGACCATAGCGGGCGGCGGCAACATCGGCGCCCGGCTCGCCGCCACCATCGAGCGCTACTTCAACGTCAAGCTCATCGAATTCGACCCCGGCCGCGCCGAGCGGCTGGCCACCCGCCTCAAGGACACGGTGGTGATTCGGGGCGACGCCACCAACCCCGACCAACTGCGCGACGCCACTAACAACTGCGACGTGTTCTGCGCCCTGACCAATGACGATGAGGTCAACATCATGTCCTCGCTAATGGCCAAGCGCTACGGGGTGCGCCGGGTGATGACCCTGATCAGCAAGCCGGCCTACGCGGACCTCATGCGCACCAGCGAAATCGACGTGGCCATTTCGCCGCAGCAGTCCACCACCTCCAGCCTGTTGACCCATGTGCGCCGGGGCGACGTGGCGCGGGTGCACAGCCTGCGGCGGGGCGCGGCGGAAGCCATGGAGGCCGTGGCCCGGGGCGACGCCAAGACCTCTCGCATCATCGGCCGGCCGGTGAAGGCCATCAAGCTGCCCAAGGGCGTCACCGTCGGCGCCATCGTGCGCGGCGAGACGGTCGTGGTGGCCTACGAGAATGAGGTCATTGAGCCGGATGACCACTTAATTCTGTTCCTGACCGACAAGAAGTACGTCTCCGAGGTGGAGCGCCTGTTCCAAGTCGGCTTCACGTTCTTCTAGGTGGCCGCTTGAGCCCCGTCTGCCCACCGAAGCCGTCGAGCCAGCAGAACCCAGGTTCCTGACACCAACATGCGATTGCTCATCATCTTGCGCACCACGGGCGCCCTGCTGGTTCTGTTCAGCCCGGCCATGCTGGTGCCCGCCGTCGTCGCCTGGATCTATGGCGAGCCCACCGTGCGCACCTTTGCGACCGCATTCGGCATCACCTTGGCGGGCGGCATCGCCCTGTGGATTTTCGGGCGCGGGCGGATCGATCCGAGGGAGGGCGACGGCTTCCTGATCACCGCGTTGGCCTACGTCGGCCTTGGGCTGTGCGGTGCGGTTCCCTTCATGCTCGACGCCAGCACCCAGCTCAGCTTCACCGCCGCGGCCTTCGAGTCGCTGTCCGGGATCACCACCACCGGGGCCACCGTGCTGACCGGCTTGGATGCGCTGCCAAAGTCGATTCTCTTCTACCGCCAGTTCCTGCAATGGGTCGGCGGCATGGGCATCATCGTGCTGGCGGTGGCCATTCTGCCGATGCTTGGGGTCGGCGGCATGCAGCTCTACCGGGCGGAGTCGCCGGGACCGGTCAAGGACAACAAGCTGACGCCCCGCATCACCCAAACCGCCAAGGCGCTCTGGCTTCTGTACCTTGGGTTGACCACGGCCTGCGCCTTCGCCTACTGGGTTGCCGGGATGAGCCTGTTCGACGCCATCTGCCACAGCTTCTCAACGGTTGCGATCGGCGGCTTCTCGACCCATGACGCCAGCATTGGCCACTTCGGCAGCGCCGCCATCGAGGGCGTGGCCATTGCCTTCATGGTGTTTTCCGGCATCAACTTCGCCCTGCACTTCACCGCCTGGAGCCGCCGCACCCTCGCGGGCTACAGCCGCGACCGGGAGGTGCGCCTCTACTTGGGCGTGCTTGCCGGCATGTCGATCATCACCTGGTATCTGCTCGGCCGTGACCCGCAGGTGACCGACAGCCCCTTCCGGGACGGCCTCTTCCAAGCCGTCTCGATCACCACCACCACCGGCTTCACCACCACCAACTTCAGCCTTTGGCCCTCGGTGACGCCGATCCTGCTGATGCTCGCCGCCTTTGCCGGGGGCTGCGCCGGCTCCACCGCCGGCGGCCTGAAGATGATCCGCGTGCTGTTGATCTACCGGCAGTGCGTGCGCGAAGTCCGGCGGCTTATTCACCCGTTGGGCGTTTTTCCCTTGAAGCTGGCGGGCGAAATGGTGCCGCGCCGGGTGGCCGACGCCGTCTGGAGCTTCTTCATGGCCTACGTCATGATTTTCGTCATCCTGGTGTGCCTGGTCATGGCGGCGGGGGACTTCGACTTCCTCACCGCCTTCTCTGCGGTGGGCGCCTGCCTGAACAACCTCGGCCCCGGCCTGGGCGATGTGGCGGCCAACTACGCCAGCCTGCCCGATACGGTCGCTTGGCTGCTGATGTCGGCGATGGTGCTCGGGCGCTTGGAGATCTTCACCCTGCTGGTGATCTTCACCCGCTCCTTCTGGCGGCGCTAACGAGCCGAGAATCGCCGCTCGCAGAGGTTTAGTGCGCTCGGTGCTTGGGGTAGGGATCGGCGCTGCCCGGCGGGGGCTTCTTGAAGCGCTTGTACTCCCACTGGTACTGGGCGGGGTCATGGCCCACCAGGGCCTCGATTGAGCGGTTGAGAGCGGTTGCGAAAGCCTCGGCATCACTCAGATCGAAGTCCGTTGGGAAGGGAGTGTATTCGGCAGCGAAGCCGTTCCTGACCCGGCGGGCGGTGCCGATGAGCACTGGGGCGCCGCTTTTTTCGGCCAAACGCTGGGCCAGCGTCATGGTCAGCGCCGGATAGCCGAAGAACGGGGCATGGACGCCTCCTTGGGCAGGCACCTGGTCGGGCAGGACGGCCGCAAAGCCGCCTGCCTTGAGCGTCCGGTAGGCAGTGCGCAGCCCCTGGGGCGTGCCCGGCACGAGGGTGGCGCCAAAACGCTGGCGGGAGCGCAGCAGCAGCGGCTCCAAGCCCGCCACGCGGGGCGGGTCGTAGAGGGCGACGAAGCCTAGGCCCCCCAGCACATAGCAAAGGTACTCCCAATTGCCGTAGTGGGGCACGAGCATCAACAGGCCACGGCCCCGCTCCAGCGGTTCAGTCACCAAGGACCGGCCCGATTCCTCAACCAACAGCTTGCCCAACCGAGCGCCACTCCAGTGGGTCAGCGGCCCGGCCTCGATCAGCAGCCGCCAAGTGTGGCCAAGGCTGCGGCGGGTGAGCGCGGCGCGTTCGCCTGAGTCCAGCTCCGGGAAGCACTTGGCCAGATTGATAGCGGTGACGCGGGCCGCATCGGTCTTCAAGGCCCAAGCCGCCGCCCCCAGCCCATCAGCCAGGCGCCACCCCAACCGCAGGGGCAGGATGGCGAAGACGCGCAACAGCCCCGCGAACAGCCGCCCAATCACGCCAGCGCCGCGCACCGGAGCGAGGGCATCCTGCCCTCGCATCGCACCAGTCCGGCGAACAGCCACTTGATCATGTCAACGCGGCGCATTTTGAATGAGCAGGACAATCCACCAAGTGATCGTTGACCAACCCCGCGCTCTGCATGAAGGCGTAGCAAATCACCGGGCCCACAAAGCGAAAGCCTAGTTTTTTCAATGACTTGGACATCGCCACGGAGGCATCGGTCTGGCTCGGAATCTGCTCGAGGTGGCGCCAGTGGTTTTGTATCGGCACACCATCCACAAAGGACCAGACCTGTTCGGAGAGCGAATGCGGCAAGGCTAGGGTGGCCTGGGCGTTGCTGACCACCGAGGCGAGCTTGGCCCGATTGCGGATCAGGCCCGGATCGCCAAGCCAGCCCTCCATGACGCGCGAGTCCGCGGCCGCCAAGGCCTCAACATCGAAGCCAAAAAAGGCCTTGCGCATGTGCTCGCGCTTCTTCAGCACCGTCAGCCACGACAGCCCAGCCTGCATCCCTTCCAGGATGAGGCGCTCGAACAGTGGCTGCTCGGCGCGCTCCGGCACACCCCACTCCTCATCGTGGTATTGAATGAGCAGCGGCTCCGTACCGCACCAGCCACAACGCTGGCCCTTTGACCCTGAATCCACGATGGCCTATGTTCCGCGCCCGATTCCTCAAGGCATTCTAGCTCGAAAGCACATGCCCCCTCACAAGCTATATGATATCGTCCGCGCCAGCCTCTTCTACGCCGGGTACGTCCTGTTCACCGTCTTCTGGGGCACCTTGTCGGTGGCGCTGGGTTGGGCGATGCCGCCGGAGCGGCGCTTCGAGTTCATCATCGGCATCTGGAGCCGCCGGGTTCTCGACTGGCTGCGCCTCACTTGCGGCGTCCGCGTCCAAGTGGAAGGGTTGGAGCACGTTCCCAGCCAAGCCTGCGTGGTCTTCGCGCACCACGAAAGCACCTGGGAGACGCTGTTCCTGCAATCCCTGTTCCGCCCCCAAGCCACCCTGATCAAGCGGGAACTGCTGTGGATCCCGTTCTTCGGCTGGGCCTTCGCGCTGAACCGGCCCATCGCCATTGACCGGGGCAGTCCCCGGCGGGCCCTGCGCAAGCTGATTGAAGACGGGCGCTCCCGGCTGGCCAATGGCACAAGCGTGGTGCTGTTTCCCGAAGGAACGCGCATGCCACCGGGTGAAATCGGCTCGTTTCAGCCGGGTGGCGCTGCCTTGGCCATCGCGGGACAGGCGCCGGTGGTAGTGGTCGCCCACAACGCCGGGCGGCACTGGCCCGCCCACCGGCTGCGCAAGACGCCCGGGGTCATTCAGGTGCGGATCGGGCCACCGGTCGCCACCTCGGGCCGCAATTCCAAGCAGGTCAACGCCGAGGCCCGCGAGCTGATGGCAGCGCTCGTCAAACGTCTAGATTGACCACCGACAACGCGTTGGTTTCGATGAAGTCCCGGCGCGGTTCCACCTGGTCGCCCATCAGGGTGGTGAACATCCGGTCGGCAGCGATGGCGTCATCCACGGTGACCTGCAGCATTCGGCGCACCTCCGGATCCATGGTCGTTTGCCAAAGCTGATCCGGGTTCATCTCCCCGAGGCCCTTGTAGCGCTGAATGTCGATGCCGCGCCGGGCTTGGGCGGCGAGCCAGTCCAGAACCTCCCCGAAGCTGGACGCCGCTTGGCTGCGCTCGCCCCGTTCGATCCGCGCGCCGCTGTCGAGCAGTCCTTCCAGGGCCCGGGCCATTCCGGCGATGCTGCGATAGTCGGGGCCGGCGAAGAAGGCGCGGGGCAACAGCACACGCTCCGTTATGCCCCGGTCCAGGTACTCCACGACCGGGCACCAGACCTGGTGCTCAGCGTCGAACTCGAGGCTCACTTGGGCGTCGGCCAACGCCGCCTCAAGGGTTTCGGCCCAAGCCGTCATGGCCTCCCGGTCGCCCAACATGGCCTCATCCACGATGGGCAGATTGACCAGCGGCACGGTCACGGCGAGGGGATACACCCGGGACAGGCGCTCCAAGCGGGCCATGAGCGCCTGATAGCGAATGGCCAGGTCGGCAAAGGCTTGGTCCTGCATGGCCGGCGCATCGGGGTTGACGTAGAGCTTGGAGCCCTCCAAGGCCAATTGCAGCAAGTAGTCGGTGAGCTCACCGTCGTCCTTGACGTAGCGTTCATGGCGCCCTTTCTTGATCTTGTACAGCGGCGGCTGGGCGATGAAGATGTGCCCGCGTTCGATCAGTTCCGGCATTTGGCGGAAGAAGAAGGTCAGCAGCAGGGTGCGGATGTGCGAGCCGTCCACGTCGGCGTCCGTCATGATGATGATGCGGTGGTAGCGCAGTTTCTCCGGCTCGAACTCATCGCGGCCGATGCCGCAGCCCAAGGCGGTGACCAAGGTGCCAACCTCCTGGGAAGACAGCATCTTGTCAAAGCGCGCCTTCTCCACGTTCAGTATCTTGCCCCTGAGCGGCAGGATGGCCTGGATGCGACGGTCCCGCCCTTGCTTGGCGGAGCCGCCCGCCGAATCCCCCTCCACCAAGTAAATCTCCGACTCGGCCGGGTCCTTCTCCTGGCAGTCCGCCAGCTTGCCGGGCAGGCCGGCGATGTCGAGGGCGCCCTTGCGGCGCGTCATCTCCCGCGCCTTGCGGGCTGCTTCCCGCGCTTGGGCAGCGGCGATCATCTTGCCCACCACCGCCTTGGCTCCCTGGGGATTTTCGTCAAGATACATGCCTAAATAGTTGCTCAATTCCTGCTCAACCGCCGTTTTGACCTCGCTGGAGACCAGTTTGTCCTTGGTTTGCGAGGAGAACTTCGGATCCGGCACCTTGACGGAAATGACCGCCGTCAGCCCCTCCCGGGCGTCATCCCCCGTAGTGGTGACCTTCGCCTTCTTGTGCAACGCCTCCCGTTCGATGTAGGCGTTGAGCGTACGCGTCAGGGCGCCCCGAAAGCCGGTCACGTGGGTGCCGCCGTCCCGTTGCGGGATGTTGTTGGTGTAGGCGAACACTTGCTCCTGGAAGCTGTCGTTCCACTGCATGGCCACTTCGACGCCGATGCCGTCCTCGCGCTCGGTCTTGAAGAAAACCTCGTCGTTCAGCGGCGTCTTGTTGGTGTTCAGGTAGGCGACAAAGGCTTGGAGCCCGCCGTCGTAGAGGAAGTGCTCGGCCTTCCCTGTTCGTTCATCGACTAAGTGAATGCTCACTCCGGAATTCAGGAAGGCCAGCTCCCGCAGGCGCTTGGTCAGGACGTCAAAGTGGAATTCGATGTTGTTGAAGGTGTCCGGCGAGGGCTCGAAGTAGCACTCCGTGCCGGTCGATTGGGTTTCTCCCACCTGGTGCAACGGATTGCGGGGCACGCCTTGCTCGTAGATCTGCTCATAGACGAAGCCATCCCGGCGAATGGTCAGCCGCAGCTCCTTGGATAGGGCATTCACCACAGACACGCCCACCCCGTGCAAGCCGCCCGACACCTTGTAGCTGTTGTCGTCAAACTTGCCGCCGGCATGCAGCGTGGTCATGATGACCTCCGCCGCCGACACGCCTTCCTCGGGATGAATGTCAACCGGAATGCCGCGGCCGTTGTCGCGCACGGTCACCGACTCGCCTGGATGGATCACGACCTGAATTTCGTCGCAATGGCCCGCCAAAGCCTCGTCGATGGCGTTGTCCACCAGTTCCTGCACCATGTGGTGCAGCCCGGTGCCGTCCTCGGTGTCACCGATGTACATGCCGGGACGCTTGCGCACCGCATCGAGACCGCGCAGCACCTTGATGTTGCGCGAATCGTAGGTTTCTTCAGCCATAAGTGCTCCTTGGCTTCACCGGTTCAGGAACTTATCTGGCCTTGTTCCACGTGAAACAAGGCCAAGCCGCCGCCGGAGGCCAACTTCTCAAACTCCTCTCCCGGCAGCCGCGTTGAGGTGGCGATCACTTGGCAGGTGGCCGAGTCAAGAACCGCCACCAACCGAGCCAGATGGGCGCTATCCATCTCCGCCCCCAACTCATCGATCAGAAACAAGCTCCGGCGTTGGGTTTGCGCCTGCAGATGCCGCGCCTGAGCCAAAATCAACGCCGTTGCCACCAGTTTTCCCTGGCCTCTGGACAGTTTGTTGCGGGCTGAAGCCCCGGAAATGCCAAGGGATATGTCTGCTCGATGGGGACCGGCGTTGGTGGTACCGGATTTTACATCTTTAGCCAGCGTATCGCCCAACAATTTATCCAGAGGCTCATCCCCCCAACCGTTCCGGTAGCCCAGTTCCACCTCAAAAGGCACCTCGAGTTCCTCCAGAATGGCGGCCACCCAGGGCTTCAGTTCTTCGACGTAGTCGATTCGAAACCCATTCACCCTTTCAGCATGAAGACAAAACGCTTCCGTCCAGACATCCAACAGTTGCTCCGAACCCTGGCTTCCCCAAGTTCTCAAGAGCGCGTTGCGCTGCCGATTGGCGCCCTGAAAGTCCTTCAAGGCCAGGAGATAGGCCGGTTCCACGTGAAACAATCCACCATCCAGGTAGCGCCTGCGCTCGCCAGGCGCCCCGAACACCAATTCGCTGACGTTGGGAAGCAAGAGGTGCAGGGGCAGCAGGGCCGCTGCCTCCGACAACCGCCGCGTCGGCTGCTGGTCGATGTGCAAAACGGTCTTGCCCCGCCGCGGCCGCGCAATGCCAAGGCTGCGCCCGGCATCCAATTCCGCACGAACCACCAAACCGTCCTGCCCGTCGGCGATGACGGGCCCCACGGCATGGCCGCGGAAGGAACGCCCCCGGGTGAGCAGGTAGGCGGCCTCCAGCACCGAGGTCTTTCCGGCCCCGTTGGGACCGACAAGACAGTTGAAGTGGGGACCAAGCTGTAGGCGAGCGGCGGAGAGGTTGCGGAGATAGTCTATCTCCAAACGGCGCATCACCACATGGAGAACCTAAGCGTAGGAGATGGAGGCTAGATCTTCATGGGCATGACAACATAAACCGCGCTTTCGTCGCCCTCACCCTCCATGAGGGCGCTGCTGCCCGGTTCCGCCATGCTGATGCGGATGGTCTCAGACCCGACCGCCCGCAACACATCCTGCAGATAACCCACGTTGAACCCCAACTGCATGTTGTCGCCCTCATAGGCAACAGGCACCTCTTCGCGTGCCTCCTCCTGCTCTGGGTTGTTGGCCACGATGGTCATCTGCTCACTCTCGATCATCAGCTTGACGCCTGGAAACTTCTCGTTGGTCAGGATGCGCGCCCGCTGCAGGGCTTGGTTGAGGGTGCTCTTGTCCCCGGATAAGGACAATGCGGGATCCCGGGGAATCACCCGCTCATAGTCCGGGAACCGGCCGTCGATCAGCTTTCCGGTCAGGCTGAAGGCACCGCGGGCCACGCGAATCTGGTTTTCGCTCAACGAGAACCGCGCCTCCCCGTCCTCGCCGTCGAGCAGCCGACGCAGCTCAACCACGGTCTTTCGGGGCACGATGGCCTGGTGGCGCTCGGCCCCTTCGACGCCCTTGTCCAAGGTGCATTGAGCCAGACGATGGCCATCGGTGGAAACCGAGCGCACATGCTCACTGGACACTTCGAGCAGCATGCCGTTGAGAAAGTACCGCACATCCTGCTGCGCCATGGCGAAGCTCACACGGTCGATCAGCTCGCAGGCCTCCTCCGTGGTCAAGGTGAACTCCACCGTGCCGGCGGCTTCGTCACCGGAGGGGTAGTCATCCACCGGCAGCGTCGCCAACGTGAAGCGGCTGCGCCCGGAACGCATCACCGCCTGCTCCCCATCGGTCTCGAAGCTGATCTTGGCGTTCTCCGGCAACGACCGCCAGATGTCAGCCAGCTTGTGCGCCGACGTGGTGATTTCCCCGCCAACGGCAACATCAACCGAATCGACGCGCGCCACGAGCTCCATGCTCAGGTCAGTGCCGGCAATCGTCAGGCCCCCATCCTCGCTTGCCCGAACGCAGGCATTGGACAGTATGGGCATGGTCTGGCGCCGCTCGACCACCCCGGCAATGAGCTGCAGCGGCCGCAGCAAGGCTTCACGGTCAATTGTGAATTTCATGGGTCGATCTTATCTCTTTAGGTCCGAGACCAGACTGCGGATTTCCTCGTCGAGTTCCGGATCGGTCTGGATGAGCCCCTCAATCTTGGCACAGGCGCTCTTCACCGTGGTGTGATGGCTGCCGCCGAACTCCTTGCCAATGTCTGAATAGGAGCGATTGGTTAGTTCCTTGACCAAATACATGGCCACATGGCGCGACCGCACCAAGTGCCGGTAACGTCGCTTGGACAGGATCTCCGCAGGCTTGACATCGTAGTGATCGGCCACGGTGCGCAGAATCTCGCCGATGTTGATGATCCGGCCCGGCCCGCCAACCAGATGCCGCAAGGCATCCTGGGCCAACTCCAAGGTGACCTCGTCACCGATGAACTGCGCTTGGCCAATCACGCTCTGCAAGGCGCCGTCGAGCTCGCGCACGTTGGCGTTGGCCACCGTCGCAATGTAGCCCGCCACCTCCTCGCTCAAGCTGACGCCGCGGCTATGGGCCTTGCTCTTCAGGATGGCGACCCGCATCGCCTTGCCGGGCGACTTGATCTGCACGTGGAGACCGCCACTCAGGCGCGACTTCAGGCTGCCCTCGAGGCCCTTCACGAACCGGGGGTAGCGGTCGCAGGTGACCACGATCTGCCGGCCACCATCCCACAACCTATTGAATATCTTAAGAAATTCCTTTTGAGTCTGGGGTGCGCCAGCTATGAACTGAATGTCGTCAACCAGCAGCGCATCGGCCGACTGGTAGCGCCGCGCGAACTGCTGCATGGCGCCGCCGCCCAGGCGAACGGCTTCGACCATGCTTTCCAGGAACACTTGGCAGTGGCAGTACACGATGCGCACGTCCGAGTTGCGGCTTTGGATGAGATTGCCAATGGCCTGCATGAGATGGGTCTTGCCGAGGCCGACCGAGCCATGGAACAGCAGCGGGTTGTTGTTCCGGCCCGGATTGTCCGCCACCTGCTGCGCCGCGACCTTGGCGAACCGGTTGGACTCCCCTTCAACGAAGTTCTCGAAGGTGTAGGCCGGATCCAGCCCGCCCGGTCCCCGGCTCTTGCCGTTGCCGCCCTGAAGGCTCGGCTTGGGGCCCCTCGCTGGGGCATCCGAAGGCTTCCCTACCTCGACTTCCAAGTCCTGGATCAGGCTGTCGCCGCCGAGCTCGGCGAGGAATTCAACGATGAGCGGCAGGTACTCCCGCTTGACGGCGTCACGGATGTAGCGGTTGGGCGCATACAGCTTGATCCCGCCTTGAACCGGCTGGGCTTGGAGTGGTCTGATGGTGGAGTCAAAAGCGTCGGCAGAAATATGCTCTTGCAGCTTTTGCAGACACGTCTCCCATGGGGGCATGAACGGACTCCGATGGCTCGAATTCTTGTTGGGTTCGGCACTTCCCTCAAAGTGCGAGACCATTCTAGCGACAGGCCATCGGCCATTGGAATAGCCCCGATAAAAAAACCTAGAGGGAATTTCGACAATCAAAAAAACCAATGAGTTAGGCGAAGCAATGAAAGAAAATTCCCAATAGGAAAACGGCCAACAGAGCGCGAAAAACCACTGGAAAACTTGTGAATTTCTCAGCCCGATTTAGCGGCAAAAGAGAAATTTTCAAGACTAACCAAAGGGTTAGTCATAAAGTCGTCACAAACGCCGCTGCCGGCACCGCGCCAAGGCCCAAACCGAGGCTTCCCGAGCCACTCCTTGCGGCTGCAATCGAGACCCCAATCGAGAGAAACCGGTGGGTTTCCGGTAGCGGAAACGGTGGGCTGTCAGGGGCGCCCGCCAGCGAACGCTCAGCCAACACAGGGGTCGCCCACAGGTTTTCCGCAACCTTTTCCTTCGCCGCAGCCCGCGTCGGTCCTACGAAACCGGGTTTTGTCCACAGGTTACGCACGCGCACTACAACAACAACTTTCCTATACAAGTGAATCTCGTTATTGAGCCATTGACAGTTTCCGGCTGTCGCTCCTAGAATCGCGCTCCCCCTTGGCACTGGACGTCCCGTGAAGAGAACCTACCAGCCCAGCAACATCAAGCGAAAGCGCACCCACGGCTTTCGCGCCCGCATGGCCACCAAGGGTGGCCGCAAGGTGATCAACGCCCGCCGCGCCAAGGGCCGCAAGCGGCTCACCGTTTAGCTGGGTCAACCGGACTGGGCAGGAGGGCCAAGCCGAACGGCTTTCCAAGGCACTATCGGCTCAACTCCCCCCGCGACTACCGCCGGGCGCTCGGTCGGCGGGCACGCCGCATTCAGTCCGGCCCGTTAAGGATTTTCGCCGTTCGCAATACAATGCTGGGCGCTCGGCTTGGATTGATCGTCGGCAAGCGCGCCGTGCGCCGGGCCCATGACCGCAATCGGTTGAAGCGCACGGCCCGGGAGGCCTTCCGCCAGCGTCGAGCGGGGCTGCCGCCGATCGATGTGGTGCTGCATGTGCAGGGGCCGATTCACCATCGGGAGCTGAAGCGCCGGTTTGAAGAGGCATTGGGACAGATGAGCGAGCCGACAAACGGATGATCCGCACCGCCGCCACAGTGCAAACGGCCGTGAGAACCGTGGCGCTGGCCATCGCCAAGGGCTGCATCCGCGCCTATCAGCTCACCTTGAGCCCCTTCATAGGCCACCAGTGCCGCTTTCATCCCACCTGCTCGAACTACGCACTCGCTGCGCTGGACAGCCACGGGCCACTGAAGGGCACTTGGCTGGCCCTGCGCCGCCTCGCCAAGTGCCACCCGTTTCACCCCGGCGGCTTTGATCCACCCCCGGCTCCCCGAACTGCGGAGGAAGCGCCATGATTCCCATGCTCTCCCCGGAGGTTCAGCGCATCGCCCTGTTGGTCGCCTTAGGCTTAACCGGCTACCTGATGATCCTGGCCTGGAATGAGGACTACATGCAGCCGCAACCCGCCGCCGAGCGGGCGACCGCGCCGGAACTGGACGGCGCCACCCTGTCCGGCCCAGCGCCGGGCGCGGACTCTGCATCCGACATCCCGGACGCCTCCTTCATTGGCGCCCCTGAGCCTACAGCCGATCAAGCGGCGGCGCCGGTTCTCGATGCTGGCACGGCGGACCGCCTGATCCGCGTGGCGACGCCCAGCCAGGAAGTGTGGATCGACCGCCGCGGCGGCGACATCCGCCGCGTTCATCTGCCTAGCTTTCCGGTGAACCTCGATCAACCCGATTTGCCCTTCGAGCTGCTCGATGTGGGCAACGGCCGCCTCTACATGGCGCAAAGCGGCCTGATCGGCCCGGATGGCCTCGATTCGGGCAGTGAGCGGCCGCTGTACCGATCCGCCCGCGCCAACTACGAAGTCGGCGATGGGGAGACCCTGGCTGTCGAGCTCGAAGCCGTAGCCGGCGACGTCGTAGTCCAAAAAATCTTCGTCTTTCATGGCGGCGACTACTTGGTGGACATGATCTACCGGGTGGAAAACCGCGGCGCGGAGCCCTTCCGGGCGAGCCTGTTCGGCCAGATCAAGCGCGACGCCAAGGAGCCCCCCGGACAGGAGAGCTTCAGCCTCGGTCCGCAGCCCTACTTGGGCGCCGCCCTCACCACACCCGATTCCCGCTACGAGAAAATCGAGTTCGACGACCTCGACGAAGGCGACTTCCGTGGCCAGGTCGAAGGCGGTTGGATCGCCTTCCTGCAGCACTACTTCCTGAGCGCCTGGATCGCCAACGAGGGCGAGTCCAACAGCTACTACGGCCGCAAGCGCGCCGACGGCACCTACATCGTCGGCTACACCGGCCCCTTGGCCACGGTGGCGCCCGGCGGCCAGGGCGAGTGGCGGTCTCGCTTCTATGCGGGCCCCAAGGACCAAAAGCGGCTCGAGCAAATCGCCGACAACCTCAACCTCACCGTGGACTACGGCTTCCTCTGGTGGCTGGCGGTGCCGCTGTTCGCGCTGCTCGACTGGCTGCACAGCCTGGTCGGCAATTGGGGCGTGGCCATCATCCTGCTCACCGTGCTGGTCAAGCTGGTGCTCTATCCGCTGTCCTCGGCGAGCTATAAGTCGATGGCTAACATGCGCCGGGTGGCGCCGCAGATGAAGCGCCTGCAGGAGCGCTACGCCGATGATCGGCAAAAGCTTTCCCAGGAGATGATGGGCCTGTACAAGAAGGAGGGCGTCAACCCCTTGGGTGGCTGCCTGCCGATGCTGCTGCCGATGCCGATCTTCATTGCGCTCTACTGGGTGCTCTTCGAGAGCGTCGAGCTGCGCCAAGCGCCCTTCACGCTGTGGATCGACGACCTCGCTGCGATGGACCCGTTCTTCATTCTGCCGCTGCTCATGGGCGCCACCATGTACGTGCAGCAGCTCTTGAGCCCGACCATGGGCGATCCGATGCAGGCCCGCATCATGAAGATGATGCCGATCATGTTCACCGTGCTCTTCCTGTTCTTCCCCGCTGGCCTGGTGCTTTACTGGCTGGTCAACAGCGTCCTGTCCGTCGCCCAGCAGTGGTATGTGATGAGGAAGGCGGAAATGGCCGCCGCCCCGGTGAAGAACTAGCCCTGAGCGACACGGACACCATAGCGGCGGTCGCCACGCCACCGGGCCAGGGCGGGGTGGGCATCGTGCGCATCTCCGGCCCACTGGCGCTCCAGATCGGCGAGACCATCGTCGGCGAGCCCTTGCCGCCGCGCCATGCCCTGCATGCCCAGTTCACCCATGAAGGCGAGCTGCTCGACGATGGCGTGGGCCTCTACTTCGCCGCGCCCAACTCCTACACTGGCGAGGATTCGGTGGAACTGCAGGGCCACGGCGGCCCGGTGGTCATGCAAATGCTGCTGAATGCGGTGCTTGCGGCCGGGGCGCGGCTGGCCCGCCCCGGCGAGTTCAGTGAACGCGCCTTCCTCAACGGCCAGATCGACTTGGCCCAAGCGGAGGCGGTGGCGGACCTGATCGCCAGCGCTTCTACCCAGGCCGCACGGGGTGCAGTGCGATCTCTATCGGGAGAATTCTCCAACCATATCAACCAGTTGGATGCCGATGTCCTGAAGCTTCGGGTCTCCGTGGAAGCCGCCATAGACTTTCCTGACGAGGAGGTTGAATTCTTGGCGGAGGGCCGCGTCGGCGAGCAGGTCGAAGCGCTCATCGGCGCCGTCCAGGCACTGACCCAGCGGGGCCGGCAGGGCGCATTGCTCACCCAGGGCGTCAGCATCGCTATCATCGGCGCGCCCAATGCCGGCAAATCGAGCCTGCTGAACCGCTTGAGCGGCGAGGAGGCGGCCATCGTCACCGACATACCGGGCACCACCCGGGACCTGCTCAAGGTGGACTTGGTCCTCGATGGCCTGCCGATCCGCTTGGTGGACACCGCCGGCTTGCGCGACACCGCGGA
>CAZRBP010000054.1:14535-21368 GCA_964598305.1 uncultured Pseudomonadales bacterium | reverse complement strand
CTGCCGCTGGTGGTCGAGGCGGACTATCCGCGCAACACCGAGAGCATCAAGGTGCCGCTGCTCGACCTACGCCGCTACCAGCCCGATGCGGTGATCATCATTGGCGCCTACCGGCCGGCAGCGGCCATGATCCGCTGGGCGCGCAAACTCAGCTTCGATCCCTTCTTCGTGAACATCTCCTTCGTCGGCAGCACCGCCTTGGCCCGCGAGCTCGGGCCGGTTGGCAGGGGCGTTTACATCACGCAGGTGGTGCCCTTCCCGAAGGATTCCCAGGTCGAGGTGGTGGCGCGCTACCAGCGGGCGCTGGCGGCGGTGGCGCCGGACGCCGAGCCGGACTTCGTCTCGCTGGAGGGCTATCTGGCGGGCAGGTTGGTGGCCGAGGGCGTCCGTCTGGCGGAGCCGCCGGTAACTCGGGCGGGTTTCCTCGCGGCCTTGCGAGAGGCGGTGGAAATCCGGCTTGGCGGCTTCGACCTGAGCTATGGCCCGATGGACAACCAGGGTTCGGATCAGGTTTATCTCACGGTGATTGACGGCCGTGGCCGCGTGGTTCCCGCTGCCCGAATGGTCAAACGATGAGCGGCGCCCCGGAAGGCGGCAGTTCGGGGTCGGGCGACCCGGTTGCGGCGGAACTGACCGCGCCGCCAGCCAGCGAGCGGCCTGAACACCCTGAAAAGCACCGCTTCGGCGTCGGCCCGCAGATCTACAGCGGTCTGTTGGGCAGTGTCGTTCTGGTCATCATCGCCAGCTTTGTTGCCTACTACTTCCTCAATGAGATCGTGCGCTATCAGTCGCGCCTGGCGGCTGAGAGCATCCCCAACCTGAGTCAGTCCGTGGAGATCGCCCGCCAAAGCGCGGCCTTGGTCAACGGCGCGGCGCGCATGGCCTCGGCGGCGAGTCCGGATGAGCATCAAGTGATTTCGGAGCAGGTGCTGCGCGAGCGGGATGAACTCATGGACCTAGTGGAAGAGGTCGGTTCCCGTTCCTCCCTGAATGGCCAAGCTGAGGTGTTGGAAACCGGCCTAGTCCGCTTCGGATCCCTGCTCGAGGAAGTTTACGCCTCCTCGGCGCGGCGCTTGGCCATTGAGCAGACCTTGGATGCCTTGGTCGAGGAGTTCGGAGCACTCAATAGGCACATCGAACGCGAGGTCGGTTCGGCGATTGACGATCAAGGCTTCTTTTTGGTCGAGGGGCTGCGAACCTTGGATGATCGGCCGCTCGCGCCTTCGCAACGGGCCTCGGAAGCGCAACTGGCCTACTACCGGGATTTGGTTGAGATCAGCCAGCAGGCGACGCTCGCCGGACTGCTTCTTGGCGAGGCGCTGTCGCTGTCCGAGCGGGATTTGCTCGAACCTGTCGCGGAGCGCTTCCGCAGCGCCGGACAAAACCTTCGCCGGGCGCTGAATCGGCTCGACGTGCGCATCGCCGACTTGGACTTGGCGGAGGAAGTCGAACGGTTGGTGGAGATTGGCGAGTCCGAGGAGGGGGTTTTCACGTTGCGGCGAGAGTCCTTGCGGCGCCTTGAGCAGGAACGCGAGGCGCTCGCCACGGGCCGCCAGGCGTCGGCTCAATTGCTTGCCGACATGGAACGCTTGGTGGAGGAGGTGCGCAACGAGGCGGTGGCCGTCAACACCGAGTCCCAGTCCACCGCCACCCAGGGCATCCTCTGGCTGGTGCTGCTCAATGTTCTGAGCATCATCGGCGCGGTTCTGATTGGCTGGCTGTTCGTTGGCCGGTACCTGTTGCGCCGCTTGACGGGATTAGCCGGATCAATGCGGGAAATGGCCAGCGGCGACCTTGAGGTTCCTGTTGGCGTGACCGGCAATGACGAGGTCACCGACATGGCCAATGCGCTGGAGGTGTTCCGCCGCTACGCCTTGGAAGTGCAGCGGCTGAACCTCATCGAGAAGATGGCCCAAGAGCTCGATGCCAAAAACCAGACGTTGGAAAAGACCTTGGAGCAGTTGCAGCGGGCCCAGGAGCAAATCGTTGCGGAGGAGAAGCTGGCGTCCTTGGGTCAGCTCGCCGCTGGCGTTGCTCACGAGATCAAGAATCCTTTGAACTTCGTCAAGAACTTCACGGAGGTTTCCGCTGAGTTGATTGACGAGATTGGCGAAATCATCGACGAGTCGAAAGACGACGAGGATCTCGACCTAGCTGAGGAGATCAAGGAGATTCTCGACGATCTCAAGGTCAATCTGAACAAGGTCAGGGAACACGGCGGCCGGGCGGACGGCATCGTGCGCAGCATGCTGGAGCACTCCCGTTCTGGGCCGGGAGACTGGCGCGAGGTCGATCTCAATGCGCTGCTGAAGCAGTACATGGAACTGGCCTACCATGCCATGCGGGCTGAGAACCCGGACTTCAACGCAACCCTCGGCGTCGAACTCGACGAGGCGGTCGGCCCCGTCGAGGTGGTGCCCCAGGACATCAGCCGCGCCTTCCTCAACATACTCACCAATGCCTTCCAAGCCTTGGAGGAGAAGCGGGTTGAACTCGGGGGCGATTTCGAGGCGAAGCTGGAGATCGGCAGCCGCCGGCTGGACGATGGCCTCGAGTTCCGCATTCGCGACAACGGCCCAGGCATTCCCGAGGAATTACGCCAACGGATGTTCGAACCCTTCGTCACCACCAAGGATGCTGGCAAGGGCACGGGCCTCGGCCTGTCGCTGACTGTGGACATCCTCACCCGGCACGGCGGCTCCGTCGAGGTGGACTCCGAACTCGGCGCCTACACGGAGATGCGCCTGCGCCTGCCCTTGCAGCCATCGGCGCACCGGGAACTGGTCGCGAACGAAGACTGACAAGTCGCGCCCTCCATCGTTCGTCGATAGCGGTTGGTTTAGTCTGATTGGCCTGTCCTTGGAGCGCATTCAGGATGGAGCCGTCTTGTGAGGGAGTGAGCCGTGGCCGATGGCGCATTCGAGGAAACGGTAAGGGAGATCGTCGAGCGCTGTGCCGCCCTTGAGGGGCCGTTGCTGCCCATCCTGCACGCGGTCCAGGACCAGTTCGGCCACCTGCCGCCGGCTTGCGTTGCGGTCATCGCCAAGGGGTTGAACCTCTCCCGCGCCGAAGTGCAGGGGGTCATCAGCTTCTATCCGTTGTTCAGGGTGAGTCCGCCGGGTAAGCGGATCATCGCCATCTGCCGGGCGGAAGCCTGTCAAGCCATGGGTGGCGCCGCCCTGGAGGCCCACGCCGAATCCGCGCTTGGCATCGGTTTTGGGGAGACTTCGGCGGACGGCGAAGTGACCTTGGAGCCGGTTTACTGTTTGGGCAACTGCGCCTGTGCGCCTTCAATGACGGTTGACGGGGTGCTGCACGCCCGGGTTGATGCCAAGCGCTTTGACGAGTTGATGGGCCAATGAGCGTTGACGTGTTCGTGCCGGCCGATTTCACGGCCCGCGCCCTGGGCGCCGACGAGGTGGCGGCGGTGGCAGCGGCCGCTCCAGGCGTCGAAGTGCGCCGCAACGGCTCCCGAGGCCTCTATTGGCTTGAGCCCTTGGTGGAGGTGGCGACGGAGGCCGGCCGCATCGGCTTCGGTCCTCTCGATGCCGCCGCCGCCCGATCGCTGTTCGCCAACGGCTTGCCTGACGCCGGCCATCCAGATTGCCTTGGCTTGGTGGAGGAACTGCCATGGCTCAAGGCACAGTCGCGCTTGACCATGGCGCGGGTGGGCGTCATCGAGCCCTTGTCCATCGCCCAGTACAAGGCCCATGGGGGCTTTGAAGGCTTGGAACAGGCTCGTGCCCTGACGGCGCCGGCGATTGTTGAAACGGTCACCGAGGCGGGCCTGCGCGGACGCGGTGGCGCGGCGTTCCCCACTGGCATCAAGTGGCGGACCGTGCTCGAGGCGCAAGGCGAGCCAAAGTACATCGTCTGCAACGCCGATGAGGGTGACTCCGGCACCTTTGCCGATCGCATGATCATGGAGAGCGACCCCTTCTGCCTGATCGAAGGCATGCTGATTGCCGGTCTTGCCGTCGGCGCCGACCGCGGCTACATCTATTGCCGGGCTGAGTATCCGTTGGCCATCGACACCTTGGCCGAGGCGATCCGCTTGGCCGCAGGCGCAGGCTATCTGGACGGCTTCCACCTCAAGGTGCGCAAGGGCGCCGGGGCCTACATTTGCGGCGAGGAGACCTCGTTGCTCGAGAGCCTTGAAGGCAAGCGGGGCGTGATTCGCTATCGGCCGCCCCTGCCGGCGGTCAAGGGGCTGTTCGGCCGCCCTACCGTGGTGAACAACGTCATCACCCTGGCTTCGGTGCCGGCCATACTCGCCCAAGGCGCGGACCACTACCGCAATTTCGGCGTGGGCCGCTCGTCTGGCACGCTGACCGTTCAGTTGGCGGGCAACGTGCGCCGGGGCGGGTTGTTCGAAGTGCCGTTCGGCAAGCCGTTGCGCTGGGTGGTCGAGGATTTGGGCGGCGGCACTGCCAGCGGCCGTTCGATCAAGGCGGTGCAGGCGGGCGGTCCCTTGGGCGCCTACGTCCCCCCTCAGCACTTCGATACGCCTTTGGACTACGAGTCCTTTCAGGCCATTGATGCGATGATCGGCCACGGCGGCCTGGTGGTCTTCGACGAGACCGCTGATATGGGGGCCATGGCCCGCTACGCATTTGAGTTCTGCGCCGAGGAGTCCTGCGGCAAATGCACCCCCTGCCGCATTGGCGCCGTGCGCGGCGTCGAGGTGGTCGATCGCATCCGGCGCGGCGAGGCGGCGGCGGACAACCGGGTGCTGCTCAAGGATCTGTGCCACACCATGATCGATGGTTCCCTCTGCGGTCTCGGCGGCATGGCGCCCTTGCCGGTGCTCAGCGTCATGACGCACTTTGCGGACGAGTTGTGAGGCGTTGTAAAGTGCCGGACATGAACCTCTACTATCGGGTTGGCGCGGAGCGCGATCTAGGCACGCCGGCTGCCATCGGCGGCGCAGCCGCCGCAGCAACGGTCAACGTCGAAATCGACGGGCGCCCCATTGGCGTGCCCGAAGGCACCTCGGTGATGCGTGCCGCGGCCCTGGTCGGGGCGAGTGTGCCCAAGCTTTGCGCCACCGAGGACTTGGCCGCCTTTGGCTCCTGCCGCCTGTGCGTGGTGGCCATTGAGGGGCGCAAGGGGTATCCGGCGTCCTGCACCACCTTGGTCGAGGAAGGCATGGTGGTGCATACCCAGACGCCCCGGTTGGCGGAGCTGCGGCGCAACGTCATGGAACTCTACATCTCCGACCATCCCCTGGATTGCCTGACCTGCGCCGCCAACGGCGATTGCGAACTTCAGGACATGGCCGGCGCGGTGGGCCTGCGGACCGTGCGCTACGGCTACGACGGCGCCCATCATCTGGATAAGCCCAAGGACGACTCCGCCCTGTATTTCAGCTTCGACCCGGCCAAGTGCATCGTCTGCTCCCGCTGCGTGCGCGCCTGCGAGGAGCAGCAGGGCACCTACGCCCTGACCATCAGCGGGCGCGGCTTCGACTCCGAGGTCATCGCCAGCCAGAACGACGCCTTCATCGACTCCGAGTGCGTGTCTTGCGGCGCCTGCGTCAAGGCCTGCCCCACGGCCACGCTGATTGAAAAGTCGGTCATCGAACACGGCCAGCCGGAGAGCGCGGTCATCACCACTTGCGCGTACTGCGGGGTGGGCTGCTCCTTCCGTGCGGAGACCCAAGGCGGCCAGCTCGTGCGCATGGTGCCGAACCGCGACGGCCACGCCAATCACGGCCACGCCTGCGTGAAGGGGCGGTTCGCCTTTGGCTACGCCACCCACCGGGACCGCATCACGACGCCCTTGGTGCGCGACAGCATCGACGACGAATGGCGTGCGGTGGGTTGGGATGAAGCCATCCGCACCGCCGCGGAGCGCTTGCAAGGGATTCAGGCGCGCTACGGGCGCAAGTCCATCGGCGGGGTCACCTCGTCGCGCTGCACCAACGAAGAGGTTTATGTGGTGCAGAAGTTCATCCGCGCCGCAGCGGGCAACAACAACGTGGACACCTGCGCGCGAGTCTGCCACTCGCCCACGGGCTACGGACTGAAAACCACCTTGGGTGAGTCCGCTGGCACCCAGAACTTTGATTCGGTGCTGCAGTCCGATGTCATCGTGGTCATCGGCGCCAACCCCACCGAGGCCCATCCGGTGTTTGCCTCCGTCATGAAGCGGCGGCTGCGCCAGGGCGCTGGCCTGATCGTCGTGGATCCCCGGGCCATCGACTTGGTTCAGTCCCCGCATGTGCGGGCCGACCACCACCTGCAATTGAAGCCGGGCACCAATGTGGCGGTCATCAACGCCTTGGCCCACGTCGTCATCGATGAAGGCCTTGAGGATGAGGCATACATCCGCACCCGTTGCGACATGGAGGCCTACCGGATTTGGCGCGCCTTCATCAGCGAGGCGCGCAATTCCCCGGAGGCCACCGAGGCTGCGACCGGGGTGCCGGCAACGCAGGTGCGGGCCGCGGCGCGCCTTTATGCCAGGGCCGGCAATGGCGCCATCTACTATGGCTTGGGCGTCACTGAGCACAGCCAAGGCTCCACCATGGTCATGGGCATTGCCAACTTGGCCATGGCCACCGGCAATCTCGGTCGCCCTGGGGTGGGCGTCAATCCGCTGCGCGGCCAGAACAACGTGCAGGGCGCCTGCGACATGGGCTCCTTTCCCCACGAGCTGACCGGCTACCGGCACCTGTCCGACGAAGCCACCCGCAAGCTGTTCGAGGCGGAGTGGCGGGTTGCGCTCGACCCGGAGCCCGGCTACCGCATCCCCAACATGTTTGATGCCGCCATCGACGGGGAATTCAAGGGCCTGTACGTGCAAGGCGAGGACTTCGCCCAATCCGACCC
>CAZRBP010000054.1:0-14435 GCA_964598305.1 uncultured Pseudomonadales bacterium | reverse complement strand
ACGGGGAATTCAAGGGCCTGTACGTGCAAGGCGAGGACTTCGCCCAATCCGACCCAGATACCCAGCACGTTTACGCGGCGCTCTCAGCGATGGAGTGCGTGATCGTCCAGGATCTGTTCCTGAACGAGACCGCCAAGTTCGCCCACGTCTTCCTGCCGGGCTGCTCCTTCCTGGAAAAGGACGGCACCTTCACCAACGCCGAACGCCGCATTTCTCCGGTGCGCAAGGTCATCGCCCCCCTGTCGGGGATGGATGAATGGGAGATCACCTGCCGTCTGGCCACGGCCATGGGCTACGAGATGCGCTATTCGCACCCTAGCGAGATCATGGATGAGATCGCCCGCCTGACCCCGACCTTCCGGGGCGTGAGCTACGCCAAGCTGGCCGAACTCGGCTCCATTCAATGGCCTTGCCGGGACGAGGCTTCGGCCGGGACGCCGCTGATGCACGTCGATCAATTCGTGCGCGGCAAGGGCTACTTCGCGCCGACCCCCTATGTGCCGACCGACGAGCGGGCCAATGCCCGCTATCCGCTGCTGTTGACCACGGGCCGGGTGCTGTCGCAGTACAACGTGGGCGCTCAAACGCGGCGAACCGGCGCGGTCGCCTACCACCGGGAGGACCAGCTCGAGATTCACCCGGCGGATGCGCAGCTGCGGGGCATTGTCGATGGCAGCTGGGTGGGCCTGAAGAGCCGCGCCGGCGAAACCGTGCTGCGCGCCCGGGTGACCGACCGGGTGCAGCCTGGGGTGCTCTACACCACCTTCCACCATCCGGAGTCAGGCGCCAACGTCATCACCACCGACAATTCCGATTGGGCCACCAATTGCCCGGAATACAAGGTGACGGCGGTGCAGGCTTATCCGGTTAGCAAGCCATCGGAGTGGCAGGAGATGTTCCGCCGCTTCACGGCCACCCAACAGCAGTTGTCGGAGCAGGCGCTGAGCGAGGCTCAACCGAGTTTCGCGCCAGCGAAACTCCAACGGGCCGAGGCCCGCCGCGACCGTCAGGTCGCGCAGGCATGACCGTTGACGCCGCCAAGTTGGTTCGCATGGCCGAGCAGATCACCGTCAACATGGCCTACACCGACGATGTTGAGCTGGTGGCGGCCCGGGTGGCCGATCATCTGAACCGCTTTTGGGATCCGCGTATGCGCCAAGCCATGGCCGAGGCCGCAAACGGCGACGCCGACCAGCTCTCGCCCGCCCTTCAGGCCGCTGTCCGGCAATTGCACGGGGTTGGCGGGGAAGGCGTTCCTTGACCGCACAGGACGGGGCGGGCCGAGAGGCACGTCAGCGCGTCCTTCGCTATCGGCGCGGCCAGCCTTTGCAGACCGCCGATGACCGGCTCGCTCCTGAGGAGCCGCTGGAAATCCGCATTCGGGCGCGGCCCATCAGCGTGACCATGCGCACCCCGGGTCATGATGAGGATTTGGCGGCCGGCTTTCTGCTCACCGAAGGCGTGATCGAATCGGCGGAGGACATCGTCAAGATTGAAGCGCCGCAACGGGCCGGTGGCTTCAATCTCATCAACGTCTTCCTGCGGCCCGAGGTGCGCTTTGACGTGGACCGGCTGACCCGCCATGTGTTCGCAAGCTCCAGTTGCGGACTGTGCGGCGCGGCAACCATCGAACAGGTTCACAAGCACTTCCCGCCGGTTGAGAGTGCCATGCAGGTCCCCATCCAGACGGTACTCGACTTGCCGGACGCGCTGCGGGCCGCCCAGGACGAGTTTGCCGCCACCGGCGGCATGCACGCGGCTGGGCTTTTTGATGCCCAAGGCAAGCTGCTGATCGTGCGCGAGGATGTGGGCCGTCACAACGCGGTGGACAAGGTGCTCGGCCACGCTCTGCGCCATGGGCCTTGGCCCGCCGCTGAGCATCTACTCATGGTCAGCGGCCGCGCCTCCTTTGAGATCATGCAAAAGGCCTTGGCGGCGCGGATTCCCATGGTGTGCGCGGTGTCGGCGCCGTCCGGCCTGGCGGTGGACTTCGCGGAGCGCAGCGGCCAGACGCTGGTCGGCTTTCTGCGCAAGGGTCGTCTGAACGCCTACGCCCACGCACAGCGGCTGACGTTCTAGCAACTAGAAGTAGATTCTGCCCAAGACCCAAGTCAGGGTAAGCAGCATGATCACCGTGAGGGGCGCACCCACTCTGACGAAGTCCGAGAAGCGGTAGTTGCCGGCTGCCATCACCAGCAGGTTGGTCTGGTAGGCCATGGGCGTGGCGAAGCTCATGTTGGCGCCGAACAGCACCGCCAGCACAAAGGGTTCCGGGGGCAGGCCGAGATTGTTGGCGATGCCGATGGCGATGGGTGTGCCGATGACGGCGGCGGCGTTGTTGGACACCACGTTGGTCAGCACCGCCAGCAAGGCCATCAGGGCGCCGAGCACGATGAGATGGTCCGCTCCCCAAGTGGCGGCGAGAAAGACCTCGGTGAGATAGTTGGTGGCGCCGGTCTCAACCAGTGCCCTGCCTAGGGCGAGGCTCGCCACGATGACGAAGAACACCGATGAATTGATGGCACGGATGGCCGGGCCGACGTTCAGGCAGCGGGTCAGCAGCAGCAGGCAGGCGCCGGCGGTGGCGCTCACGGCGATGGGCATCAGGCCGCTGGCGGCGCAGGCGACGACGCCCACAAAGATGGCCAGCGCTCGTTTGGCCTTGTGCGGTTCGGGCAGGTCCGCGGTGGCGTCGAGCACCAGAAAATCGGTGCTGCGCTTCAGGCGGGCGATCTGCGCCCCAGCGCCTTGGACGAGCAGAATGTCGCCGGGCTGCAGCACCACCCGAGCGATGTTGTCCTCGAAGCTCATCACTTCCCTGCCGGCGCGATGCACCGCCAGCACCACCAACTGAAACTGGTCCAGGAAGCGTGCGGAGCGCAGGTTGGCACCGTCGAGACGCGAGCCGGCCACCACGGCGATTTCCGCCAAGCTCTGGTTCTGCTCGGACAGGGGGCCATTGCCGTTGTCGCCGGAATTGACGCTGTGCAGGCTTGCTTTGAGCGTGTCCTCAAAGAGCTTGAGATGCTCTCGGGTGTCACGCACGCGTAGCTGGTCCCCCGCCTTCAGCACGGCGTCGGGCAGCGGCATGAGGAGCATTTCGCCGCGGCGGATGCGGGCGACGCGCAGCTTGTCGTCGCACAGCGCGACGGCATCGGACAGGGGCTTGCCGATCGCAGGCGATTCGCTGGTCAGGCGCAGCCGGGCCTCAAACAGGCGCGGCGCGGCGCCGGCCAGTTGAATGTCGCGATCGGGCAGCAGCCGCGGGGCGATCAGCCACAGATAGACGAAGGCCACTGCGCCGGCGATGGCTGCCGGATACACAAAGTCGAACATGCCGAACTCGGCAAGGCCCAAGTCAGAGGCCACGCTCACCACCAGCAGGTTGGTTGACGTGCCGATGGTGGTGGCCATGCCGCCCACCAAGGTGGCGAAGCCCATCGGCATGAGGATCTTGGCGGGTGAGTTGTCGGTGCGCAGGCACACGCTTATCAGAATGGGCAGCAGCAGAACCACGATGGGCGTGTTGTTCACGAAGGCGGAAAGCACGGCGCCCACCACGAGGGTCGCCATGAAGGAAAGAAAGGGCTGGCGGTTCCAGAAGCGGGCCAGCACCCGTCCCACCGGCTCCAAGGCTGCGGTTTGCACCAGCCCTTGGCCCATTACCATCAGGGCGCAGACCGCAATCAGCGCTTCGTGGCCGAAGCCGGCGAAGAACTCAGTGGGGCGGAAGTCCCCGTAAGGAAAGAGTGAAAAGCCGATGGCCAGCAGGCTGATCAGCCCGATGCTGGAAATCTCCAGCCGCAGCCGCTCGCGGCTGAACAGATAGAGGGCGGCCACCGTGAGCAGCATTGACGCCAGCGCGTGGGGATTGGGTATCTCGGGCATGGCGGTCAGTCAGTGAGGAAGCGGAGCATCGGCCAAGCGCATCGCAAATTCAAGGTGCTGTGCAGGCTGCGCCATTGCCTGGCGCTCGATGGAGCCGTGCAGCTCGCTCGGCTCCACCCAGTGCATGGCGTAGGCGATGGCGACGCCGGTTAGGAAGCAGGCGGCGAGCTTGATTCGGTCGTGGCTGTGGAAGTGTATTTCCGGCAGCAGGTCGCTCAATGCGATGCACAGAAAGGAACCGGCGGCGAAGGCCAGCGCACAGCCGATCACCAAGGTCTCCGAGGGCCCGAACTGCGCGGTGCCCCAATAGGTTGCGAAGGCCGCGATGGGGCAGATCAGGGCGAAGGCCACGTTGGCCACCCGTTGCGGCCATTGCCCGAGGCCGTTGATCTTCATGGTGGTGATGACGGACAGCGCATCGAGGGGTTTGTGCAGGGCGATGGCCAGGAAGACCCCGAATCCGGCCAAGCCAGCCTCGCCGTGGTGGGCCAGCCGCAACGTGGAGCCCAGCGTGATGCCCTCGGTCAGGGCGTGCACGCCCAAGCCCAAGACGATGCCAAGCCAACTGACCGTGCGGCCGGAGCCGCTTGAACGGCCCGCACGGTCATGCAGACGGCTGTGCTCATCGCTGAAGTCGTGTTCATGGAAGTCCAGGAAGAACAACAGCATCAGGGTCACCAGCATGCCCGCCATCATCCACCAGACTGCGATTTCAACCGCCTCGTGGCCTGATATCTGGGCTAGGGCGTGGGGCAGCAGGTGGTAGGCGGCGACGCCGAGAATCAAGCCGGCCACGAAGCTCAGCACCATCTGCAGGCGGGCGTGGGTGATCTGTGCCCGATTCGGCAGCCAGCCGCCCAGCAGGGAGGTGGCCAGGATGCCGATACTGTACGCCGCCAAGAGCAGCAGGGCTTGTGAGTCCACCGCAGGCTCGCCATCCACGGCCAATGACCCTTCCAGCATACACGAGTGCCGCCGCCCGCCGCATTCGATGGATCCAATCGGTGGGCAACCGATTGCCAATCCAGATGCCAATCGGGTAGGAAAGCCGCTAGCCTGTAGCTATCATGCGCACTTTTCCAGCCTGCGGCGGCGATGTGCCGCTCCGGGCGCTGAATTTTCCAGACTTGCCTTAGCGGGGTGCGTGATGGCTTCCTTGGACCAACGCGCCGGGCAACGTGCCGAACACAGCGGCGCGGAGCAGCCGGACGATGAACTGTACCGAATTCGCCACAGCTTGGCGCATGTGCTTGCGCAGGCGGTGCTGGAGCTGCGTCCCGGCTCCACCTTGGGTTTCGGCCCGCCCATCAAGGACGGTTTCTACTACGACTTCCTCTTGAGCGAGCCGCTGACCGAGGCGGATTTCCCGGAGCTCGAACGGCGCATGAGGAAGATCATCAAGAAGGGCCAGCGCTTTTACCAGGAAGACCTCCCCGCCGCCGAGGCGCTTGAGCGCATCGAGGAAATGGGCGAGCCCTACAAGCGGGAATACGGGGCGGAACTGGTCGCTAAGCAAGGCCTAAGCACGCTGACCTTCTACCGCAACGGCCCCTTCCTGGACATGTGCGAGGGCCCGCACGTGTCGGATACCAAGCAGTTGCCGCGCGATGCCTTCAAGCTCAGGAGCCTAGCTGGCGCCTACTGGCGGGGCGACTCCGCCAACACCATGATGACCCGCATCTACGCTTGGGCCTTTGCGGCCAAGGCGGAGCTCGACGATCACGTGGCGCGCTGGGAGGAGGCCCAGCGCCGCGACCACAAGAAACTGGGCCGGGAATTGGGCATTTTCGCCATCGACGACGATGTGGGCCGGGGGCTGCCGCTGTGGCTGCCGAACGGCACGGTGGTGCGCGATGAACTTGAGAAGCTGGCCAAGGAGTTGGAGTTCAAGGCCGGCTATCAGCAGGTCGCCACGCCGCACTTGGCCCGGGAAAGCCTCTACTTCAAGTCCGGGCATCTACCGTACTACGCGGACGACATGTATCCGTCCATGGAGGTGATGGACCAGGGCCACGGCGAGGCGCCGGAGAGCGCGGCCGGGGAGGGCGGCGCTGCCGTCAAGGAGGCCTACCGCCTGCGGCCGATGAACTGCCCCCACCACCACAAGGTGTTTGCGGCCATCCCGCGCAGCTACCGCGACTTGCCGGTGCGGCTCGCGGAGTACGGGCAGGTCTATCGCTGGGAGGACTCCGGGGCGGTCAGCGGCTTGGTGCGGGTGCGCGGCATGTGCATGAACGATGCGCACATCTACTGCACCGAGGAACAGGTCAAGGATGAGTTCAAGGCCGTGATGCGGCTCTACCTGGAGGCCTATGAGATCCTGGATCTCAACGACTACGTCGTGCGCCTGTCCCGCTGGGACCCGGACGACCCCAAGGGCCGGGACAAATACGTTGACAACCCCGAAGCCTGGACCGCATCGGAGGCTGTTCTGGAGGACGTGCTCAAGGAGATGGGCGTCAACTACGTCGATGGCGTCGGCGAAGCGGCCTTCTACGGCCCCAAGATCGACATTCAGTTCCTAACCGTCACTGGCCGCGAGGAGTCGCTGTCCACGGTGCAATTGGACTTCTCCCAGCCTGCTGCCCTGGGCCTGACCTATGTTGGCGCCGACGGCCAGCCGCACATGCCTTACTGCATACACCGGGCGCCCTTTTCCACCCACGAACGCATGGTGGCCTTCCTGCTGGAGCACTATGGGGGCGCTTTCCCCACCTGGCTGGCCCCGGTGCAGGTGCAGGTGGTCACCGTCTCGGAGCAGTTTGACGCATACGGAGCGGATATCGTCGCTGCGCTCAGGGGGCGCATGGTACGCGCCGAACTCGCCCCTTCCAGCGACACCGTGTCCAAGAAGATCCGCCAAGCGGCCACGTTGAAGATCCCCAACGTGCTGATCGTCGGCGAACGGGAGCAGCAGGAGCGCACCGTCACCCTGCGCCGCCACGGCCACAAGGCCCAGCACACCTTGGCCTTGGAGGACTTTCAGACAGCGCTGCTCGGGACCATCAACGCCCGTTCCAAGGCGTTTCTGCTGCCCGACTAGTGGATTGACAGGGCGCTAGCCCTATTGTTGGCGGTAGGCGGATTCGCCGCTCAGCGCCGGTGCCCCGGACGATGGGTTGGCGGCGTCGCCGACCATCGCCACCTGGTGGCGGAAGCCGATCAGGTCAAGCAGCACCTCACCGGCCTCGGCGAGCACGGCCTCGTTGGTGGGGTCGTCGGCCTCGTCTTCGGACCCTGCGGGGTCCGCGGATGCGGGGTCGTCTTCGGTGTCCAACTCGTCCAAGTCCTTGAGCGGGGGGCGGCCCCTGGCCAGCCGGAGGGTGTTTTCCACCTCAAGCCGCCAAGCGTCCTCTTCCGCCTTCTGGCGGCGCCGTTCGGCCTCGTTCAAGGACACTTGGGTGTTCTCGCTGTCGCTCCGGATGCGCTCGGCCAGGGTGCGCAGGTACACGAAGTCCGGATTGTCCAGCGTTCGTTCGGCGTGGCGGGCGCGCAGGCTGCTGAGGGCAGGCCGTATGTTGTTGCTGCGGGGGTAGGCCGCTGGCCGAATGACGTCCCATGGCATGGCGTCCTCCAGGCTGCTCTCGCCGATGTGCTCGACGTCGTAGAGGTCGGGGAACTCGATGTCCGGCAGAATGCCCCGGTGTTGCGTGCTCTGGCCGGAGATGCGGTAGAACTTGGCGGCGGTGATCTTGAGTTGGCCCCGGTTCAACGGCACCAGGGTCTGCACCGTGCCCTTGCCGAACGTGCGGCCGCCCAGGATGACGCCGCGCTCGTAGTCCTGAATGGCGCCGGCGAAAATCTCCGATGCGGAGGCGGACAGCCGGTTGACCATCACCGCTAGGGGGCCGTCCCAGACCAGGGCTTCGTCATCGTCCGCATAGACGTTGGCCCGCTTTCTCGCCGCCTTCACCTGCACCGTGGGCCCGGACTTGATGAACAAGCCCGTCAGCTTGTCGGCCTCCTGCAGGGAGCCGCCGCCGTTGTTGCGCAGATCAATCACCAAGCCGTCCATGCCCTCGGCTTCGAGTTCCCGAACGAGACGTGCCACGTCGCCGGTGGTGCTTCGATAGCTGGGGTCACCCTGCTTCAAGGCCTTGAAATCGACGTAGAACGTTGGCACTTCGATCACGCCGATGCGGTAGTCCTGGCCGCCTCGGCGTAGCGTCAGCAGCTTCTTGCGCGCTGCCTGCTCCTCCAGCTTGACGGTGTTGCGCGTGATCTGCACCACCTTGGCCGCTTGGCCCTCAGCCTTGTCCGGCACGATTTCAAGACGCACCTTGGAGCCCTTGGGCCCGCGAATCAGCTCCACCACGTCGTCGAGGCGCCAGCCCACCACGTCGATCAGCGGCCCACGCTCCCCTTGGCCGACGCTGATAATGCGGTCGGCGGGTTTGATCTTGCCGGTCTTGGCTGCCGGCCCAGCGGGCACCAGCCGCACCACCGAGGTGTACTCATCCTCGCTACGCAGCACCGCGCCAATGCCTTCCAAGGACAAGGACATGTTGATGTTGAAGTTCTGGGAGACCCGCGGCGAGAAGTAGCGGGTGTGCGGGTCGTAGGCGGTCGTGAAGGCGTTGACGTAGAGCCCGAATGCGTCCTCGCTCTTGGTCTGGCGCGCCTGCTTGAGGCGGTTTCGGTAGCGCTTGGCCAGCAGTTCCTGGATTTCAGCGTCGGGCTTGCCGTTGAGCTTCATGTTCAGCGCTGCGGCCTTAAGGCGTTTGTTCCAGAGCGCGTCGAGAGCGGCCTCGTCCTCGGGCCAGGGGGCATCCTCTCGGTCCACCTCAAGCGCCTCGTCAGCGCTGAAGTCCAGCGTCTCCACGCCGTCCTCGAGTTTGGCCAACAGGTACTCAAAGCGGTTGATCAGCCGCTGTTGGTGGCGGTTGAAGATGTCGAAGGCGGGGCCGAGGTTGCCGCGCTTGAGCGCATCGTCCAGTTCAAGGCGGTGCTTTTCCATGGCCGCCACGTCGGCGGCGGTGAAGTACACGCGCGCGCCGTCCAAAGCCTCAAGGTAGTTGTCGAAAATCTCGCTGGAGGCCGCGTCGTCCAAGGTCTTGCGCAGGTAATGGTTGTGGCGCAACTGCTCAACGATGGTCAGGCTGGTGCGGGCATGGACGTCCAGTGGTTCCAGCGGTTCCAGCGGGGTGGCGTTTTCGGCCGAGGTGCTCGCCGCGCCGCAAACTACGAGCAAGGCGGCGAAAGCCGCCCAAACGGAGGAGAGGTGGGTGTGTGTTACGGGCATGCGATGGCTATTGTGTGAGGGAATCCCATCATACCGATACTCGCGCCGAATTGCCCAAGCAGCGCTTGACGCCGTGTCGGGCTGAGGGACAGCTTCGAGCCGAGCCCGGCTCGACGGCATCCGCCCCTCGCTTCGAATTTCGGGTTCCCACCAGCAATTCGCGTCGGCAATATCCATTCGGGGTGTAAACTCGCTTCTCCATTTGATCTTGAAGGGTGCATTTGATGGCGGGAAAAGGATGTCCGGTTGGCCTTTGGGCTGCAATGTTGCTTGTGGTCAGCCTAGTGACGGCGTGCTCCGAGCCCGGTGGCGGTGGGTCGCAAGCGGGCAAGGCTGTGGACCTTGGCGGGCAAGCCGCCGAAGCCGGCTACTTCGTCGGCTACCGCCAGGGGGAGCGGCTGCGGCAGGAGTTTGGGGCAAGCATCGACGCAGCGGCGCTGGCCGCAGGCTTGGCGGATGGCCTCGACGGAGCGCCGCCTCGAGTGGCTGAAGCCGGGGGCCAAGCCGCGCTTGAGGCCCTCTTGGCCGAACGGCGCGCTGCCGCCGGTGCTGCGGGGAAGGAGTTTTTGGCGCAGAACGCGGAGCGTGCGGACGTGGAGGTGCTGCCCTCCGGGCTGCAGTACGAAGTGCTCATTGCCGCTGAGGGCCCCACGCCGAGCGCGGACAGCCAAGTCACCACCCACTACGAAGGCCGCCTGATCGACGACACCGTCTTCGACAGCTCCATCGCCCGGGGCAGTCCTGCGAGCTTCCGCCTCAACCAGGTCATCGCCGGTTGGACCGAGGCCCTGCAGCTCATGTCGCCCGGCGCCAAGTGGCGGCTGTTCATCCCTGCGGAGCTGGCCTACGGCGAGCGGGGCGCCGGCCAACTGATTGGCCCCCACGCCACCTTGGTGTTTGATGTCGAACTGATCAGCATCGACGACTAGCCTCGGTGGCCTGAGTTGGATTCCAGCGACGAGCTCAAGCGATCGCGGCTCGAACGAGCCGAAGCCATAAGTGAACGCCTGCAACGCGCCCCGGCCCGGCGCCGGACGCGCAACCACGGCCGGCTGACGCGCACCATCCTCTTGGGCACCGTGGCCGTGGCCCTCGCCATCGCCTGGCTGGCGGACGCCTACGATGTTGAAACCAAGGACCTGCTGCAAGCGCTCACGGCCAGCCTCGGCTTCGTCGGCGTCTTTGCGGCCTTGGCGTTAACTGGCGGTTTGCTGGTTGGCCTCGCGCGCTGGCTTTGGCGCAGGCGCCGCGGCAGTCGTGGCCCTGATGTCTAACGAGGCGATGCCTCAGACCGACGAGCGGGTGGTCGTTGGGCGCAAGAGTTGATTCATGCGACCGAAGCCGAAGGAACTGCTGTGCAAAGACTGCTTGAGCAAACACAAGGATGAGGGGGCAGAAGGGCAGCCCGGTGGTGCGGTGTCCGGCTCAGCTTGGATCTGGGCGGGCGTCGGAATTGCCCTACTGTTCTGCATAGCGGCTTTGGAGTGACCACAAGATAGCGGAGCGCGAAGAGGCCGGCATGACGGGGCCAGTGAATCGGATTCGAGTTCGTCGCTCGCCGTATCCCACTCCGAACCGCCGTTTAGGTGACTTGGTGTGTCGCGGGCGACTGAAAGCAACTTGGTGAGCTATGCCAACCAACTATCTGCATCGCTGTTTTCTGCTTCATGGCCAGTTAAGAAGCATCTACTACCGCAAGAGCCCGCGGCAGGACGTCGGTGAAATTGAGCGAAAGTTGGAAGGCGTCAAATCAAACAAGCGGCTCCGCTATGAGGATCTGGAACAGATCGTTAACCCGGATGTCTGGGACGCTGAGGACTTCGGATACTGGCCCGCGCGAAGCGAATTGGAACAAAGCCTCGAGTCGAGAACCTGGGACTTTTGGAACCAGCCCAAGAACGAGGAAGACCTCATTCAAGGCCTCTTGGAGGTGTTTCACCAAATCGAGTTGGTGTCCGTGGTCTTGAGGTTCATCGTGCCCAAGCACTTCGGAATCATGAGCCCGCCGGTTGAGAATGTACTGGGAATCGGGCCGTCCACCAACCATGCACAGAAGTACCAGCGGTACTTGGCGAGCCTTCGCGAAGTCAGGGACAGCCATCCGGGTTTTGCCAAAGCGGCGGAGGTCGATATGGCGCTGTGGGTTCTGCAGGTGGGCGTTTTGGATGGCGTTCTGGAGGCCGCAATCGGTGACGGCGAATGTGAGGAGTTGCGACTTGGGTATGAGCAGGATGCCCAGCTCAGAGCCGTTCGAGTGCTCAATCTCACCGAGCAGCTCTTCGAGGACATGTCCCGGCCAGATCTCGCCGAAGCCCTTTTGGACAGCGCCTCTTTTGGCAAGCAGCCCCAGCGGCGAGTTGATCTAGCTGGCCAGATTGCGGGCATAGAGTTTGAGCGTTTCGTGGGCCAGCTTGCAGGTAAGCGACCCGACGAGGAGAGAAGGTTGGCTGATATGGTGGCCGAAGTGCGGCCTAGACGATTGGAATCGCCGGTCAGTTGGAGAAGTGCGGTAAACACGCGAAACAAGGCCGTCCACTTGGAGAGCCCAAGCGTTCAGGACATCCGGCGACTGATTGCGGCTATGAATGAGGCGAAGCGTCAGGCCGATCGCCCTGTCAATCGAGGTCCGCCATGAATCGCTGCGGGCGGGGCTTGTAGAAGTTCTCGTAGTCCAAGGAGAAGGCCACGGCGGTGGCCCTTCCGAGAATGCGCTCCCGCTCCACGAAGCCGATGACGCGGGAGTCTTCGGAGTTGTCGCGATTGTCACCGAGGACCAGATAGTGTCCCTTGGGCACTACCGAGGGCGGCAGGTCCCGGTTGCTGGTTGAGCGCCCTTCGGGATGCAGCATGATCAGATGGCTGGCACCCAGTATGGACTCCTGGAAGTAGCGTTGGGGGGGATGGGGGCTGCCGCCCTCAATGCCGGCTTCGGCGGCGCTGAGCTCTCGGTAGGCTGCCGTCCGGCCGTTGATGCTCAAGGCGTTGGCCTCGAGAGCGACCCGATCGCCGGGCAGGCCGATGATGCGCTTGACCAACAGCCTCTCGTCGAGGGGCGAGACGAAGGTGACCACATCGCCGCGCTCCGGTTCCGCCCAGTGCGCGAGCTGCTGCAAGGTGAAGGGGATGCGCAGGCTGTAGGCGAGCTTGTCCACGACGATGCGGTCGCCAGCCAGGATCGACGGATTCATCGAGCCGGAAGGCACTTGGTTCCAATCGGCGATGGCAGAGCGGAACACCAGCATGATGGCGATGAACAGACACACGCCGCGCCACTCCCACAGCGTCTGCGTGATGCGCGCGCGCCACTCGGACATGTGCGTCGTTTCGCCTAAGCCTCTTTGGCGTCGGCCTGCTGGGCCTGAAACTGGGCGAGCTGCTCGGCGGATGCCTCCCGTTGGTGCTTGGCCTTCCATTCGCCGTAGGGCATGCCGTACACCCGCGTCCGGGCTTCCTCCAAGTCCATTTCCTCACCCCGCTCCCCGGCTTCGGCCCGGTACCATTTCGAGAGGCAGTTGCGGCAGAAGCCGGCCAGGTTCATCAAGTCGATGTTCTGGACGTCCTTGCGGCCGTCAAGGTGACTGACCAAGCGGCGGAAGACGGCAGCTTCGATTTCGGTTTCCAACTGGGACATGGCGGCGGTGTTTGTGATGGGAACCCCATGATAGCCCAACCGCAGCCCGACTGTGCGCATGACGGGCGCTGAGGAAAGTGCTTCAATTTCGGCGCTGAACGCAGGAGATCACGAGCATGGAGCTGTTAACCGACCCGTCCCTATGGGCGGCATTTCTGACCTTGACGGCGCTCGAGATCGTTCTCGGCATCGACAACATCATCTTCATCTCCATTCTGACCGGGCGTCTGCCGCCCGATCAGCAGCGGCGGGGCCGGTACCTTGGGCTCACCCTGGCCATGCTGATGCGCATCGGGCTGCTGTTTTCGCTGACCTGGATCATGTCGTTGACCGCGGACCTGTTTACGGTATTCGGCAACGCCATCTCGATGCGCGACCTGATCCTGCTTGGCGGCGGGGCGTTTCTCATGGCCAAGGCCACCCGGGAGGTGCACAATTCTTTGGAAGGCGCCACCCACGGCCACGGCGGCGCCGCCACGATGGGATTTGCCGCGGTGATGGTTCAAATCGCCGTGGTTGACATCGTTTTCTCCCTGGACTCGGTGATCACCGCCGTCGGCTTGGTCGAACAGATCGAGATCATGGTGGCGGCCATCGTCATTGCCGTGGCCGTCATGATGGTGGCCAGCGGCGCGATCAGCGCCTTCGTCGAGCGCCATCCCACGGTGAAGATGCTGGCGCTCAGCTTCCTGATCCTCATCGGCCTGACCTTGGTGGGGGAGGGCCTCGACTTCCACACCCCCAAGGGCTACATCTACTTTGCCATGGCCTTCGCCTTTGGCGTGGAGATGCTCAATCTGCGGATGCGCAAGGCGCGCGGCGGGCAGGTGGTGCTGCGCAAGGCGCAACTTGGGGATCTGATTCAGCCCGGCTGATCGCGCAGAAACACCCAATCATTGGCGGAGGATTCGGCTGGCGAAAACCGGTAGCCCTGCCAGTCGAACGCCTTGAGCGCCTTCAGCGTCGAGACCCGGTTTTTGATGAGGTAGGCGGCCATCAGTCCCCGGGCCTTCTTGGCGAAAAAGGAAATGAACTTGTAGCGCCCGTTCTTGAGGTCCTTGAAGGTCGGCGTGATGATCCGCGCATCGATCCGCGTGGTGTCCACGGCACTGAAGTACTCGTTGGAGGCCAGATTGACCAGAATGGGCTGGCGCTGGGCGTCGATGGCATCGTTGAGCGCCTCTGTCACCTTGTCGCGCCAAAAGTCGTAAAGGTCGCCGCCGCGTCCGTTGGACAGCCGGGTGCCCATTTCCAGGCGGTACGGCTGGATGAGGTCGAGGGGCTTCAAGATGCCATGCAGGCCGGACAGGATGCGCAGGTGCTTCTGCGCCCAAGTCAGGTCCCGTTCGCTGAATTCGGTGGACTTCAGGCCCATGTACACATCGCCGTTGAAGGCGAACATGGCCTGCTTGGCGTTGCGCCGGTTGAAGGGTTCGCCCCAAGTCGCATAGCGGTCGGTGTTGAGCTCGGCGAGGCTCGTGCTGATGCCCATGAGGTCCGACAGATCCTGCGGTGCCAATTGGCGCAGTTCACGGATCAATTCCGCGGAATCGTCCAGGAACGACGGCGCGGAGTGTTTCCGGGTCGGTGCCCGGCTGTTGAAGTCGAGTGATTTGGCGGGTGAGATGATCGCGAGCATGGCACTCCTGAACCTTGGTGTTCAACGGGGATTCT
>CAZRBP010000053.1:0-21414 GCA_964598305.1 uncultured Pseudomonadales bacterium | reverse complement strand
TATATTGGCAATCGGGTGGGCTTGCATCGAGTCGGCCCCCACGGGGATGAGCACTTGATTCGATCCTTGGGAAATAGGCATCCGCCGCCGTGAATGTACCCGATGCCCAAGCGTGGAGCCACCACCAGCCTGTCCAATGAGAAGTGAGCCTGAACGAAGGGGCGATACTGCACAGTACCTTAATCCCTTCAAATCCTTATCAGGGGATTAAGGGCCCAACCTGGGAATCGCCAAGAAAAGCCGGGCGCTTTTCTCGGTGGTCGCAAGTCGCGGCGCGATCCATCGCCGGGAATGCGTTGCCTCACGCTTTCACTCTGACGACAGCGCATGGACGACACAAACCGCGCCGACACCGACCATGTGGGCGAGGCCCACGCGTGCGCCGGGATGCTGACGGCCACCGCCCTCACCGCGAAGTTGCGTCGCGACTTCACAGATTTGCCCTACTCCCGTTGGACCGATGGGGTGTCCCATCGACAGCAGGCCACCCGACGGGCTGACGGCGACGCGCCCCCCGATGTCGAACTGGCCGGCCTCCAAGCGTCCTGCCGCTTCCCCCCGGTGGCACAGCCCCATAGCTTCGATGTAGAGCAGTTCTTCGATCGTGAACGCATCGTGCAATTCGACCACGTCTAAATCCGATGGCCTCAGCCCTGCTTCGTCAAGCGCCTGTGCCGTGGTTTCGCGGGTGAGTGCGGCGTCGAAATTCTCGTCGCCGTAAATGGCCTCCGAACGCGCGGCGGATGAGCGGACGCGAACCGCACGGGAGCGGTCGAGGCCGCAACGGCCGATCGCCTCTTCGGAGGCGACGACGACGGCCGCAGCACCCTCTCCGACCGGACAGCACTGGAGTCGGGTGAGCGTTCCACTGATGGCCGGGGGCGCCATCACCTCGTCGAGCGTGCGCGCTCGCCGGCGCTGCGCGTTGGGATTCAGCGCACCGTTCCTGCTGTTCTTGACCGCAACGCCAGCCACCTGCTCCGGTGTCGCGCCGCAGTCGTGCATGTAGCGGTTGGCAAGGAGGGCGAAATGCGTGAACGGCGCCACCTTGGCACCCACCAGATCGCGGACGCCGGCGGCCCGTTGCGGCATGTTCACCGCAAGCGGTTTGTCGACGCCAACGGCGATGGCGATCTCCGACAGGCCGGCGGCGACCTCGATGCAGGCCTGGCGGAAAGCCGTTGAGCCAGATGCCGAAGCGTTTTCGACCTGGGTCATGGGGATGCCCGACGCCCCGAGGTGGCGGTACATCAACCGCGACATTCCCATGGCCGTGCAGGCCGTACCCGTGTAGGCGGACTCGACATCCCGCCAAGCCAAGCCGCAGTCCGCCAGGGCCTCACGCACAGCGTGCACGCCGATAGCCGTGTAAGGCGCCGGTCCGGGCTTCCTGTAAGGGTGCAGGCCCACGCCAACAACAAAGACGGGCCTCAGGTCGGCCAGCACCATGCTCACGCGCCCGGCTCCGGGAGTACCACGCGAAAGCGCGGCTCGACGAGATCGTTGCCCTCCTCGTCCCGGCCCGTGGCAACCCATTCGGCGGCGACGCGGCCACCGACGATGTGGTCATCGACGTTGGTGAGCACCGCACGAATCAGCGGGCCGTCGTCAAGGGCGATCTCAGCGACGGTGAACGGCGCCTGGATGCCGTGGCCCGAGTGCCGGTGCACCGTGGCGGCGGCATGTACGACGCCGGCAGCCGAGAAGGGCGCGGGGTGGAGGTCGGTGCTTCCGCAACGCTCGCAGCCAATGTCGATCGGGGGGAAGAAACTCGCGCCGCACCGTCCGCACCGCGACCCCCGTAGCGTTGGAGTCCGCTGTTGCGGATCGTAGAGCCCCTCGTGGACAGGGGTCCGGGCCATGACACGCACTCCTCAGGTCAATTTGCTGGATGGACAGTTAGTGCTTGACGACTGTTGAAAAAGTGTACTACGGTGCCGTCATGGAAATCCAGAGAAGCTGGCTTACGCAAGCGGAGCGGCGCGCTCGGGCGGAGCAGGCGCTGCTCGAAGCGGCAGCGGAACTGATCGCGACCCATGGCATGTCGAAAGCCTCTCTGGCGGCCATCTGCAAACGGGCGGGGTACAGTCACGGGCTTGCGAATTATCATTTCGGTTCTAAGCAGGGGCTCATTGACGCCCTCGCGGATCGGTGTCAGGAGTGCTTCGTGGCCGGGCTCCATAACGACGGCGGCGTGCGCACCCGCACGGGTCTGGAGTCCCTGCTCGCCATCGCGGACGCCTATGTCGATGCGTTCGCGTGCCCTACGCCCATGACGCGCTGCTTTGCGCTTATGTGGGGCGCCTCATTCGTCGAAGATGCGGAGGTCGACTTCGCGCGATTCGACCGGCGCTTCAGGGCGGGCATTGGAGACCTCGTGAAGCTGGGGCAACGCGACGGATCCGTCCGGCAGCCGGTCGACCCGGAGGCCTTCGCCGGGCTCATGCTCGCCTTGTTGCGAGGGATCGGCGCACAGATGCTGACGTCACTGGGCGACGTGTCCCCGACACGCATAAAGCGCGAATGCGGTCGTATTGTTTGCAATTCCCTATGTGCGCCGGCAATGCATGAAACGGAGGAGGTCGCGGATGCTGAGCGAGGCTGACCACGGTTCGCCCGAGTTCTGGGCGGAGCGCACGCCCGACGCGGTCGCCGTCGTCAAGGACGGGCGGTCGATGACCTATGCGGAATGGAACGACCGCGCGAACCGGGTCGCCGATGCGCTTGCCGGTCTTGGGCTCGGCCCCGGCGACCGCATGGGCATGCGGTTTCGGATCGACTTCCCTTGGTTCGTCGTTCAGCGCGCGCTGCAAAAGCTCGGGGTGGCCCAGGTCGCGGTGAACTGGAAGCTGACCCCCGCCGAGGCGTTGTACATCCTGCGCGACAGCGGTTCCAAGGGGCTGGCGTGCGACGATGTGGACGCCTCGGGCTGGGGGGTGCTGGACTGCGGATTGCTCCTCACCAGCGGGCAGGGCGCGGGAGGTCCCGGCCACCGGCTTGAAGACCTGCTGGAGACCGGCAGTGCGGCGCCTCGCTTCGGTTCGTTACGTCCCAACATGGTTCTCTACACGTCGGGCACCACGGGAGCGCCCAAGGGTGTGCCGCCGATCGATCGCACGGGCGCAGACCTCACGGGCAAAGACCTTGAGCGGCTCATGCGCTACGGGGCCTCGGTGGCTGGCGTGCCTCCGATGCCGGAGCGCGCCGTCGTGTTGATGTCCATGCCGGTGCACCACGGCGCCGGCCCGACCATCGCTGCCGGAGTGTGTGCCAGGGGCGGAACAGCGGTTCTGCTCGATCCCTATGGGCCGGAGGAGGCCTTGGGGCTGATCGAGCGGCACCGTGTACAGGGCTGGACGTCCGTGCCGACCATGCTCCTTCGGATCCAGGCACTGCCGGACGAGGTCTTCGAGCGCTACGACCTGTCGTCCGTGGTCTCGCTAAACGTCGGGGCGGCGGTGGTGCCGTTCACGCTGAAGGAATGGATCGTCCAGAAGTTTGGCAACGTGCTCTGGGAGGTCTATGGCTGTAGTGAAGCGAGCATGATCTCGTACATGTCACCCGACGACCAGCTGCGCAAGCCGGGCAGCAGCGGCAAGCCCTACGAAACGGTTCGGATCGAAATCGTCGACGGCGACTGGAATCGGCTTCCTGACGGGGAAACGGGCGAGATCGCCGTCAATACGCCCTTGGTGCTGAAGGGCTACTTGGGCCATGAACCGCTTGGCGAAGACACGGTCAAGGACGGCTTCTACCGCACCGGCGATGTCGGCCATGTCGACGAAGAGGGCTATCTCTTCATCACGGATCGGGTCAAGGACATGATCGTGGCTGGCGGCGTCAACATCTATCCGGCCGAGATCGAACAGGCCATTCTCAAGCACCCGGCGGTGGAGGACTGCGCCGTCATCGGCATTCCGCACGACGACTTCGGCGAACAGCCCATGGCGTTCGTCGTCCCCCGGCGGGGTGCCGAACCCGACGGCAGTGAGTTGACGGAGTTCCTCCGGGCACGGATTGCGTCGTTCAAGTTGCCAAGGCGCATCGAGTTCGTTGCCGCGCTGCCCGTGAATCCCGCGGGCAAAGTGCTCAAGCAGGAGCTTCGGGCACCGTATTGGGCGGGGAGAGAGCGCAGCGTCTGAGCGCGACAAGCCGCCCGCCTGAGGGACGGGCCACGAATCGAACCATAGTTTGGAGGTTCCGTGTCAGAGACAGACCAGGCAGGAGGCGAGTCTAAGGTTCCCGGGGCGCCGCCCACCGGGGCGGACGCCATCCGCACCGAGCGGGTCAAGGACCACCTGCTGCTCATTCGCATCGAGCGGCCCCACCGCCGCAACGCCTTCGACGGCGCGACCGCAAGGGCCATGGAAGCGGCCGTCGATCGCTTCGAGCAGGAAGCCGAGTGGCGCTGCGCCATCGTCACCGGCACGCTGGAGACGTTCTCGGCCGGTCAGGATCTCGTGGCGGCGATGCACGGCGACATGGGCGCATCCAGGCGGCGTGGCGGCTTCGGCATTATGGGCCAGCCTCCCGAAAAGCCCATCATCGCCGCGGTCGAAGGCCATGCGCTGGCCGGAGGGCTCGAACTGTGTCTTGCCTGCGACCTCATCGTCGCGGCACGCAACGCCGTCATGGGCATACCGGAGGCGGCGAGGTCGCTGGTGGCAGTGGGGGGCGGGCTCTTCAGGCTGCCGAAGCGCATTCCGTACCACCTTGCCATGGAGCTTGCACTGACTGGCAATGCTTGGTCGGCAGAGCGAATGGCGGAACTCGGGTTCGTCAACAGGCTGGCGGACCCCGGCCACGCGCTTGAAGCTGCAATCGAACTCGCCGATGAAGTGCTGGCGGCGGGCCCGCTGGCCACGCAGGCGGCCAAGCAGATCGTGCGGCGGGCCTATGACTGGCATGATGCCGACGGCTGGGAGAACCAGATGGAGTTCGCGCGCCCGGTCATGGGGTCGGAGGACCGGCGCGAAGGACTGCGCGCCTTTGTCGAGAAGCGCGATCCGGTATGGAAGGGGCGGTGACGTGTTGATCGAACCGAGACTGCAGTCGAGCCTGCTCGAAGGTCGGGTCGCGATCGTCACCGGCGGCAGCCGCGGAATCGGTGGCGCCGCTGCCACCATGTTGGCAGCCAATGGGGCGACCCTGGTCATCGCTGAGGTGGACGGTCCCAAAGCCAGCGAGACGGTGGACTCACTGAACGACGGGATCGGACGCGGGAAGGCAAGTTCATTCGTGACCGACCTGGTCGCCGCTGACGCTTGCGACCGTCTGGTCGAGTACACGATGGACACGCATGGCGCGGTGGACATCGTCGTCAACAACGCGGGCTACGCATGGGACGGCGGCATTCACGGGATGTCCGACGAGCAGTTCCAAGCGATGCTCGACATCCACCTTATCGTACCGTTCCGGCTCGCCCGTGCTTGCGCGCCGATCTTCAAGGCTGCGGCGGAAGCGGAAGCGAAGCGGAACGAGGTCACGCACCGCAAGACCGTGATGGTGTCGTCGCTGGCCGGTCAATGGGGACTGATGGGCGCTGGCAATTACGCGGCGGCAAAGGCTGGCATGCTCGGCCTGATGCGCACCCTTGCGCAGGAGTGGGGGAGGTTCAGAGTGAACGTTAACGCCGTTTCATTCGGAGTGGTCCAGACTCGCTTCGGGCTCCCGCAGTCCGAGAAGGAGGTGATTGAGACCGGTGGACGCACCGTCCATGTCGGGATGCCGCCGAAACAGGCCGAACGCCTCGGTGTGCGGATCGATCGGGATCAGGTCACGGACGAGGAGATTTACGCGCCTAGGCGCGACCCACGCATCGCGCTGGGGCGTACCGGGACGATCCGGGAAGCCGCCGAGACGATTTTCTGGCTTTGCTCGCCGCTCTCGGACTACGTCACAGGGCAGGTAATCGCAGTCAACGGCGGCGCTAGAGGCGGCATGAGTTGACGGGAAACGGACGCCGGTACTCAGCCTTCCGGCGGACCGGAACCCGCCCGTGGGATCGGCAGCGCGAACACCTACTTCGCGCTGCACCTCATCCGGCCCATCGCGGAAAGGCACGGCGCGGAGCTAATGATGCACCCCTTCAACCTCGGATTCGTGTGCCGGCACCACCACTACGCGCTGCAGGAGGAGCCGGCCCTTGCGTGGCGCGCTTGCCGCCGGGGAGCTGGGGGCCGTCCGCTTCAATGCCCTCCAACACCCCAGCAAACGCCGATCCAAAACCATCAGTCCCTCAAGCGTGGAAAAGCCCTGCCTTTGTCCATCCACCGATTCTGGTAGCATGGCCGCTCCCAACCCACGCTGAGATTCCCCATGCCAGACCGCCTTCCTGCCGTCAGCCTTGCCGCGGTGCCCGGACGCCGCTTGAAAACCCTTGCCATCGCTGAAGAAATCGAGCGCCGGGGCTTTCCGGGCATCTACAGCCCGAGCCTCGGCGACAACCTCTCGCTCTGCCTAGCCATCGCCCTACGCACCAGCCGGATCGAATTCGGCACCAGCATCACGCCCATTTACAGCCGTCATGTCAACGAGTACGCGGCTGCCACATCGTTCATCCACGAGGCATCCGGGGGCCGCTTCCGCTTCGGCATCGGCGTCAGCCACGAACCGGCCCTGAAGCGCTTGGGCTTGAGCGGCGGCAAGCCCTTAAGCGACATCCGCGAGTTCGTCGCGGACCTGCGCGCCGTGCCCCGGGCCGGCGAGCTGCCGCCCATCGTGCTCGCCGCCATGCGCGGCCGGATGATCCGCCTGGCGGAGGAAATCGGCGACGGCATGGTGTTCGCCAACGGCGCCCGCAGCCACATGGCGGCGTCGCTCGCCAATCTCAGCGACGGGGCGCGGCAAGGCGAGGGCTTTTTCATCGGCAACATGATCCCCACCTGCATCAGCGACGACGAGGACGCCGCCAAGGCCGTGAACCGGCGCACCCTGACCAGCTACGCCTTCCTGCCGAACTACCGAAACTACTGGAAGGAGGCGGGCTACGTCGAGGAAATGGAGGGTGTGGAAGCAGCCATGGAATCCGGCGACACCGCCCAAGCGGCGGCCTGCCTGTCCGACCGTTGGCTGGCCGACACCACCCTGTTCGGCAGTGCCGCCAAGGTGCGCGAGGGCATAGAGGCTTGGTTTGACGCCGGCATCAAGACGCCCATCATCGTCCCCTCATCGGCCTCGGGTGGGCAAATGCAGGCCTTGGAGGAATTCTTCGCCATTTGGTAGCCCATGCGGCTTTGGTTGATCCGCCACGCCAAGTCCTCTTGGAGCAGCACCGCCCGGAGCGACTTTGACCGCCCCTTGAATCAACGCGGTACGAGGGACGGCCCCGAGATGCGCGACTGGCTCGCCGGCCATCCCCATCCGGCCCAGTGGATCTGGACCAGCGACGCCGCACGGGCGGTGGCCACGGCGGCATTCGTGGCCGAAGCGTTCCAAAGCGCCACGCTCAAGGCGGATCGTCGCCTCTACGGCGCCACCCCAGCCACGCTGGTCGAGGTGCTTCAGCAAACGCCCCCCGCCATTGCAACCGCCGCCATCGTCGCCCACAACCCCGGCATCACCGAGAGCGTCAACCTGCTCGTTGGAACCGAGGCGGTCGACAACATGCCCACCTTCGGCGCCGCGTTGCTGTGCTGGCCCGGCGGCACCGACGCGCTGCAGATTGGCGCTGCCCGGTTGGAGGCCCTGATGAGCCCGAAGCGCCTGCCCAACCGTCGCAACACACTGGACTAACCGCGTTCCAGCGCGTATATCTGTGCGCCAAGAGAGGAAAACCCGGAGCTGTTAAATGCAATTCTTGTCTTTCCTGGCGCTGCTCGGCATCGCCTACCTCCTGTGGCGGCTCACCGACCAGCTTCCCGACATCATCTTTCGCCTGAGCGAAATTCAACGGGACACCGCCGAACTCCTGCGCCTGTCCAAGGCCAAGGCAAACGACGCCGACGCCGCAGCGGCCGATTCCGAAGATTAGGGCCTGTTAACCGAGGCAGTGTCAACCGGCCCCAACCCGCCCTCCACGGGATCCCCGGTTCAATGCGAAGGCAGGTTGCCTTCGCTCCGTCAAAATGTTCAAGTCCGGCACACAAATCGATCTGGTCAATCAAGGGGACAGAACATGAGCAGCTCAATCTCAACCGGGCAGCGGGTTCATCAACGAGGAGCGCCGGGTCCGCATTCTCGTTCGGGACATTGAAGTGAGGGGCCATTGAACCCGATCGCGCGGTTCCACCAGGATCGGGCGCAGGCGCGGGCCGAGCGCGACCCCTGCGCCGAACTCTGCGCCTTGGCCACGGTCGGCGCCGAGGGGACCCCCGAAGTTCGCACCCTGGTGCTGCGCGACATCGAAGATCCCGCCACGGCGGACGGGGAGCTGCGCCTCGCCGTCTTCATCAACGACAGCAGCCCGAAGTGGGCTGCCATGGGGCGGGTGTCGGCACTGGCCTACTTCCCCACCCTGAAAGTCCAGTACCGCCTGTCCTGCGCCACCGCGCCGGTCTCCGAGACGCTGGTCCACAGCCGCTGGCAGGATCGGCCCGAGGCGCCCAAGAAGATGGACTGGTACTACGCCCAGCGGCCGCAAAGCTCGACCATCGCCAGCCGCGCCCAGATCATCAAGGAACTGGGCAGCCTGGGCCTGCCAGAGCCCTTGGTCGCCCCGCCTTCCGCACGAGGACTCTATCTGCTTCCATTCGAAGTCGAACGGCTGGATCTCAACCAGCCCGACGGCATCCACGACCGACGCCGCTGGCGTCGGCAACCGCCCCCGGATCGAGCCACCGCCACCAGCCCCTCGGGGAGCGGCTGGACGGAGACCGTTTTGGTGCCCTGACAGGGGAGCCGTCGTTCCCTCCAGCGTATTTACATTCTATTAGTGGCTTGTATAAATTTAGTTTTACATATAAATTTATTCCCCCGACTAAACTAAGCTAAAATTCACCGACATGGCCACCAACAATCCATTCCGGCCCGGCGCCGGGCATTCACCGCCCTTTTTGGCCGGCCGGGAGACGGAAGCCGCCGAGTTCACCCATCTGCTGGAACAAGGCACCATACTGAAGAACTTCGCGCTCACTGGCCTGCGCGGTGCCGGCAAGACCGTGCTGCTGGAATCGCTGCGCCCCATCGCCGCCCAGCGGGGCTGGCGCTGGGTGGGTGCCGACCTGTCGGAATCCTCGAGCATCAGCGAAGACCATCTGGCCATTCGGCTGTGTACCGACCTCTCCTTGGCCACCTCGACCCTCATGGTACCCAACGGCAACGCCCGCACCGCTGGCTTCACCGGCGCGGAGGTTGTGGCGAAGCGACCGCTGAACTATGCCAAGCTCGCCAGCATCCATGACGAAACGCCCGGCCTTTCCGTGGATAAGCTCAAGGCCGTTCTGGAAGCGGCGTGGGCGGCCTTGGCCCAGACCAACACCGCCAATGGCATGATCTTCGCCTACGACGAAGCGCAAAACCTTGCTGACCATGCGCAGAAGGAGCAGTACCCCCTCTCCCTGCTGCTCGACGCCTTCCAGTCCCTGCAACGCAAGGGCCTGCCGCTGATGCTGGCGCTGACCGGCCTGCCCACATTGGTCCCGAAGCTGGTGCACGCCCGCACCTACGCCGAACGGATGTTCCGGGTGGTTTTTCTGGATAGCCTCGCGGATGCCGAAAGCCGCCAAGCCATCATCAAGCCCATCGAACGCTCGGACGGCGCCGTCAAGCTCAGCGAGCAATCCGTGGACGCCATCGTGCGGATGTCCGGCGGCTACCCCTACTTCCTGCAGTTCATCGGCAAGGAGGTCTATGACGCATTCGTCCAGCGAGCGGACCGAGGCGCGGGCGCTGAGGTGCCCATCCGTGAGATCGAGCAAAAGCTCGACACGGACTTCTTCGCCGGCCGTTGGGCGCGGGCCACGGACCGGCAGCGGGAATTGATGATCGCCATCGCCCACATCGATGCCGAGGGCGATGAGTTCAGCGTGGCGCAAATCGTCAAGCAGTCCCGTCGGCTGCCGGGCAAGCCGTTCAGTCCCAGCCATGCCACCCAGATGCTGGCTGCGCTCAGCAACCAAGGCCTGGTCTTCAAGAATCGGCACGGCCGATACGCCTTCGCCGTCCCCCTGCTGCGCCCCTACATACTGCGCCAATTGCGCCAAGCGCACCCCGGCTAGTGGGTATAATCGACCGATGATCCCCTGCGACCTGATGATCCGCAGCCGTTGGTGCCTGCCCATCGCCCCCGACCCCAAGCCCATCGAACGGTGCGCACTCGCCATCGAAGGCGGACGCATCCTGGGCATCGGACCGGCGGCTGAACTCGATGCGCGCTACCAACCGAATGCCGCCATTGACCTGAGCAATCACGCCCTGCTGCCTGGGCTGGTCAACGCCCACTGCCACGCCGCCATGAGCCTCATGCGCGGCGCCGCCGAGGACCTGGCGCTTGAGGCTTGGCTGAACGATGCCATCTGGCCCTTGGAGGGACGGGTGGTTTCGCCGGAATTCGTGCGCACTGGCACGGATCTGGCCATCGCCGAGATGCTCGCCCGAGGCATCACCTGCTTCGCGGACATGTACTTCTTTCCCGAAGAGGCGGCGCAACGCGTCTCCGTTGCCGGCCTGCGCGCCCAGATCGCGTTTCCGATCATCGACTTTCCCAACCCTTGGAGCAGCGGGTCGGCGGAGGGCTTCCACAAGGGCCTCGAACTTCACGACGCCTACCGGGACGACCCCCGCATCGGCATCGCCTTCGGCCCGCATGCGGCCTACAGCGTCGAGCGGGCCAATCTGGAGAAGACCCTGATGTACTCCGAGGAGGTTGGCCGCCCGATTCAGATCCATCTGCACGAATCCGCTGAGGAAGTGGCGGCGGCGGTGGCGCGCACCGGCCACTCCTGGGTCGCCGAGCTCGCCGAAATCGGCTTGCTGAACCCGTCCTTGCAGGCGGTCCACATGACGCAATTGAGCGACGACGACGTCGAACGGGCGGCCGAGCACGGCGTTCAGGTGGTGAATTGCCCCACCTCCAACCTCAAGCTCGCCAACGGCATCTGCCCGACGGCACGGCTGGCCGCAGCGGGGGTCAACGTCGCCCTCGGCACCGATGGCGCCGCCTCCAACAACGCACTGGACCTGTTCGCCGAAGCTCGTCTGGCGGCGCTGCTCGCCAAGCACTTCGGCGGCGCGGCGGCCGGCAAGGTGGACGAAGCGCTGCGCATGGCCACCTTGAACGGCGCAGCCGCCCTAGGGCTCGCCAAAGAAATCGGCTCCCTTGAGCCCGGCAAGCAGGCCGACCTCATCGCCGTGGATCTCAGCGGGCCGTCCCTGTCCCCGGTGCGCGACCCCGCAGCGGCGCTGGTGCACGGTCCCGCGGGTGAGGCGGTGAGCCACGTCTGGGTGGCCGGTCGGTGCCTGTATGAGGAGGGCGACTACAAGACCCTCGACCTCGCCAGCCTGAAGCGCCAAGTGGCGTTGGCGGCGGAGGGCCTAAGGTGACTGCGCAGAACATCGACCCGGCCGAAATACGCAAGTTCGAGGCCTTGGCCAATCGATGGTGGGACCCGGAGGGCGACTTCAAGACGCTGCACGACATCAATCCCGTGCGCTTGGACTACATCGCCGAGCATGCGGACCTCCAAGCCGGCCCGGTGCTGGACGTCGGCTGCGGGGGCGGCATCCTCACCGAGTCGCTGGCCGCCGCCGGCGCCGAGGTGACCGGCATCGACATGGCCGAGAAGCCCTTGGCGGTGGCCCGCCTGCATGCCTTGGAAAGCGGCTCGGGGGTATCCTACGACGCCACTACGGCCGAGGCGCTGGCCACCGAGCGGCCCGGCGCTTTCGCCACCGTCACCTGCCTCGAAATGCTGGAACACGTCCCGGACTACGCCAGCACCATCCAAGCCTGCGCGGAATTGGCAGCACCCGGCGGCAACCTGTTCCTCTCCACCATCAACCGCCATCCCAAGGCTTATCTGCTAGCCGTCCTCGGCGCCGAGTACCTGCTCAACATCCTGCCCCAAGGCACCCACGACTACGAACGCTTCATTCGTCCCTCGGAACTGGCCCGGGCCGTGCGCGGCGCCGGGCTGCGCGTGGAGGAGATCATCGGCCTGCGCTACAACCCCTTCTCGCGGGTCGCCAAGCTGTCCTCCGACGTGGACGTCAACTACTTGCTGCGGGCGGCTAAGCCTTGACCGCCTATCCCGAACTCGAGGATGCAAAAGCCAGTTGGCGGCACCAGCCCGCAACCCAGTGCCTCTCCGGCAAGGCCATCCTGGTCACTGGAGCGGGCGAGGGCATCGGCAGAGCGCTAGCCAAGACGGCGGCCCTGTACGGCGCCGACCTGATTCTACTCGGCAGGACAAGGGCCAAGCTCGAGGCGGCGTTCGATTGGATCAGCGAACACACCCGCACCCGGCCGGTGATCGTGCCCTGCGACCTCAACCGCCTCGACCCCAGCAGCGCCGAGTCATTGGCGTCCCAAGCGCGCGCCGAATACGGGCGCTTGGACGGCCTGGTGCACAACGCCTCCCTGCTCGGCGCAAAGGCCCCCTTGGCGCACTATCCCATGCATCAGTGGGAGGACGTGATGCGGGTCAACCTGTCCGCCGCCGCCGCGCTCACCCAAGCGCTCCTGCCGCTGATGCATGAGACCGCTGCCACTCACGGGCGGCAGGGGTCCATCCTGTTCACTTCCTCATCCGTGGGCCGCAAGGGACGCGCCTACTGGGGCGCCTACGCCGTCTCCAAGTTCGCCGTGGAAGGCCTGATGCAGGTGCTGGCCGACGAATGTGCCGCCGAAGGCGCGTTGCGCGTCAACAGCCTCAACCCCGGCGGCACCCGCACGGCCATGCGCCGCCAAGCCTATCCCGCGGAAAACCCCGCCGAGGTGCCACCGCCGGAGGCCCGCTTGGATCTCTACATTCACCTGTTGAGCGACGCCGCCGAAGGCGTGACCGGACAAGCCTTCGACGCCCGGACTTGGCCCGGCGCGCCCTGATGGGCGGGTCACGCCAAAGTCAAATTCCGAAGTCCCGGTGGTATTATTTCCGAAGCAGCATTTTTGGCAGAGCTTTTTTGGAAGAGCAAGGAGGAGCTCAAGATGGTTGACTTCCACGACCCCCGCGCTGAAGTGGGCGTCAAGCGGGAGCCCTATGGGCTGGCCGTTGACCTCAAGCGCATGAACGATCCCTGCGTGGCCTTTCTGGCCAACGGCTTCCCGGATTCGGAACGATTTCTGGAGAAAATCGCGGACGCCATGGCACGCTTGATGCCCCAGCTCGACGTGCGCATGTTCAACAAGGGCGATGCATCGTCGCCCGCTCCGGAGGACATGCTCGATGAAATCCGCGACGGCTGCCACGCTGCGGTCGCCGCCTACGGGCACTGAGGCAGTTGCACCACCGGCACCGTGCGTGACGGCATTGCAATCGCCCGGCTGGGCATCCCAGCGGTGGCCTTGGTGACCGAGAAGTTCTGGCCCCAAGGCGACTTCGTGGCCAACTCCCTCGGCATGCCGGATGCGCCCCGGGTGCGCCTGCCGCATCCGGTGGCGGGCACTGGCGAGGCCAACCTTGAACGCGTCGCCGACGCCATCGCGCCAGCCATCATCGAGGCATTCATCCATTGACGGGCATGCTGTCGGCCGCCACTGAGGCGGCGGCGCTTGAACGGCTGCACGAACTCAAGTGCACCGATGGCCTGCCCGTGGTGGTGCCGACCGAGGCGCGAGTTTCGCGCATGGCCCTTGCCAGCGGCTTGGACCGGGACTTGGCGCTCGGTGACATGGGGCCGGGCAAGGGCATCGCCACGGTGGAGAAGGTTGCGGTCGCCGCCGTCATGGCCGGCTGCTTGGCCGACTACATGCCGTTGGTCATCGCCTCGGTCAAGGCCGTGCTCGACCCGCGCTTCGATCTCACCGAGATGCAGGCCACCACCCACTGCACCGCACCCCTGATCCTGGTCAACGGCCCGGCACGGCACGGCAACGGCCCCATCGCCTGCGGCTTCGGCGCCTTGGGGCCTGGCCACCGCGCCAACGCCAGCATCGGGCGCGCCCTGCGCCTGGCAATGATCAACATCGGCGGCGGCCGTCCCGGCGAATCCGACATGGCACTGTTGGGGCATCCCGGCAAGTTCACCTACTGCCTAGGGGAGGATGAGGAAGCGAGCCCCCTCCCGCCCCTGCACGTGGCTCTCGGCTTTGCTCCCGAGGACAGCACGGTAACGGTGATCGGCGCTGAAGCGCCCCACTCGGTGCTGTTCAGCGGCGACGGCGACGACCCCGAGAGCGCCGACCGGCTGCTGGAATGCCTGGCCATCGGGCTGGCCAACATCGTCACCAACAACGCCGTGCTGACCGGCGGCGCCGCCATGGTGCTGCTCAATCCCGAACACGCCGCCGTGCTGGCGGATGCCGGTCTTGACCGGCGCAGCATTGCCGAACGCCTGCACGGTCTGTGCGCCCATTCGCCGGACGATCTAGCCCGTTACGCTGCGGCCTTCGCACCCCGCAGGGGCCAATCCGCCGCCAGCGGCAGCCGAAACTGCTTCGCCAGCCCCGACGACATTCTGATCGCAGTGGCAGGCGGCACCGGCCTCTACTCCATGGTCATGCCCACTTGGTGCGGCGGCCCGCACCGCAACCGGGCCATCACCGTCCAAGTGGAGACGGACCAATACTGCGAGATTCCATCCGTAGGCCCCGAAGGTTGACTCCATGAGCAGCGCATACGAAGGCCTCCGCCAAAAGGCCGAGAGCATCCGGTCCTCCGGGCGCCAGAGCCGCCGCCGCCAACGCATCCCCATCGACTTAAGCCTCGATCCCAACGACATTCCGCTCGACGAGCTCAACGTCGCCAACCCGGAGTTATTCAAGCACGACGCCTTCGCTCCCTACTTCGCCCGCCTGCGCGCGGAGGCGCCAGTGCACTATTGCAAGGACAGCCAGTACGGCCCCTATTGGTCCATCACCCGCTACCGGGACATCGTCGCCATCGAGAGGGCCCACGGCATCTTCTCATCGGAGTTCGGCTTCGGCGGCGTCACCATTCAAGGCACGCCCCAAGCGGCGTCGGAAACCCCGATGTTCATCGAGATGGATCCCCCTAGGCATGACGCGCAGCGCAAGGCGGTGGCACCGCGCTTCACCCAGCGCAGCCTCATGGAACTCGAAGCCTTGATCCGCGAGCGGGCGGCGGACATCCTCGACGGCCTGCCCCGCAACGAGACCTTCGATTGGGTGCGCCACGTCTCAGTGGAGTTGACCGGGCGCATGCTCGCGAGCCTCTTCGGCCTGCCCCAGGAAGAACGCCATCGGTTGATCCGCTGGTCCAACATCTTCAGCAACGGCGACAATCCCGAACTGGTGGCGTCCACCGGCGATTACTACGAGGCGCTCGCCGAGTGCGGGGACTACTTCCAAGGGGTTTGGGCAGACCGCAAGCAGCGGCCACCCAGCGGCGACCTGATCTCGATGCTGGCCCACGGCAGCCAAACGGCGGCCATGGGGCCCAAGGAGCTGCTTGGCAACGTGGTGCTGCTGCTGGTCGGCGGCAACGACACCACCCGCAACTCCATCAGCGGCGGCGTGCTGGCACTGAACGAGAACCCTGCCGAGTACGCCAAGCTGCGGCGCGACCCCGGCCTGATCCCTAAGATGGTGCCGGAGATCATCCGCTGGCAGACGCCACTGACCAACATGCGGCGCACCGCCATCCGCGATGTGGTGTTCGGCGGACAGACGATCCGCGCCATGGACACCGTCATCCTCTGGTACATCTCCGGAAACCGCGACCAGGAGGCCATCGACCGGGCGGGCGAGTTCATCATCGACCGGCCGCGGCCCCGGGAGCACCTGTCCTTCGGCTTCGGCATCCATCGCTGCCTCGGCAACCGGCTCGCGGAAATGCAGTTGCGCGTGCTCTGGGAGGAGATCATGGCACGCTGCCCGAACATTGAAGTGACCGGGCCGCCGGAACGGGCCAACTCGGTGCTGTTCCGAGCCATCAACCGGCTGCCGGTGCGCATCAACGAGGCCTGATGGACATCTTGCAAAGCGGGCCAGTCCGCCGTAAACAGTCATCATCCGAGGCCCACTCCTGCATTTGAATTCCCCACTATCCCCATTCAAGGTCAACCCAAGGAACCCACCATGATGAACTCAAAAGTCTGCGAGATGCTCGGCATCGAATTCCCCCTGTTCGCCTTCAGCCATTGCCGCGACGTGGTGGCGGAGGTGAGCAAGGCCGGCGGCTTCGGTGTGCTCGGCGGCGCTGGCCACACGCCGGAGAGCCTGGACATCGAACTCACCTGGATCGACGAGCAGGTCAACGGGGCGCCCTATGGGGTCGATATCATCGTGCCCACCAGCATGGACGCCAAGGAGGGCGGCCTGACGCCCGAGGAGGTCGAGGCCCGCATTCCCCCGGAGCACAAGGCCTACGTCGAAGGCATATTGGCCAGCAACGGTATCGACTCCAGCGATCTCTGGCAACGCGGCCCCAGCGACGGCTACGGCGACAACATGCGCGAAGAGGGCGCGGCGCTGGTCATGGATGCCGCCTTCGAGCATCCCATCAAGCTCATCGTTAACGCCCTCGGGGTGCCGCCGCCCGCCATGATGGAACGAGCGCGGGCCGCGGGCGTGCCGGTGGGCGCCCTGACCGGCGCTCGGGAACACGCCATCAAGCACGCCGAAGCGGGGGTGGACATCCTAGTGGTGGCGGGCACCGAAGCGGGCGGCCATTGCGGCGAAGTCTCCACCTTGGTGCTGGTGCCGGAGGTGGTGGATGCGGTCAAGCCCTACGGCGACATCCCGGTGCTGGCCGCCGGCGGCATCGTCACCGGGCGGCAGATGGCAGCCTGCATGGCCATGGGCGCGGCGGGCGCCTGGACCGGCTCCGTGTGGCTGACCACTGCGGAAGCCGAGACCACCCCTTCGGTGAAGGAGAAGATGCTGGCCGCCAACTCCCGGCAAACCGTGCGCTCGCGCAGCCGCACCGGCAAGTACACGCGCCAACTGCGCTCCGCCTGGACCGACGCCTGGCAGGACGAAAATGCCCCCGACCCCTTGCCTATGCCCCTGCAAGGCCTGGTCAGCGAGCCGGCGCTGCGCAAGATCGACAAGCTCGCCGAGGGCGGCGACCCGGCCGCCAAGCGGCTCGCCACCTACTGGGTGGGACAGGGCGTGGGGCTGATGAACAACCCCTCTTCCGTGCGCAACGTGGTCTTCGAATTCATGGAGGACTTCGCCCAGGCCGCCGAGCGGCTGGGCGGCATGCTTGACGGCTGAGGCAAACCCGCAACGAGGGCAACTTGCCCGAGGATAGCTCGGGGCGAGGGCAACTTGCCCTCGCATTGAATCGAGGCATCCCATCGAGCGCGAGTCGCCCTCGCTCCGGGAGCCCGCTTGATGGCAACGAACAAGCCAAAATGAGAACCGCCGTTAGCGAATGACGCCGTACACGCGTGTCGGCCTGATGCGCAGAATGACGCGCTGCTGCTCGGCGAGCCAGCCGGGCAGGTCTTCCGGCTCCTCGTAGCCGGTGCCCACGATGGCTTTGAACACCAGCCGGGTGGTGCGCACCAGGTCCGTGCGCTCGATGTCGCAACAGCCTTCGACGGCGACGTAGTTGAACGGTTCCCGGTTGCTGAACGCACAGAGGTTGACGCGCTCGTCGCGGGCGATGGAGGCGTGCCTGAAGGTGGCCTGCGGGGTGCTGACCACCAACTCGTCGCCGTCCAGCGCATAGGCCACTATGGCGCTCACCGGCGAGCCGCTGGCCCGCAACGTGGTCAGCACCGCCCAGCGGTGGCGGCGCAGAAACTCGTCCCACTCGGGGTGTTCTGAAATCATGGTTTGACCTTCCTCCTCAACCGGCTGGCGCGCAGAGCGTCAGCCAATGCGCGAATTCAGCATCGCGTCCGGCAACGATGGCGGCGAAGCGGTCCCGCAACCGAGCCGTCAAAGGACCCGGCTGGCCATCGCCAATCCGAGTCTCGTCGATTTGCGCCACCGGTGCGACCGCCCTGGAGGTGGAGCACAGAAACACCTCATCGGCGCCCAACAGCTCGGCAACATCCAATTCCCGCTTTTCACAGGGCACATCCATAGCTTCGGCCAGCTCCAGGAGGCTGGCGCGGGTGATGCCAAGCAGCACCCGCTCGTCGCCCGGCGTCGCCAAGGCGCCACCGGCGATGGCGAAGAGGTTGGCAGTCGGCGCCTCCGCCACGGCGCCCGACTCGTCGAGCAGCAGGATTTCATCAAAACCCTCGCGCCGCGCCCGCCACTTGGCGAAGGCTGGCGCACTGTAGTTGGCCGCCATTTTCGCCTGGGGCGGCACGATGTCCTTGCGTCGGTTGCGAATGCGGCGTTCGATCTTCAGCTTGAGCGCCAACGGCGTATGCACCTCGCCCGGCTGCTGGGCGATGATGTCCGCCTGGTTGTCGTAGGCGGCGATGAACACCGCCACATGGGGGTCCTGTGGAACCAGTTCCGCTTCCACCGAAGCGATCAGGGCGCTGATCTTGAGCGAGGTGGCGCCCGGATTGCGCCGCACGGTCTCGATGCAGGCATCGATCAGTTCCGCTTCGGAGCGGCTGAGCGGCAGGCCCATGATGCGGCAGGTCTCGAACAGCCGGGCGACATGTTCCGGCAGCTTCAGGATGGCCGGGCCTTCGGGCGTTTCGTGAACGCTGAGGTAGTCGAACGCCAAGGTGCCCCGCTGCAGGCTCTGGGCGAGAATGTGGACGGTGGCGTCCGCCCAAGGGACGAACTCACCGTCGCGCCATATCATCCGGTCAGCCGTCGCCATGACTAGTGCCCTCCTGATCGCCCCCTTCGTGGCACAGGCCATAATGCCGACAAATGAACCCCCGCCGCAATGGTTGCACATCGTCCAGGGATGCCATTCCCCGACGCTGGAAGGCCTTCGCAAACTGGTCCATGCGCCGTTGGTAATCCGTAAGCAATCGGGATTTCGTGGCTTCGTCGAGAAAGCTGAACGCCAGGGAATTACGGCCCAAGGCGCGCAGTTCCGCCCAAGTCAGCCCAAATTCGCGCACGGCCACGAAAAACTCATCAGTGAGGGTGGAGTCCCACATGCCCCGGTCATCGGTGGACAGGGCCACCGGCACGCCGGTGCGCAGGTACTCGGGGAACGGGTGCGCAGCGAAGCCGTCCACGTAGCCTAGGAGCAGGTTGGATATCAGGTTGACCTCCACCAGATAGGGGCCGTGGCGCAAGCCAAGCAGGGTCTCGGCATCCTGAATGAGGTTGAGGCCGTGGCCGATCCGCGCAGCACCGAGCAGCAGCGTGTCGCGCACATGGCTGTCGGGCCGCGCCGACTCGCCGGCGTGGATCGAAAGGCGAACGCCCGGATAGGTCCGCCGCAGGTCGCGAAAGGTGTCAAGAAAGCGCAGCGGGTGACCACGGTCGTGGTCTTCCCGCCCCACCAGGTTCACGGCCACGATGTCGGCGTGTTCGGCAGCCAACGGGTAGATTCGCCGCACCACCTGCTCCGCGTCCGGGTGAAAGCGCAACGCGGAGAGCTGAAAGCGCACCGTCACGCCGATGGCCTGGACGTCCGCCTGCGCCAAGCGTTGCCGATAAATCGCCAGCACGGCCTCCGGGGCAAGCGGCGTCCCATCTCGGTCAAGGAAACCGAAAACCGGCACCTGCGGCTCGATGTAGGCCACGCCCTCATCGGCAAACGCCCGCACGTTGCGGTAGAGTATCTCCGCCACCAAGTGAGGATTGCGCAACAGGTCGCCCAAGCGCTGCCAGTGGCGCTCGAAAAACTCATCGCGCCCCTCGTGGGAGGCATCCAGGCGAACGCTGTTCATCCAAGCCGCCCGCGCCTCGGCGTCCAAAGCGCTCAAGGCTTGGTACTCGCCCCGTCCGCAATCGCTTAAAGTCGCCAAGCGGCGCTGATCCACAGTACGGTGGAGCAACAGGTAGGCATCGGCCTGACCGGCCTCCACCGCGCAGTTGTCGATCCGGGTCTTGACGTAGTAAGCAACCCCGTGGGCCGCCTCGGCCAAGGCGAGCTCGTGCAGCCATTCAGGAAACGCCGAGCCGGTCAGGTGCAGGTGCAGGTCGCCCCCCTTCGGCATGGCGTAGAGAAAGCGATGCAGGGCCGCGTCAGTGGCTTCATCCTTGAAGCGCTCAAACCAATCGCCAGCCACCGCAGGCGCACAGCCCACTAGCGCCAGCAACAACGCCATCCGGTTCAGAGTTTCGCGCCAGTTCATGGACGGCGATTGTACTGCGACTACAATGTGCAACCTGACTCCCGCAGCCAATGCCCCATGCCCTACCTCAGCTTAGCCTACCTCCACCTCGCCACTGTGGCGCCCTGCTTCCTGATCGGCGCCTGGCTCCTCGCACGGCCCAAGGGCACACCCATTCACAAACTGCTCGGCCGCATCTACGCGGTGCTGATCCTCTTCACCGCCTTGGTCACGCTGGCCATGCCCGCCGAGGTGGGACCGCGCATCCTGAACCACTTCGGCTTGATTCACGGCTTCAGCATTCTAGTGCTCACCTGCGTTCCCCTGGCCATTCGCGGCATCCGCCAGGGTAACGTCCGCGCCCATCGCAACAACATGATCGGCGTGTACGTCGGCGGCATCCTGATCGCCGGGTCGTTCACGCTCATGCCGGGGCGGATGCTGCACGAGTGGCTGTTTGGGTAGGCCACCCAATCAATTCAGCTTCCGCTAGCCAGTGCTTCGCCGCAGCGTTTCCACCAATTGATTTGCGTAGGGAGAGGACTCGATCACTTTGTTGGGGTCAATTCGGCCCAAGATGGCGAAGGAGTCGCGTCCCTTGTGGTACTCGCCCTTGGGCCGACAGTTGCGGGTAGCGCTTTTCAGTCCTCTCTCCAAGTCGGCTTTGGGCACATCCTCTACTTTCGCATGTTGCGGTAGCACGTTCGTATTGAAACCGGAGCCAAAATACTCCGCTAGAGTGCCTCTGTCGGCTAGAAACCATGCCTCCATGCATTGGACCATGAGATGGACGCTTTCGTCTTGAGCCTTCGGCGGACGGTCCCAGTTGTCGCGCTGATTCAGGTGACTCCAAGCATCCGAATCCACCGCAACCGGCCCTTCGCTGTCAACGAGCAGAACCATGAACTCATCGCTTTTCGCATGGCCTACGGCACCGCGATAGTCCTTGTAGGCTTGCTGCCTGCTACCACAGGCCGAGATTCTGGGCATGCGTCCTCCCAGCCCAGCGCGTTCGAGAAACTTGCGGAACCCTTTCCGGCATTCGGTTCTTAGGGCCTTGCTCTCTCCGCCTCCTTCGACATAGAGCACCGTGCTCACCACCGAGTCCCCCCCAATTCGCCCTTGGTCCACAGCGTGCCTAGGCTGTAATCCTTGAGCCAGTGGGCAAGATCGTCCTTCTGCAAGCGCCGCAACTGG